>JAFUKJ010000014.1 GCA_017467805.1 Lachnospiraceae bacterium
GAAGTCAAGAGCGCGAGACGGGGATCGAACCCGCGACCCCCTCCTTGGCAAGGAGGTGCTCCACCGCTGAGCCACTCGCGCATTTATTATCTGTTGTTCTCACAACAAAATATACTATACAGCATGGCGGTCACATTGTCAACAAAAAAAGCAAAAACTTTTTTAAAGACTTTTTCACTTATTGTCTGAAAAAAATAAGTCCAACAAAAACTGTCGGACTCATTATACATTCCTTATTCGTTTACATCACTTTCTAAAGCATCCTGATACTTCACTTTGTAAATCCTGCGAACGGATTCATTAATTCTCTCCTCTGCAATCACACCATTGGTAATCGCATCAAGCACTCCCTGATATGCTGCCTTATAATCTGCAGGTGCAACCAGCACATCAACTCCCACCTGAATCGCTGCTACCGCTGCATCAGATGAAGAATAGTAATCAGTAACCACCTTATCATTCATAAAACCACTGACATTCAGACCGTTCACTTCCATCTGATAATCATTTATCGCGACTCCCTCTACTGCAAGAGCCTTCAAAGCTGTTAAATCCATATCTATTCCAAAGCTTTGCTGCTTATCCTCTGCAAGAGCCCAGCCTGCCGCTATGAACAATGGATACTTTGAATATTCTCTTGTATTGGTAAGCATAGTCTGAAACTGACTGTCTGACTGATAATTCTTCTCTGCATAAATGATGCCGCCCACAGGGTTATCTGTAATTGCCTGCTTGGTACTATCGCCTGCTCTAACTGCCTTTCCAACACCCGTAATCGACTCAGGTGTCACAATGAACATAGCCGAAACCTTCTCAGCTAAAGTCATATCCTGCATCAAACCAGCAACCAGCTCGTCCAAAGGGTCAATCTCAGGTACAACTACTGTCTCCTGCTCAGCTGTCTGCTCCTCTGAAACTGCCTGAGATGCTTCTTCAAGAGCCTCACTCTTTGCAATCGCTTCGCTCTCAATTGCCTGACTCTGCTCCTCAACTGCATCTGCAATCGCCTGCTCCATCTCGGCGTTATACGCCTGTACATGACTCATCACAGTCTTAACTCCAATTGTTCCTCCTGTTGCCACTGTTGCCACAATAATAAGTAAGGCAATATAAGCAGTTACCTGCTCCTTGATTCGTCTACGGCGACGACGCTCTCTATTCGCCAGCTCCGTCTCTTTCGACTCTATATTTGGTATTTCATTATATATCATATGCGGTCCCCTCTCGATATTCGCTCTCAACTCTCTACTCTTATATCATACCTTATTATTATGTTAATTTCCATACTTTTTGTGTGTAGATTGTGTGTTCAAGAAAAAATTCCTCTCCCTGCATCGCAAGCTGCGTTAACTAAAAAACGCTCTAGAGGAAACTATTCTTTCCCTCTAAAGCGTCTTCAAATCATATCAATCTTTAATTAGTTCAATGGATACTTATCTGTTAATGTCTGTACAATAGCTCTTGCCTCAGGAATCTTAGCCTCGCCGCCCTTGATTACCATAGCAATTGCCTCTGCGATCTGATCCATATCATCTTCCTTCATACCACGGCTTGTGATAGCAGGAGTACCAAGTCTTACACCACTTGTAACAAATGGAGACTTAGGATCGTTAGGAATTGTGTTCTTATTACATGTAATATGAGCCTCATCCAATAACTTCTCAACAGCCTTACCTGTTAAATCATATGGAGTAAGGTCAACTAACATCAAGTGATTATCTGTACCGTCAGATACAATCTTGATATCTCTTGACTGTAAGCCCTTGCAAAGTGCCTGAGCATTAGCAATAATCTGCTTCTGATAAGCCTTGAACTCATCAGATAAAGCTTCCTTGAAGCAAACAGCCTTAGCTGCGATAACATGCATCAAAGGACCACCCTGAATACCAGGGAAAATAGCCTTATTGAAGTTATACTTCTCAGCTGCTTCTTTATTTGCGAGAATCATACCACCACGTGGTCCTCTTAAAGTCTTATGTGTTGTAGTAGTAACTACATCTGCATATGGGAATGGACTTGGATGAAGTCCTGCAGCTACAAGACCTGCGATGTGAGCCATATCTACCATTAATACAGCACCAACCTCGTCACAAACCTCTCTAAAGAACTTGAAATCAATTGTTCTAGCATATGCACTTGCGCCTGCAATAATCATCTTAGGCTTGCACTCTAAAGCAAGCTCTCTCATCTTCTGATAATCAAGCACACCATTATCATCAACACCGTAAGGAACTACCTTGAAGTACTTACCTGACATATTAACAGGTGAACCATGTGTTAAGTGTCCGCCGTGGTCAAGGTTCATACCCATAATTGTATCACCTGGCTCTAATACAGCAAACTGTACTGCCATGTTAGCCTGTGCTCCTGAATGTGGCTGTACATTAGCATAATCGCAACCGAATAATTCCTTTGCTCTCTCGATAGCAAGGTTCTCGATAACGTCTACACACTCACATCCGCCGTAATATCTCTTTCCTGGATATCCCTCTGCATATTTATTCGTCAATGGGCTTCCCATTGCTGCCATAACAGCCTTACTTACCCAGTTCTCAGACGCAATCAGCTCAATATGGCTGTTCTGTCTTTCCTGCTCTTTGACAATCGCCTCAGCGATTTCACTGTCTACATTCTTCACTTCGTCAAATGCGTACATAACTCTTTTACCTCCAGTGTTTTATACATTCATACCTCTTGCATTATAGCGAGTTTTCCACTATTTTACAAGGTATATTTGTTTTTATTCATAACAAAGCCCCAAAAAACAATTCCTGACTACCATTTTTGCATAATTATAAATCTTAATTAAAATGGAAAATTCTCTGGCAAATCTTATATGCATCTACTGTAATTCTTCTTCCGTACTTTCCAGGCAGATTCATAACATTACCAAGAAGACCATAACGAAGGCGCTTCCACAGCTTTGTATCCTTATTCTTGATATACTGCCAAAGCTCTTTCTTCTTCTCAAGATTCTCCTCAGTACCTGAACGAATCAGCATAACTGATGAAACAGTTGTAATAATGTCCAGATAATTGCGCATATAACGTCTTACCTTACCGTTTGCGCGAATTCTCGGGAATTCATCCACAAAATAATCTACCATCAGCTTATTTACTCTAATCTGCTGGTCAATACGACTAATCATAACCTGCTCATTTACAGACTGGTCTGCTCTTCCTATATAATAACGATAGAAATTCACATCCATATAGTACATGGTATTAACATATGGCAATGGATTAAATACAAAAATATTATCCACATAGAAGGTATGCTCAGGCAGCTTTAATCTACAATCCTTTAATAATTGTGTACGATAAATAACTGAATGCATCAAAATATACTGACCAACCTTAAAATGCTTAACATCCTTCCATGTAAATATCTGATTCTGCGGCAATGCATGAGGATATTTCATAACCCGCTTACGTTTCTCGCCTTCCTTCTCGTAAACAAAGTTACTGATAAACATATCTACAGGAGTTCCTTTCTGCACCAGTTCACGCAATGTTGCAAGAATCTGCATATATGCACTTTCATTTACCCAGTCATCACTGTCTACAACCTTATAATAAAGACCTGTAGCCGCTTCAATACCTGAATTAACAGCCGAACCATGTCCGCCATTTTCCTTATTCACTACCTTAACAATACTTGGAAATCTCTGATGGTACTCCTCTGCAATGTCTGCCGTGTTATCCTTGGAACCGTCATTTACTACAATAATCTCAACATCCTCACCGCCTGGAAGCAATGAGTCAATACAATTTCTCATGTATGCTGATGAATTATAGCATGGTATTGCAATTGATAATAATTTCATATTCTGCACCCCTCTAACTCTTTAGTCTGATGTATTCTTTAATTAATGTGTCTGAAAAGTGTATCCATATGCGCAGCCTTCAAATATGCAGCATATGCTGATGGAATGGCATACTGCGTATCCGTCTCTTCCTTATCCGCAAATAACAGTCTGCCATTGCCTGTGATACTCTCAAGCTCATCCACTCGAATCGCATAGCCTGTCATATGCCACTCCTTATGCGTAAAAATATGCTTACTGTCTTCCAAACGCCTGATTCGGATTGCCTTTAGTCCAAGCTCTTTTATATATGCCAGCACTTCCTCTTCACTTCTGTTTCCTTCCATCCAAGGGAACTCATACATACCTGCCAGCAAGCCTTTGGAAGGTCTCTTCTGCAATGCCGTCCTGTTAGCATCCTGCAATACAAGAATCGTCTTATACTCTATCGTACGCGGCTTTTTCTTGGACTTCTTAGGATATTCTGTCATGCAGCCCGCCAGCCTTGCCTTACAAAAATCATGCCACGGACATTCACCGCACTTAGGCTCACCATTAGGAATGCAAACCATAGCCCCAAGCTCCATCAGTGCCTGATTAAAGGCTCCCGCTCTGCCCTCTGGCATAATCTCCAAAAGCTCCTGCTCCACAGCAGTCTTAACCCTCTGCTGCATAATATCCCTGCCATCCATACGGACTCTTGATAGTACTCTAAGCACATTACCATCTACCGCTGGAACAGGTCTGTTAAATGCAATCGAAGCAATCGCTCCCGCAGTATAGCTTCCAATCCCCGCAAGCTTACAAAGCTCTTCATAGGTATCAGGAATCTGTCCACCATACTGCTCCATGATTTGCCTTGCCGCCTTATTCAGATTGCGTACACGATTATAATAACCGAGTCCTTCCCACAGCTTTAGCAGAACCTCTTCCTCGGCATCCGCCAGTGCCTCCACATCGGGAAGTGTATTCAAAAACCTCTCATAATAAGGCTTTACCGCCTCTACTCTGGTCTGCTGTAGCATAATCTCAGACACCCACACGCGATATGCCGTTGGCTCTTCTCTCCACGGCAGGACTCTTGCATGAGCATCATACCAGCCAAGTAACGGTTCGACGATTTTCTCAAGCTCATCTATCTCATTCTTGCGCATTCAAAACGCTCCTTTGTCAAAAGACAATTCAAAAGCTCCTGATATCTCTGCTCGATATCTCCACTCTGAATCTCAAAGTCAAGACTCATTGCCATCGTATCAATCATGGCATCTGTAATCGTTGCATGCATCAAGTGCAACAGCTCAAGTTTGTCGCTACAGCTATCGGATTCAAGGAATCTAAGCAGATTCGGGTCAATATCAAACTCCTCATCTGCCACAGCACTTTCCTCTACCGTAACAGACTCTAACGCTTTCTCTTCTTCCTGATTCACCAGCTTCTCAACACTGTCCGAATCTATCACATGCGCATTAATCGCCTGTACCTTCACGTCTGTTTCCAACATCGCCTTCTCCAGCTTCTCAAAACGATACTCCTGTACCGCATCAGGATATTTATCCTTATCTGTCTTACTTAAAAACATCTCCAAAGGTCTTACATACATCTGAAACGGACTATAAAGCTGCTGATATACAACTACCTGCTCCAAAGTCTCCGAATCCAATGCTATGGAAATAATCTGATAAATATTCCCTTTGAAATGCTTATATACTTCATATGGTTTTGGTATCTCTCTCATATAGTTTCCTCCATGCTATATCATACCATTAACATAAAAAAAAAGCATCCAAAATGTTATTAATTTTAAATGAACATTTTGGAATACTTTTTCTTACATCATCTTTGTTTTCAAACTTTCTATATCCTGTGCAAACTGCATCATCATATCCTGCGTAATTACGCCTTCTTCTTTCAGCTGCAGCAGTGCATCATCCATCGTAATCATACCAGCCTTGCGATTCATCTGCATTACACTTGCCAGTTGGTGTGTCTTGCCCTCTCGAATGAGATTTCTTACCGCTGCATTCGTATGCATTACCTCGAATACTGCAATTCGCCCATTGCCATCTGCCCTTGGAACCAGCTGCTGTGAAACGACAGCCTCCAAAACACTTGCAAACTGTACACGAATCTGTTGCTGCTGTTCTGCAGGGAATACATCTATGATTCGGTCTACTGTATTAGCTGCTCCAATTGTATGCAAAGTCGATAATACAAGATGACCTGTTTCCGCTGCCGTAATTGCAACACTGATGGTTTCATAATCGCGCATTTCTCCTACCAGAATAACATCAGGGTCCTCACGGAGTGCTGCTCTTAGAGCATTTGCATAATTCGTTGAATCCAGTCCTATCTCTCTTTGATTGACGATGGATTTATCATGCTGATGCAAATATTCAATCGGGTCCTCCAATGTAATAATATGCGCATCTCTATTATGATTAATTGCATTAATAAAAGCAGCCAGTGTAGTAGACTTACCGCTACCTGTTGGACCTGTTACCAATACAAGACCTCTTTTCTTCTCATAGAGATTCATCACTGTTTCAGGAATTCCCAGTGCCTCAGGCGATGGAATTTCAGTATCTACAATTCTCATAGATAACGCAATAGAGCCTCTTTGTTTAAAAAGATTTACTCGATATCTGCCCTCTCCTGCTATGGCATAGGACATATCCAGTTCTCCTCGCTCATCAAAGATTTCCTTTTGCTTACCTTCCATAATCTGGACTGCAATTTCCAAAGTATCTGTCGGTGTCATCTTTGGATAATCCATGGTTACAAGACTTCCGTTTACTCTCATCTTAGGTGGAACACCTACTGTAATATGTACGTCCGATGCTCCTGCCTGCTTCGCAGCAATCAAAATATCTTCTATATTAATTGGCATATCTTCATACCCCTTCCGCACTTATGAAATAACTTATAATTGTTCCTTTTGTTGTTATTTTATCATTTTATTTATTCTTTTTCAATTATATGTCAGTTTTTAGTTTATTTTTAATCTAATTCCTCAATATCATCTGCAATTCAGCTTTTCAGAATTTGAAAACAATTTCGTGTTATTGATTTTGAGGTATATTTATGCACTTGAAAAGTAACTCCAACTATAATATGATAAGCATACCTTTATGGTGGGAGAGTATCCAAAGGGTGGGATATTAATATCCATAGATAAAGAGAACTGAGAGATTAATATTAGGGAGTTAAGTTTATGAGGGAGAGATTTGAGAATGAAGGAACCTCTACAGGCGAGTACAAATGCGGCCTGTATGTTACTTATGACGGCAAGGAGTATGATGCTGTTTATTTGGGAGTAGGCAGATTCATCATATATTCCGACGTTGAGGATGAGAATTTTTCATTTCCATCAGACGATGGAAGATTTATTCTTCAGACAGATTTGCGCGATTCACTTTTGACTCGTGCTGCTGAGATTCGAATGATTGGTGTTGTCAAGGATTGCTACGAGAGCGTAATGATTCGCGACATATTAGAAGAGGGTGTGATTATTTCTACATACAATCCTCGTCTTGCTTTTCAGCTTGGATTAGAGCCAGTGAAAGAGTTAGGCTTTACAGGTATGGTTGACAGAGATATCCTGATTGGTATGTACGAAGAGAGAGATTATCTTTGGAATCCAAATCTTGGTATATATTCTACTTTCTGTCAGGCGAATAATAAAAAGGGCGAATCCTCATGGTTCGTAGACCAGGACCGCCTCACACAGTTATATATGATTAAGAGATAATAGGACAGGCTGTCGCATTGTGCGACAGCCTGTTTTTACTCAATTCTTGGAAGATTCCATTTATAATGCGCAGATAGGAAACGGATAAGCACTACTACCACTGCGCCTGCTATCATGGATGCGTGAAGTCCAAAATATGGACTTCCATACACACAAACCAATGCTCCTGCAAGAGATGCGCAAGCGTAGATGTGCTTTACGAATATATAAGGAGTATTGCCTGCTAAGATGTCACGAAGAACACCTCCGCCAACACCTGTCAGTACGCCTACGAATACCAATAGGAAATTCCGAAAGTCATGGGATGCCTCAAGTGCTGTGTTAATACCTACTACAGTGAATATTCCTAAGCCAAGAGAATCCATGATAAAAGTTAAATACTCATAGATTTTTGTATTGTAAATAAGCTTTCCGCAATATCCCAACAAGAAAATGATTATCGCAGTTATAATTGCAATTGTTGCATAGATTGGATTATGAAATGTCTGTGGCGGAATGTTTCCAATCAAAATATCACGAATAATACCACCACCAACCGCAGTCGTTAAGCCCAATATCGTTACGCCAAAGATATCCATCTTCTTCTGTATCCCCGTCATTGCTCCCGATGCTGCAAATGCAATTGTTCCCAATATCTCTATTACCAAAATAAATGTATTCACTTTAATACCCCTGCCTTTTACTCCTGCTATACTTCAAATTCCTTCTCTTCTATCCTATTACGCAAAGGCTTTCCCTGCAAGTACAGTTTTATATTCTCACAACATATATCAACAATTCTATCCTGTGTTGCCTCGCAATGCGCAATACTTGGTCCTGCAATATGCGGTGTGAGCATTACCCTGTCCATATCCCATAGCTTATGCTCCTTCGGCAACGGCTCTGGATTCATGACATCCAACACAACGCCTCTAAGATGCCCTGTCTCCAAAACCTCCACCAAAGCATCTGTATCTATCAAACTGCCTCGCCCCATATTCAGAAGCACAGCGTCCTTCTTCATCAACAGTAATCGCTCTTTATACAGTAATCCTCTTGTCTGAGGCTTATTCGGAAGACTACATGCCACAATATCTGCTCTAGCTAGCAGCTCATCCAAATCTTCAAATCCATGCATCTCATGAATGCCTTCTACCACTTTAGAAGCATCTCTTCGTACACCTATATTATAGGCACCGAATACTTCCAATCGCTTAGCAAGATTACTTCCAATATCTCCTGTACCTAACAGCAATATTGTCTTTCCATATAAAGATTCCTCACTACCCGCATCCAGCCAGATATGTTCCTTTTGTTGCTGCCAATACTGTGGAAACCGTCTGTATAAAGCAAGAATTGCTCCTATGGCATACTCCGACATAATCATGCCAAATGCACCACTGGCATTGGTAAGCTGTACATGTTTAGGAAATCCTGGTTGACAAGTGTATTTGTCTGTACCTGCCCATGTCATCTGCACCCACTCAAGATTTGAATTCTTCGCCAATTGCTCAATATCTGGTTGCCCGATGATAATATGTGCCCTGCTACATTCTCTTTGGTTCTCTCGTTCTGAAACATCATTCGCAAATACAAGCTTCCATTCTTCTCGGTATGATGCTATTATGTTCTCCATTTTTTCTCTTTGCGCTGCTGTAGCTGGAATACTTACCCATATACTCTTCATCTCGATTTCCTCTCTGCCTAAATACATCTTGTTCTTTGCATTATAATTAACAGTATACCATAATCACTTCGTGATTACGGTAAGTCTATGGCCATTCGGCCGATATAATATCGCAAGATATTATACCATATCCTCTTTCCCAGTCACTCACTATATTTAAATTAAACTAACTAATGAGTGGCATACTGCCCTATTCTTACGAATCATCTAAGCAAAGCTTGCGGTACATATTTATCCTATACACAGGTGCTTTAACTCTTGGTTTTATCCCTATATTTGTATATTGCTAATGCCTGCGAGGTACTGTAACGAAAATCCTGTCGTGGTACCTCGAATCTATGTATTTTATATCCATTTAATAAGATTTTTAGGCACAGGAACATTTTTATCGAGCATAGGA
>JAFUKJ010000015.1 GCA_017467805.1 Lachnospiraceae bacterium
ACAATGAACAACGAATCAAAGAAAAACTAGGATGGATGAGTCCAGTGCAATACAGACTCAACCTCTTGGCTGCATAAAAAATGCGTAACAGACATTAAAATCTGTTACGCAATAAAAGTCTAACTTTTTGGGGTCACATCAAAGCTGGCTTACTGAGGTCTGTTTTTATATATTAGAATCAATAACTAAAATGCAATTCATAATCCTTTGTAATAAAGATTGCTTCGACACCCTCCTGCGAGAGGATAAATTCCATTCCTTTTTCAAGTCCAAGGATGTAGCAGTAGGTACTATAAGCATCACCCATGGTAGAAGATTCAGAGAGTATGGTAACTCCCAGTAAATCATTGTCGATGGGATAACCAGTGGTGCTGTCAAGAATATGATGATACTGAATACCATCCTGCTCAAAGTAGCGCTCATAGCATCCTGAGGACACCATAGAGGAGTCTATAATCGTTTTGGTGGCAATTGCATCATTGCCATAAGGGCGTTTTACGCCTACCAGGAAGCCTGAACCGTCAGGCTTACAACCCACTGTCAGTATATTTCCACCAAGGTCAATCAATGCACTGTTAACGCCTTGAGAGAGCAGATATTCCTTCAATCTGTCAGCGATAAAGCCCTTTGCGATAAAGCCAAGGTCTATTTGCGCCTCTGCGTCAGCAATTTGCACCTGATTGTTCTCTAAGATATGGACGTTGCGATAGTCTACATGAGTCATCAAATCTGATAATTCATCATCTGTCGGAATGTAGTAGGTGTCAGGTGATGCAGCAATCTGTCCTGAAAAATCCCAAAGTGCCGATATAGGGCGAAGTGTCAGGTTAAGAATACCTTCTGTCATTTCACAGTAGGAAATTGCTTCTGTCAGAAGTGCAATGGTATCTTCTGACACTGTAACTGCTTGTCCGTTTGCATGATTAATATTCCAAATATCAGAGCCTTCTAAGGTGGCACTGAACAGATGCTCATATTTCTCGCAGAGAGCAATGCATTCCGCTAATATATTGGTGTCTGTAGAATCGTATAATTTAATCGTGATAACTGTATCAAAGGCAAATCCTGTCTGACTGATTGGTTCCTGATTCGTGGAGCTGCAGCCGATTAGGGATAGACTAAGGATGATACAGCATAGGATAAGTGAGGTTAGTTTTTTCATGTCGTTGCCTTTCCAAAATGGCCATGCGGCCAATATAATATCTTGCGATATTATATCACGTCGACTATCGTCTCCGTGAGTTTTTCGCCTTATAGAGCTCTCTGCGTAAACGCAGAGCTCTGCAAGGCTCATTATATCATATACAAAAACTTTATACAAATAGTCAGAAAATAATTGAAAATGTATAAATAATAAAGTATAATAGGCGTAACAGATTATGTAACTCGGGTCGACTTTGGGGAAAACTGACTTGGGACGGCAGCAGAAGGGGAAGGAATTACATATGAGATTAGACGACGAAGATGATTTTTACGAAGGTAATCGGGAACATAACCGATTGATGCTAAATATGGTTCTGGTGATGTCTTTGGTGGTCTTACTGGTGGTAGGACTGGTATTCATAGAGAATGAGCCGTGGAAGAAGAATGGTAATTCAGCAAAGAATAAGCAGAACAAACAGCAAAATGAGGTAGAGCAGCTGGTAGACAGTGTGCAGAGCCTGCTGGCAGACAGCGGTGATCTGCGTTCTGATGATTTGAACATTTGGTCCTTGCCGAATGTTGGCAGCAGTAAGTCACAGACTACAGGTGATGGTACTGTGATTAATAAGACCACAGGCGAGACGGTAAGTGAACAGATTAAGGATGAACAGACGCCTACCACGTCGGAGGTGCCTACAGGTACAGTAGAAACCTTCGATGCCAGCGATAAGGAGATGATAACACAGGAAGAAATTGATTCCATGAGTCAGACGCATACACTGATTACTTATGCAGATGGAACTATGGAATGGGTTGAGTTGAATCCGAATCTTGCGACTAATTCTTATACCAAGTCCAGATTTGTATATGATGAACCAGAGATGAAGTATTATGAAAGCGGTAAGCAGATTTCTACCTTTGGTGTGGACATTTCTTCGAAATACGGGGTAGTGGATTTTAAGAAGCTTAAAAAAGCGGGCTGTGACTTTGTTATGCTGAAAGCAGGCGGACGCGGCTATGCGACTGGAGAGCTTATTTCGGACGATTCCTTCCATACTTACATGAGTGGAGCGACTAGCGCAGGCTTGAAGGTAGGTGTTTATTTCTATTCGCATGCAGTCTCAAAGACGGAGATTAAGGAAGAGCTTACGCTTCTTTTTGCGCAGTTGGATGAGTATAAGATTTCATATCCAGTAGTGTTTATGTTAGAGTCTGTTGATGGAGACATTGCAAGAACAGATGGCTTGGATGTGGAAACTAGAACAGAGCTTGCGGACTATTTCCTGAAGGAGGTAAAGGCGGCAGGCTATACGCCGATGCTCTATGGCGATAAGGAGGCTTTGGTAACAGCCTATAATATGGAAGAGTTACAAAAGTATGATATCTGGCTGTCACAGGCAGGCGAAAGTCCTGATTATCCGTATGCATTTGATATGTGGCAGTATAGTACAAACGGAGAAATCAAGGGAATCGAGGGCGAAGCCCATTTAAATATTTGCATGAAGAATTATGGAGATGATTAGTAACGTGAGAGAGGTAGAATTATTTCGTGAATTTGTAAATATACAGCTATGCGCACATAAGGATAAAAAGACAAGCTTAAGCAGGGATGATTTGCTTACCTTTGTGGTGGATGAGAACATCATATTCTGTAAGGAGATTTTAAAGAAGCTGCAAAAGGTTAGTGAGGCTATTTCGGATGAAATCGGCAAGGAAGAAAAGAGCAAGGCTGTGATGACAATTATGGATACATATCTTGCAGATGAGTCGGAGAAGATGAAGCAGCGCTTGGGAGAGTCCAGAGACCAGATGTTAGGCTTAATCTTAGAGAGCAATATCCATCTTTGCAACGATATGCAGGTCACAATTGCGGAGTTGATGAAGAGTAGTGAACCTAAGGAAGAAGAGCCTGTTGTAAAGATCTTCAGTGTAAATAAGATGGAGACCTTTCTACTAGGTGAAATTGGCTTATGTGAAAAGAAGAGAAAAGTGGTTACGGGCGATTTCGCAGCAAGTGAAATTGGGGTGGCACTGGATGCCAGTATAGAGGCATATCAGAAGGTGCTTGCAAAGCTGCAGGAACTGTATGAGGAAGAATAGAGAAAGTAAAGCGAGTAGAGAATGAGATACTACTCGCTTTTATTTGTTAATCCATACCCCACAATCTTCTCCGACACCTTAACTCTTGCATAAATATCCGCATAAACAGCAGGAGATAAGCCTTCAAGGTAATTGGTGGTATAGTTTCTCTTGACGCCGTTTTGTTTCAGAATATCAATGGCTTTATTGTAAGCAATAGCAGCTTCGTCCTCGGTGTTGTAAGTGCCGATGACATAGTAGCCTGGAAGGTTAATTTTTGATTTGTATTTGGTCTTGCCTTTCACAGTAACCTTGGAGACACCCTGATAGCGGTTGATAATCTCAAGATTCTCGCTTCGGTAATCACCCGTATCACCGTTGCGGAAGATATAGTCCTTGCCTGGGACACCGTAGCTTTTGATGCCGTATTTGCTTAAGATATTGACCTGCATACCATAGTCGGCTACAAAGAGATGGCCGTCACGGCGCATAATTTTGTGGGAAGAATAGTAGAACAGGTCGTCAATATCGAATTTGAGGATATCTGTCGGCGACAGATAATAATAGAAGAAATGGCGTCTTGCATAAATTGGCGTACCAAAATAAAGCCCATTATCCCTGAAATTCATGAGAATGACCCATTTTTCGAAAGGAAGGGGCGAGTCTTCTGCATAATCATTCAATGTTAGCTCACTATTATGCAAAATTCTGTCAGCTTCGAGGTAACATTGGCTGGCTTCGATTTCTGTATCGAAGCTGCCAAGACTGATGTGCTTGCGTCGATAGGTTATCGAAGTTCTGTAGTATATGGAATTGTCTTTTTTGGTTGCGCAATAAACGCCTTTTAATGTCGTATTCATAGAATTATTATAACATTTTCTACAATATAATGGAACACGTTTTTGTCGTACATAAAAGTAACCAAAAAAGTGTCCACCCGAGAACGACATTTGTACGAAACAACGGGATTTTTTCCGTTGCACAGTTTGCAACCCTATGGTATACTTATACATTGAAATGCGAAAGAAAATTATATATCTGTTGTGTGTGCAGATATTTGGAAAGGTCTGGTTATAGTATGTTATTTTACAGAAGTACAAGAAGTAAGAATGAAACAGTTAAGGCTTCAGAGGCTATTTTGAAGGGACTTGCAAATGACGGTGGTTTATTTGTGCCTGAATCAATCCCTGCTCTTGATAAGAGCTTAGAGGAGTTATCTCAGATGACATATCAGGAGACAGCATATGAAGTTATGAAGCTGTTCTTAACAGATTTTACAGAGGAAGAGTTAAAGGATTGTATCAATAAGGCTTATGATAGCAAGTTTGATACAGAGGTAATTGCTCCTATGGTTGAGGCTGAGGGTGCTTACTATCTTGAGTTGTTCCACGGTGCGACTATCGCATTCAAGGATATGGCTTTATCTATCTTACCTCATTTATTAATTACATCAGCTAAGAAGAATAATGTTCAGAATGAGATTGTTATCTTAACTGCTACAAGTGGAGACACAGGTAAGGCTGCTCTTGCAGGATTTGCAGGTGTTGAAGGTACTAAGATTATCGTCTTCTATCCTAAGAATGGTGTAAGCCCTATCCAGGAGAAGCAGATGGTTACTCAGAAGGGTGACAATACATTTGTTGTTGGTATTACAGGTAACTTTGATGACGCACAAACAGGTGTTAAGATGCTCTTTGGAGATAAGGCGCTTGAGGCTGTTATGGCAAATGCAGGTTATCAGTTCTCATCAGCGAACTCTATCAATATCGGTAGATTAGTTCCTCAGGTAGTTTACTATGTATATTCTTATGCACAGTTACTTAAGGAAGGTAAGGTTGAGAAGGGTGAGAAGGTTAACGTAGTAGTTCCAACAGGTAACTTTGGTAATATTCTTGCTGCTTATTTTGCTAAGAACATGGGTGTGCCGATTGCAAAGTTAATTTGTGCATCTAATGAGAATAAGGTATTATATGATTTCTTTGAGACAGGTGTTTACGATAGAAACAGAGAGTTCGTATTAACAAGCTCTCCATCTATGGATATCCTGATTTCAAGTAACTTAGAGAGATTGATTTACATGACAGCAGGCTGCGATTCAGATAAGAATGCTGCTCTTATGAATTCACTTTCTAAGGAAGGTAAGTATACAATTACGGCAGATATGAAGTCTAACATGACAGATTTCTATGGTAATTATGCTTCAGAGCAGGAGACAGCTGACACAATTAAGGAGTTATATGACAATACAGGTTATGTCATTGATACACATACATCAGTTGCTGCAACTGTTCTTAAGAAGTATCAGAAAGATACACAGGATATGACAAAGGCAGTAATCGCTTCAACAGCAAGCCCATTCAAGTTTACAAGAAGTGTTATGAATGCGATTGATGCTAAGTATGACAGCATGACAGATTTCGAGCTTGTTGATGAGCTTTCTAAGATTGCGAATGTTGATGTTCCAAATGCAATCGAGGAGATTAGAACAGCTCCTGTATTACATGATACTGTATGTGATAAGGAAGATATGAAGGCTGTTGTCATGAAGTTTTTAGGAATTTAAGAGTGGTAATTATACAGGGAGGGCTGTTTTGCGGCGTTCCCTGTCTTTAGTTTCGTTATAAGGTTTTGAAAGGTTTTGGGTGAGTAGATAGATTTTTGAATGATTATGAACTTGATGTTGATGGCATGTGGTATTTATATGCTTTACTGGTCAGTGCAGATGAAGAGAACGCAGCAGATACCAGAAATGATGGTAGGTAAGAAGTTTCCACTGAACAGAGCAAAGGACCCAGCTGGATTTATCAAGGCATCCTTCCCAGTAACTTGGCTGACAGGCGCGATTCTGTTTGCAATTGGTCTGATTGAGGCATTAGAGGTATTCATTTTGAATGATGTTCTGAATGCAAGCTTATCGTTTATTGTAGTAATCGTAGTTATTGCATATGGAATGATTTTATTAAAATTACAGAAGAAGTATCTGCTTGGTGTTGTAGATAATAAAAAGAAGAAAAAATAATTTTGTAAATAAAAGGGGGCAATGCAAATGACAAATCAGGAGATTTTAGGACATATCGACCATACGCAGTTGAAGCCTTTTGCAACATGGCAGGATATTGTGAAGCTTTGTGATGAGGCTTTTAAATATCAGACGGCTTCCGTATGTATTCCACCTGCGTATATTAAGCGTGTACATGAGACTTATGGAGAGAAGCTGAATATCTGCACAGTAGTCGGCTTCCCGCTTGGCTATAGTGTAACTGCAGCGAAGGTAGCAGAGGTGGAGCAGGCATTAGCTGACGGCTGTAATGAGATTGATATGGTAGTGAATATCAGTGATGTCAAGAATGGTGATTTTGACAAGGTAGAAGAGGAAATTAAGGCATTGAAGAAAGCGTGCGGCAGTCATGTATTAAAGGTTATTATTGAGACCTGCTTCCTGACAGAGGAAGAGAAGATTGCCATGTGTCATGCGGTTACCAATGCAGGGGCGGATTATATTAAGACCTCTACAGGCTTTGGTACTGGTGGCGCAACGATTGAAGATATTGAGCTTTTTAAGAAACATATTGGTGCGGAGGTTAAGATGAAGGCTGCAGGTGGCGTGAAGACCAAGGATGACCTGGTTATGTTTTTGGAAGCTGGCTGTGACAGAATCGGTACGTCTTCAGCAGTGGGACTATTAAAAGGCGAAGAAGCAAAGGAATATTAATATGATTAGAGAAAGAATATCAGCGATTAAGCGTGTTTTGAAGGATGCGGGGATTGATTTTTATATCGTTCCTACATCTGATTATCATAATTCTGAATATGTGAATGATTATTTTAAACAGAGAGAGTTTTTATCAGGATTTACAGGTTCTAATGGTACTTTGGTAATCAGTCAGGATGAAGTTGGACTTTGGACTGACGGAAGATACTTTGTGCAGGCGGAGAGAGAGCTTGAAGGCTCGGGTATTGTGCTTTACAGGATGAATGAAGAGGGTGTTCCGACGATAGAGGAGTACCTTGAGAAGAATATGGCGGAGAATCAGACGCTCGGCTTCGATGGCAGAGTGATTGATACCTGCTTTGGTAAGACCTTGGAGGACAAGCTTGCGGATAAGAAGATTAAGCTTGTATATGATAAGGACTATGTGGATGGTGTCTGGAGCGACAGACCTTCATTGCCTGTAAGTCCACTTTGGGTGATTCCTGAGGAGAAGAATGGTCAGACGGCTGAGGAGAAGCTGACTTTAGTTCGTGGTGCGATGAAGAAGAATAAAGCGGCACATTTATTTATTTCCAAGCTGGATGATATTATGTGGCTTTATAATGTGCGCGCCAACGATATTGAATGTAATCCTGTGGCGTTATCGTATACGTTTGTTTCAGAGACGGAGGCGATTCTTTTTGTGCAGAAGGAGGCATTAACTCCTGAGGTAGAGGCTTATTTTGCAAAGTATCAGATTACACTAAAGGACTATCATGAGGTTGCGGCATATCTTGCAGATTGTACTTTGAATGGTAAGGTATGGTGTGATTGTGATGAGGTCAGTTTCTTGATGTATAAGCGCCTTTCAGAGCGTACAGAGATTATTGACAGACGTAATCCGACTACGCTTATGAAGTGTATTAAGAATGCAACAGAGCTTAAGAATATCAGAGAATTTTATTTGAAGGATAGTGTGGCATTAACGAAGTTCCTTTTCTGGATGAAGCAGAATGCGGGCAAGGTGCCAATGGACGAATATAGTGTTGCGATGAAGCTTGACAGTATGCGAAGCGAGATTGAGGGATTTTTG
This sequence comes from Lachnospiraceae bacterium, assembly GCA_017467805.1. Classification (GTDB taxonomy): domain Bacteria; phylum Bacillota; class Clostridia; order Lachnospirales; family Lachnospiraceae; genus COE1. The sequence continues at coordinate 8,007 of JAFUKJ010000015.1, forward strand.
GATTTATCCTTCCCGACAATCAGTGCTTTTAAAGAAAATGCAGCAATGATGCATTATTCTGCTACCAAGGAGCATAAAATGGATATTACAACCGATGGTCTATATCTCGTGGATTCGGGAGGACAGTATATTGGTGCGACAACAGATGTGACAAGAACTATCGCTCTTGGTAAGATTACAGATGAGACGAAGAAGCATTTTTCGAAGGTTGTTTGCGGTATGTTTCGTCTTGCAGATGCTAAGTTTTTACATGGATGTACAGGCAAAAGTGTGGATATACTGGCACGTGAGCCGTTGTGGGAGTGCTATATCGACTATAAGTGCGGAACTGGTCACGGTATCGGATATATTTTAAATGTGCATGAGACACCGCCAAACATTCGTTGGAGGTACAACCCAGGCACTAAAGAGGATACGTTAGAGGCTGGAATGATTGTTTCGGATGAGCCAGGTGTATATATCGCAGGAAGCCATGGTATTCGTATTGAGAATATCTTGGAGATTGTGAATGAAGAGAAGAATGGGGACGGTCAGTTTATGGGCTTTAGACATCTGACCTATGTACCAATTGATTTAGATGCAATTGATACCCGATATATGGAGCCGAGAGATGTGGAACGTCTGAATGCATACCACGAAGAGGTATATCACCGTTTGGAGCCATACTTTGAAGGTGAAGAGAAATCATTATTGAGGGAATCGACACGAAAACTTGAATATTAGGGAGTTCTTGTGTAAGTTTAATAGTTTATTTATTGACTTTTTTGAAAGGTTTTGAGATAATGATACAAATGTGCGGATAGTATCACTATGCCCACAACCGTTGAAGGAAACTTTGACGGTTTGAAATATATTTTATTTTATAATCTAAGGAGGAAATAATATGTCATCAAAAGCGTATTATCCAATTTCCGAGATCGGAGCTGGTAAGGTAGGATTCTCTAGAACACGTTCTATCATTGAGGCTGCTTTCTATGGAAATAACGTAGTTAAGGTAAATACTTTAAAAGAAGCTTATGAATTAGCTAAGAACTCACCAGGAACTGTTGTAACAGATATGCCTATCAAGGATGGCGAGACATTTGGTCTTGAGAAGGATGCTAAGGTTCTTTTATTCAACGATGATGCAGTAACAGGTCGTTACGCAGCAGCTCGTCGTATTAAGGGTGAGCCAGGCGTTGATGAAGTTAAGCTTGATAAAGTTGTTATGGATGCTATCTATGAGACACGTTGGAAGACAATGTATCATGCAGAGTGTTTCGTAGGTCTTGATCCAGAGTTCATGGTTAAGGCTCATCTTCTTATTCCAGAAGGAGAAGAGAACTTACTTTACAACTGGATGATTAACTTCCAGTATATGTCAGATGAATATGTAAAAATGTACAAGAATTCTGTACCTGTAGGTAACGGAAATGAACCTGACGTTTACATTTTCTCTGATCCTCAGTGGGTTCCACAGGAACGTCCTGACGTTGATTTCAGCTGCTTAAGCGATCCACTTACACTTTGCTATTTTGATACAAATGCAAACTGTGCAGCTATCCTTGGTATGAGATACTTCGGTGAGCACAAGAAGGGTACTCTGAC
>JAFUKJ010000016.1 GCA_017467805.1 Lachnospiraceae bacterium
ACAGGTTTATTTTTATATTTTATGTGGGGAAGAAAAAGAGAAAATTCTCCCTATTATCAGCGATTTCGAGATTTGGAGATAGATACAGCCAAGTATCTTAAACAGGATGAAAAGGTTGCCATGCATATTCAGGAGGAGCATCCTAATAAGGTACAGATTAGCAGATACCTAAGGAAGTCAGGATACCCTATTTATGACAGGACTCAGGTTTCCTATTACAAGGTTGGCGAAGAGATGATTGATGCCATGCTTGAGGATTTGAAGAAGGCAGAGAAATTTATCTTTATGGAGTACTTTATTGTCTCAGAAGGAAGAGTATGGGACGAGATATTGGAGGTGCTGACACAGAAGGTAAAGGAAGGTGTAGAGGTTAAGCTATTATTTGATGATTTTGGAACCTTAAGGCTGAATACACATGCTTTTCGCAAGGATATGGAAGCCAGGGGCATCAAAATGCGTATCTTTAACCCGATTCATCAGGATGTTACCAGAATGACCTTTAATTATCGAAATCATCAGAAGATTACGATTATTGATGGAAATATCGGATATACAGGCGGCATTAATCTTGCTGATGAATATGCCAATTATATTGTTCGTTTTGGACATTGGAAGGATACAGGCGTCAGACTTTTGGGAAATGGCGTATGGAGTCTTACCTGCTTCTTTTTAGAGATGTGGAGAAGTACGAGAAAGCCTGAGATTATAGACTATGAGTTGTACAAGCCTACGATACAGGTAGAGGAGGACGGATTTGTGCAGCCGTTTATGGGAGGTCCGCACAGGAATCCTAAGAATCCGATAGAGGGTGCTTATACCCGAATGATTACGAAGGCAAGAGATTATATATATATTACAACACCATATCTGGTGTTAGACCAGAATATGTTAAATGATTTACGAAGTGCAGCAGAGAGCGGGGTGGATGTCAAAATTATTGTGCCTGCCATTTATGATAAATGGTATGTTTATATGGTAAATATTTCGAACTACGGTAAGCTGATTGAAGCAGGTGTTAAGATTTACGAGTATACGCCAGGCTTCATACATGCTAAGAATGTAGTGGCAGATGATGAATGTGCTATCTGTGGAACAATTAATACAGATTATCGAAGCTTTTACCATCATTATGAGTGTGGAGTGTTTATGAGTGAGATGGATGCGGTTGCAGAGATTAAGAAGGATTTCCTTGATACCTTAGAGCAGTGTGAGGAGATTCAGTATGATAAGTGGAAAAAGAGACCTTATGGTCAAAAGGTTGTGCAATCGGCATTAAAGCTGCTATCGCCAATGCTATAGTATTTATTTTTCAAATAGCAAATAAGAAGTAAAGGATTGATAAGTATGCGAGAGAAGTTAATGAGATTTATGCAGGGAAGATATGGAGTAGACGAGCTGAGCCGCTTTTTATCCATGTCATCTATTGTTTTGATTGTGTTGGAGTTGATTACACGTCAGTTTATTTTTGGAGTGCTGTTTTGGGCGGTTTTCATTTATATTTATTTCAGAATGTTCAGCAGGAATTACGGAAAACGCCAACAGGAGAATCAAAAGTTTTTGACTGCACGATATAAGCTAAAGACCAAATGGTATAATTTTAAGCGTGATATGATTCAGAGAAAGGACTATCATATCTACAAATGTCCTCAGTGCAGCCAGAAGATTCGTATTCCGAGAGGAAAGGGAAAGATTGCGATTCGCTGTCCGAAGTGCTATACGGAGTTTATAAAGAAAAGCTAGTATATAGGTAAAATAAAAGAAGCGCCTCAAATTGCGCTTCTTTTTGGATGTGTTGACAGACACATTATTAACCAATTACTTTCTTAACAGCTTCAAGAACTCGCTCAGCCTGGAATGGCTTTACGATAAAGTCCTTTGCACCTGACTGGATAGCTTCAATAACCATTGCCTGCTGACCCATAGCAGAACACATGATAATGGATGCATTTGCATCATTACCCTTGATTGCTTTTAAAGCCTGAATACCGTCCATCTCTGGCATTGTGATATCCATTAATACTAAATCAGGTTTTACTTCATTATATTTGTCAACGGCGATTTTACCGTTTTCAGCCTCTGCAACTACGCTATAACCGTTCTTTGATAAAATATCCTTAATCATCATTCTCATAAAAGCTGCATCGTCGACAATTAATACATTCTTTGCCATTTCTTATTTCCTCCTCTGGAATAGTTGATATATGGAATGTGCAAGATCATACGGATACAATTGAACCATTGTACTATCGATCAGGTTTCCGATTTTCATTTTAAAGTTAATCTTTACAAACATGTCGTCCGTAAAATCGTCGGTGACTTCAAAGTCTTCTATGACAACTGACTTTACAGAAGGTGGCGAAATATCAATTTTGTGGTCAAACAACTTACTCATAGCTGTGGCAGAGCTTGCAGTCATCTGATTCATAGCTTCAGCTACGGCACTGATATGTAAGTCTGTCATCTCGCCTTCAGCGTATTTACCTTTTCCATCTCCACCCATCATTAGGTCTGTAATTATTTTTGCATCAGCATCCTTTAGTACAAACAGATTGTTTCCTGCAAGTCCTTCTGTATACTGAACCTTGATAATAACACAGGATTTCTCATAATCATTTAAAAGATGATCCTTGTGAACCAGTTGAACAGAAGGTGTAGTGATGTTTACGGGTTGGTTTAGCATCACATTTAAGGAAGTTGCTGATGAACCCATACAGATATTGGAAATTTCACCCATTACATCTGCTTCTTCTTTAGAAAATAAATCCATATGCGATTCCCACTTTCAACATAAAAAAGATGTAAACAAGACGAAACGAATCGTCGCTTATTTGTATTTTACATTTTTTTTGCAGATTTGTCTATAAAAGAGTAAAAAATTAAAAATATTTTTCTTTTTAGTTCACATAAATGGTTGAAATATTATAATATTCAGTTTATTTAAGAAATCATGTAATTTATGGATATTAAAGAGAAAAAAATAAAATAAGGTCGAAAATAAGCGAATTTGGCTTAAAAACAAATCATTTTCAAACACCTTTTTAGTCTTTATTAAAACATTATATAATTAACAAAAACTTTTTAATAAAGAATATTTGCATTATTATGGAAAATGTAGTATAAATAACATCGGGCATATATTATTATGTGCTTTTCACTTTATTAGATATAAGTGTGTAATATTGGGTAATTTGTAATTTTAGAAAGGTTTAGGAACAAGTATGAGAGAGAACGAATTAAAAGACTTATTAATGCAAAAGGGTCAGGAGCATATTTGGGAGGCATATCAGAAGCTTGATGCTGCAGGTAAGGAGAAGCTTGCTGCACAGGTTGAGAGAGTTGACTGGTCTATGGTTGCTATGGCAGGACATGAAGAGCTTGCACAGGAGAGAGGTAAGCTTGAGCCTTTGTCAGCATTAGAGGTTACTGCAATTAATGAGAATAAAGCAAAGTATGAGCAGATAGGTCTTGATGCTATCAGAGCAGGCAAGGTAGGAGCTGTATTATTAGCTGGAGGACAGGGAACAAGACTTGGTTCAGATGGTCCTAAGGGTAAGTACAATATTGGTCTTACAAAGGACGTTTATATTTTCGAGAGATTAATCCGTAATTTACAGGATGTTACAGATAAGGCAGGATGCTTCGTGCCTTTATACATTATGACAAGCGATAAGAATCATGAGGAGACAGTTGCATTCTTTGAGGAGAAGAATTACTTTGGTTATCCAAAGGAGTTTGTAATGTTTTTCCAGCAGGAGATGGCGCCATCTACAGATTTTGATGGTAAGCTGTTAATGGAAGCAAAGGATTCCTTATCTTTATCACCTAATGGTAATGGTGGCTGGTTCTATTCAATGGCTGTTACAGGTGTTGTAAAGGATGTTCATGCAAGAGGTATTGAGTGGTTGAATATCTTTGCCGTTGATAACGTATTACAGAGAATCGCAGACCCTGTATTCGTAGGTGCTACATTAGAGTCTGGCTGTGTAAGTGGTGCGAAGGTAGTTAGAAAGGCAGACCCTCATGAGAAGGTTGGTGTACTTTGCTTAGAGGACGGAAGACCTTCTATCGTAGAGTACTATGAGATGACAGATGAGATTATTAACTCAAGAGAGGCAAATGGTGATTTATCTTATAACTTCGGTGTTATCCTTAACTATTTATTCAGAGTAGATAAGCTTGAGGAGATTATGGATGCGAAGATGCCTGTACATGTAGTTGAGAAGAAGATTCCTTACATGGATGCAGAGGGTAACTTCTATAAGCCTGAGACACCAAACGGATATAAGTTCGAGCTTCTTGTATTGGATATGATTCATTTATTAGATAATTGTTTATCCTTTGAGGTAGTAAGAAATTATGAATTTGCACCAATTAAGAATAAGACAGGTGTTGATTCTGTAGAAAGCGCACAGGCTCTTTTGAAGGAGAATGGAGTAGAATTATAATGATTAAAAATGTCATTTTTGATATTGGAAATGTTTTGGTTGATTTTCGCTGGCGTGACTTGATGGAGACGCTTGGTATCGGCAAAGAGGAGCAGGTAATCTTCGAGCATTCCGTATTTGGCAGCAGATGGTGGAAGGAGCTTGACCATGGTATCATGGATGAGCAGGAGGCTGTCGATAATATTCGCAGAGATAATGAGAAGTATCTTGAGGCATTTAATCTTGTATGGGAACATTTTGATGAGCTTGTTGAGCCATTTGATTATGCATTGCCTTGGATAGAGGATTTGAAGGCGAAGGGCTATAAGGTGTATTTATTATCAAATTATCCTAAGACCTTGTTTGAAACTCATGAGCAGAAGGGTAAGTTTCCTTTCCTTAGTGCGGTAGATGGTAAGGTGGTGTCAGCCTTTGTCAAGATGGTGAAGCCGAATGCGGATATTTATCAGTGTCTGATGAATGAATATCAGCTTAAGGCAGAGGAATGTATTTTTATTGATGACAGACCTGAGAATATCGAAGGTGCAAAAGCACTTGGCATGCAGGGAATCGTGTTCTATAATTATGAACAGGCATGCAAGGAATTACAACAGATAAAAACGTGCGCCGTTTGGCGCGCGTAATAAAAAGCGCATGTATAGTCATGCGCTTTTTGAGTTTATATATTTTTGTGGAGGAAGCTATATGAGTTTGTCTCAGATACAGCAGATGCAGGTTAATAAGCAGGTAGATATGATATTACATGCGCCAGGAAGTCAGGTGCTGGAGAAACAGCAATTAGAAATGGCATTGGTATTCGATATGTCTAGTGATATGGAATATTTAAAGAGCACTACAACTGATGTAGTAACGACATTGAAGCGTCATGATAAGATTTTTCAAAATGTTAGATGTAATGTTGTAAAATGGAGCGATAAGCTGACAACTGATATTATGCCGATGTCATTTATACAAATGGGAAAGCCTTTCGCAGAGGAAAAGGATGTGATTACAGTGGATAATCCTCCTGTATTAGAGGAACTATGTGCATATCTAAAGCTTTTTCATGCAAGAAGTAAATGTATTATTGTGATTACGGATGGAAATTATGATATAAAGGATAGAAAGAAATTGATTGAGTCATTGAATCCTTTTTTGAAGAGTAAGATATTGTTTATAACACCTAAGGAAATGTTTATGGGGCGCGAGTTTATTATGGGAAGATAATTCACGTTTTTTTAATAAAATATAAGGGGTCACGGTCTTTTAAAGGTATGCTAAAACGTGTTATAGTGAGAGATAGTTATAAGTAGAAAGGCAAGAGTATAATAATGAATAAAAGAGAATATGCGACAAAGGACCTAATACGACGCTTTGTGCCGTATTTTAAGCCTTATTACAAAACACTATTGATAGATTTGTTTTGCGCAGCGCTGACAACGGTATGTGAGATTATATTGCCTCTTATTATCAGACAGATTACAAATACAGCATTGCAGGATGTTGCTTTGTTAACCACTAGGATGATATTGAGTCTTGGGTTACTATATTTTGTTTTGCGAATTATAGATAGCTTTGCAAACTATTACATGGCTGATATGGGACATGTTATGGGAGCAAGGATTGAGACGGATATGAGGCGCGATGCTTATGCGCATTTGCAGCAATTATCTAACACGTATTTTAATAATACGAAGGTCGGACAGATTATGGGACGAATTACCAATGATTTGTTTGAGGTAACGGAGTTTTCTCATCATTGTCCTGAGGAGTTTTTTATTGCAGGTATTAAGATAGTGATTTCCTTTATCATTCTTGCAAGGGTGAATCTGGCTTTGACATTAATGATTTTTGTGTTTGTACCGATTATGACATTGGTATGCATGAAGATTAATCGTAAGATGAAGTCAGCATTTAGCGAGCAGCGTCATCAGATTGGTGAGCTTAATGCAAGAATAGAGGACAGTTTGCTTGGTCAGAAGGTCGTAAAGGCATTTACCAATGAAGATATGGAGAATGCCAAGTTCGAAGAAGGAAATCAGGAATTTCTTCGAATCAAGACCTATACTTATATGCTGATGGGCCTATTTCATACATCTACCAGAGTATTTGACGGATTAATGTATCTGACAGTTATTATAGGCGGTGGCTTTTTCTTAATGAATGGAAAGATATTACCGGGAGATATGGTAGCTTATATCATGTATGTTTCTACATTAATTGCTACGATTCGTAGGATTATAGAGTTTGCTGAGCAATTTCAGCGCGGTATGACAGGTATTGAAAGATTCATTCAGATTATGGATGCGGATATTGAGATATTTGACGAGCCTGACGCAGTAGATATGACCAATCCTTTAGGAGAAGTAGTGTTTGAAAATGTAAGCTTTGAATATCCTGATGACCATAATCAGGTATTTAAGAATCTGAATCTTAAGATAAAGGCAGGAGAAAAGGTTGCCATTGTAGGACCGTCAGGTGGCGGTAAGACGACGCTTTGTAATCTGATTCCGAGATTTTATGATGTTTCAGAAGGTAATATCTTTATTGATGGAAGAAATATTAAGGATTTTACGTTAAAGAGCTTAAGACAGAATATAGGTATTGTACAGCAAGAGGTATATCTTTTCTCTGGTACAGTATACGAAAACATTGCTTATGGCAAGCCGGGAGCTACCTATGAAGAGGTAATGGATGCAGCAAAGAAGGCTGGTGCTGATGAGTTTATCCAAGGTCTGAAGGATGGATATGATACTTATGTTGGAGAGAGAGGCGTAAAGCTTTCTGGAGGACAGAAACAGCGCATCAGTATCGCTAGAGTATTTCTGAAGAATCCACCAATGATTATCTTAGATGAAGCAACATCAGCATTGGACAATGAAAGTGAATATGCAGTAGCTAAGTCATTAAATGAGCTGGCTAAGGGAAGAACAACATTGACGATTGCTCACAGACTTTCTAGTATCAAGAATTCAGATAGAATTCTGGTGCTGACAGAGGATGGAATTGTGGAAGAAGGCAATCATGATAGATTGATGGAACAGAAGGGTATTTATTATCAGTTCTATACCATGGTAAATGCTATTCAATAGAATGGAATTCATTAGAAAGAGGAAGGAAATGAATATGACAGAAGAACAGAAAAGAATAGAAACTAGAAGAATTTTTATCTTTTTAATTGTAACATTTTTAATTACATGGGTTGTGGAGGGCTTACTCGCACCGCTTGCTATGAATAGTGGTGATGCCGAGATTATGAGTCAGGCAAGTAGTATGATATCCTCCATGATGTTTGCACCTGCATTTGGTGCGCTTGTGTCAAGATTGTTAACAAAGGAAGGTCTTTCACATTCAGGTTTACAGTTTAATTTTTCAAAGCATAAGTTTTGCTTTTTATTTGGATGGTTTGGTGTAAGCGTACTTATTTTCCTGGGTGCAGTTTTATATTTCATTTTCAATCCTTCTAATTTTGACGGAAATGTGACAAATTATGTGGAGCTTTCTATTGCAGCAGGAAGTGAGATGGATGCTGCGCAGATTATGGGTGCTTACAAGGCGAATTTGTTGACATTGATTTTCTCAGCACCAGTTATGGATATTTTGAATGCTTTTGGTGTTGAATGGGGCTTTAGAGCGTATTTACTTCCTAAGCTTTATAAGAAGTTTGGTACTTTGCCATCCTTCTTTATGACGAGCCTTGCATATGGCATCTGGTATGCTCCATTAATTTCTCTTGGATATTTCTATGGTAAGGACTATGCAGGCTTCCCAGGAACAGGTATTGCAGCGATGTGCGTATTCTGTCTGGCGTTTGGATGCATCTTATCTTATTTGAGTTTAAAGACAGGAAGTATTTTCCCAGCAGTTTTTGCGCATAGTACAATGAATGTACTGATGGCAGACCCTGCGAACTTTACATTTGACGGCGGTAGTGTTTTTGTGGGCCCTGCACCAACAGGATTCCTGTCTATGATACCAATGATTATTGTGGCAGTGATTATGACAGTAGATATGGTAAAGAAACCTGTCATTCCTTCTAAGGAAGAGCCTGTTGAGGAGAAAAAGCCTGCTCCTGTATCAAGTACAGTAGAGGAGGATGAGCTAGAGCAGCTTATCGAAGCAGAGCTTCAGGATGAGATGGGTAATAAGGATACAGAATAATAATATTAGTGAGTCCCTCACCGTTTGGTGGGGGATTTTTATTAGGTTGTTATGTGTTTACATAAAAAACTCTTGACGGTATATGCAAAGTACGCTATGCTAAAAAAGCAAAGTTAACTTTGCAAAAGTGAAAATCAAAAGAGAAGGTGAGTTATGCATGGAAGCAGTAGCGGAAGTAATATGGTAAAAAATGGCTTTTCATTTTGAAAAGTATAGACATGAAAGGACGTTTTATTTTATTATTATTCCTAGTAGTACATGTTTATCATGAAAGATAAGGGGATAATAGTGAAGACCAGAATCAGAGAGTTAAGAAAGTTACATAAGCTATCACAGGCAGAGCTGGCAGATGCAGTAGGAACGACTCGACAGACCATTACTTCTATTGAGGTTGGTAAGTATACTGCTTCTTTGGTGCTTGCGTATAAGATAGCGAAATATTTCAATTTGAGTATTGAAGAGGTATTCGATTTCAGTGAAGTCGATATGGAGGGGTAATATATGACAAAGCAAATTGATAAGATGAGGATGGACATAGAAAGTCGTATTAAGAGAACGATAGGTATTGTGTCTGGTCTGTTAGCATTGTTTTTCTGCTATCAGAGTAATATTTTTCCAATAGAGCTTGGAGATGAGAGAGCCAATTCCTATGTATCAGGCTTTCAGATAGGTATTTATATTACATTAATGCTTTTATATTTGGCAAAGTTAGCAAAGTATAGAAGAGCATTAAAGGATGAAGCACTTTTGAAGCAGCTTTATTATCAGGAGAATGACGAGAGAGTTGTTTACGTGAATCAGCAGGTTGGTAAGTCAGCAATGTCAATTAACACAGTAATTTTATTATTTGCTGCACTTGTGGCAGGATATTATAATATAACTGTATTCGTAACAATATTAGTGATTATTTTTGTTGAGAATATAATTCAGTTTATTTTAGAAAAATATTATACCAATCGTGTATCGGTAGGAAAAACAGAAGAAGAGTGATAATGCGTATGAAAAGGAGATGCCAAGCATCTCTTTTTTAGTTAATTTTATATTCTATCTATTGAAAAGCAAGTAAAAAATATTAATCCAGATGATTTTAAATAATAAAAAACCGTATCAGTGAAATCTCACTAATACGGTGTTATAAGTGCGTCTTCAGGGGTTCGAACCCTGGACACCCTGATTAAGAGTCAGGTGCTCTACCAACTGAGCTAAAGACGCTTATTCATGTTGCTTGTCCGTGTCTCTCAACCGAACAATAAATACTATATCACTAAGTGGACGCCGTGTCAACAACTTTTTTGAAAAAATATTTAAAAGAAATTTGATAGATAATTTTGACACAAAAAAACACCGTTCCCAATGCTCTATGTCATCAAAAACAGTGCTTCAAGTGCGTCTTCAGGGGCTCGAACCCTGGACACCCTGATTAAGAGTCAGGTGCTCTACCAACTGAGCTAAAGACGCTTATTCTTTGTATCTGTCAGTGTCTCAACTGAACAATAGCTACTATACCACTATATGAACAAAATGTCACGAACTTTTTTGAAAAAAAATAAATTCTTTATATTTGATAATGTGACACAAAAATGACAGAATATTACAAAGAATATTATAAGTAGAAATTATGTGTACTATTCCTCTTTTGTAGCAGCATCCTTGACAGCATCAACAAGCTCACCTACAGCACTGTGTACTTCTTCATCTGTTACAACGTTAACTACATCCTCTTTTAACTTATTGGCTTCTTCCTTTACTTTATCAAGGTCTTCCTGTTCAAGATTAAGATTAATATCCATTCCTGCTTCCTCACCAATATCGTGAACTGTATTATTAATATCATCTGCTGTACAGGCAGTAAAGCAAAGCATTCCAGCCACAAGTAAACCTGCTAATACAATTTTCTTTTTCATAATCTGATACCTCCCCAATATAGTATGCTGACACCAAAGCAATATTACTTAAGTAGTATTACTTTATGAAATGCATTATAGTATTTTTTGGAACATAGTTCAACATATTTAGGGATGGAGCATAGCTAATTACTTTGCAAGTTCAGGGAAGATGTTGTATAGTAGTTAATGTTTATAGAGTGGAAAGGCAAGGTTATTTTATGATATTTGAGAGCCATGCGCATTATGATGATGATGCATTTGATGAGGATAGAGAGAGTTTATTAGCTTCCATGCAGGAGAATGGAATTGAATATGTGATTAATGTGGGAGCAAGCCTTAAAAGTACGGCATCTACAGTAGAGCTGACACAGAAGTACCCTTTTGTCTATGGGGCAGCAGGTGTACATCCAAGTGAGACGGCAGAGTTGACAGAAGAAAATTTCCAGTGGTTAAAAGAGCAGTGTATGCAGCCTAAGATTGTAGCAGTGGGTGAGATTGGTCTTGACTATTATTGGGAAGAGCCAGAGCATGAGATACAGAGAATCTGGTTTGAGAGACAGCTTGATTTGGCTAGAGAGGTGCGAAAGCCTTTGATTATACATTCGAGAGATGCTGCGCAGGAGACTATGGAGATTATGCTTGCAAAGAAGGCACAGGAGATAGGCGGTGTCATTCATTGCTATTCCTATAGCGCTGAAATGGCAAAAGAATATGTGAAATTAGGCTTTTATATCGGTATCGGTGGTGTAGTTACCTTTAAGAATGGTAAAAAGATGAAGGAAGTAGTCGAAGCAATTCCGATTGAGAGGATATTATTAGAGACAGATAGTCCTTACCTTGCGCCTGAGCCAAATCGTGGTAAGAGAAATTCATCTTTAAATTTACCTTATATAGCGCAGAAGATTGCAGAAATTAAAAATATGTCCTATGATGAGGTAGTAGAGATTACAAATCGGAACGCCAAAGAGCTGTTTCGCATTAAGTAGGAGGTAATTCATGGCAACACTTGGTAATCCAACCAACACCATTGCAGTTTTACAGAAATATGGATTTAATTTGCAGAAGAAGTACGGACAGAACTTCTTAATTGATTCTAATATATTAGAGAATATTATTGATGCAGCTGATGTAACAAAGGATGACTGTGTCATTGAAATCGGTCCTGGTATTGGTACGATGACGCAGTATCTTTGTGAGAATGCCAGAGAGGTGGTAGCGGTAGAGATTGATAAGAATCTGATTCCCATTTTGGCAGATACCTTGTCTGCTTATGACAACATTACGGTTATTAATGAGGATATTTTAAAGGTAGATATTAATAAAATCGTGCAGGAGAAGAATCAGGGAAGACCTGTTAAGGTAGTAGCAAATCTCCCTTATTACATTACGACACCAATTATTATGGGATTATTTGAGAGTCATGTACCTCTTGACAGTATTACGATTATGGTACAGAAGGAAGTAGCAGACCGTATGCAGGTAGGACCTGGAACAAAGGATTATGGCGCTCTTTCTTTGGCGGTGCAGTATTATGCTGACCCTCAGATTGAGATGATTGTGCCTGCAACCTGCTTTATGCCTCGTCCGAATGTAGACAGCGCAGTAATTAAGCTGACCAGATATCAGAATCCGCCTGTACAGGCTGCAGATGAGGGCTTTATGTTTGATGTCATCAGAGCATCCTTTAATCAGCGAAGAAAGACATTGGTAAATGGTCTTACCAATGCAGGTAATCTTAAGGTATCGAAGGATAAGGTATTGGAAGTGTTAGAAGAGATGGGGCTTCCTGCGACAATCAGGGGTGAAGCATTGACCTTAGAGCAGTTTGCAAGATTATCAGATTTATTAAGAAAATAATGATATGTGAAAAATGTCGACATTACGTCGGCATTTTTGTGTATAAGTCCTATAAATTTACAAAAATATGTGGAAAAAACAGGATAAAGGTTGCGTTTGTTGACATAAGAATGTGCATATGTTAAAATTTTATTAAGATTATGGGTTCATGCGCCAAAAAAGGCTTATTAATTGTTACTAGAAGATATTTTATGCCGAAAGGCTGTTATAAATGGTAGGGGAATCGTATTCTTAAGAGGGGAAAAGTAGAACCTCATGTTTCTTTAAAGTTTTGTCAGTTTTTTTAGAGGTGATATTTCTTGGATAAGTACGAGTATAAGGTATGCGCAGACGAGATAGTGAAGTTAATCGGTGAAGAGAGATATATCGAGGCTGCCGAGATTGCAGATACCATTGATTGGAGAAAAGTCAGAAGCGTTTCTATGCTTCTTAGAGTTGCTGCGCTCTATAGAGTGAACAGACGTAATGAAGACGGTAGAGATATTCTCATACTGGCTTATGAACGTTACCCTTCAAACCGTTCGGTGTTATATTCCTTATGTGAAGTTTCCATTGAGTTGGATGATATTGTAGCGGCAATTGAATATTGTAAGGAGTTTGCTAAGTATGCGCAGGGGGATAACAGTCTGTTTATTTTGCGTTATAAGATTTTAGAGGCTCAGGAGGCAAGTCTTGAGGAGAGAATTCACGTACTTGAAGAGTATAAGAAGCGAGACTACCAGGAAGAATGGGCATATGAGCTGGCGTATTTGTATCACAGAGTTGGTCTTGGTACTAAGTGTGTGGAGGAATGCGATGATCTGATTCTTTGGTTTGGTGATGGTCCTTATGTGCGAAAGGCGATGGAGCTTAAGATGCTTCATGCACCATTAACCAGTGTACAGCAGATAAAGTATGATTGTGGACTGAATGGAGAAGTGTATTCGTCAGATGAGCAGAAGTTTGTTCAGAGCGAAGAGACTGTAGAACAGCAGACAGATTCCATAGATATGAGTCAATATAATACAATAAATCTACAGAAGGTTGTAGCAGAGAGTATGCGTGAGTTATTCCCTGAGGATGAGGATATTTATCAGGCACAACAGACAGAGCTTGTGGAGAATGAGGCAGTGTCTGAAAGCTTTGAAACACCATTCTTTGAGGAAGAAGCTGTAGCGATGCAGGAAGAGATTGCAAGTCTTACACAGGAGCAGGAGCCTGTAGAAGAAGTGGCTGAGCTGCTTCCAGAGCAGGATGCAGAGGATTATGTAGAGCCTGTCCCAAGACATGATATTTCAGAGATGGTGGAAGGCGTTACAGAACAGATGCCTGACGTATCTGTAGGTGCAGTGAAGAAGGTGTTTGTTCCTGACAATTCTACTGTTTTTATGCAGGATACAGCGATTGAAGATGTCCGAGAGATATCAGAGGAAGCTGTTATTGAGGAGCAGGCGCATTACGAGGAGTCTGGTGAGAGTGTTTATGCAGAGGCTCCCAAAGTTGAGTTTAGGTCCAGTATGGCTTATGCGCATACAGGTAATACGACACAGATTACATTAGAAGGCTGCGAGGATGCAGCTGTACAGTATATACAGAATGAGGAAGCTGTACCTGAGGTACATAATTATGTCAGACCGCTTACGGGGCAGATGGATATTGAAGCGGTAATATCTGAGTGGGAGCGTCTGAAAAGAGAAAGTGCCGAAAGATACGAGAATGAGACAAGACAGAGGGTATTACAACAGACAGGTTCTATATTTATAGATTTCGACCAGTCGATTAAAAGTGGTCCATGGGCAAATATGACGGAGGACTTAGGCGAGGTAGAAGAGCTTGAAGAAATAGCAGACTTTACTGAGGAAATTGAACAGGAAGAGATTGTTGAGTCGGCTGAGGAGTCAGAGTTTGAAGAGATTGCCGAGCTTGTTGAAGAAGAGGCTGTTATCGAAGAGACAGCTTCTGAAGAGACTGTTGAAGAGGAAGTTAGTGTAGAAGAAACGCTTGTAAAAGAGACACAAGAGGAAGAGGTAGTGGAATATATCCATGAAGCTGAAGAAGAGATAGATGATATTGAAGCTTCAGAGATGGAAGAAGCAGTAGCTGTTATGGCTGATGTTTCTGAGGATACAGCTATTACTGATGAGGGGGCGGAAATAGTGCAAAGAGTATCTGACGATTGGAATATGTCAGATTCGGTGGATGAGATGGAAGAGATAACAGAGAATGTGGTTGAAGAAATTCTTGAGCAAGAAGAAGCTCAAGAGGAAGTTCTTGAACAGGAAGAACTCGTTACAGAAGAGGACATCTTAAAAACACAGGATATCATGTTGAACACTGCTGAAATCAGCAGTCTCCCAGACAAAATAATAGAAGCAACTGAGAAAGAGACTACAGGAGTTGAAAGACAGGAGCTTAGAGATTTTACATCAGAGGAACAAGAGCTTTTCGAGAATTTTGCAGTTACTAAGAAAATTAAGAAGCAGATTTTATTTGCATTAGATAAGATGAGTCTTGCGGCATATACAGGTAATGTATTAATTACAGGAGAACCTGGACTTGGAACAGTTCGTCTTGCAAAGAATCTGATTCGTGAATTCCAGGCGATGGATGGTAATTTTTCGGGTAAGGTTGCAAAGATTAGCGGAGATAAGCTGAATGAGAAGGACTTGAAGGAAGTATTTGATAAGCTGAACAATGGCGCACTTATTATTGAGCAGGCAAATGGCTTAACAGAGGATACTTTGTATGAGATGACAAGTCTTTTGAATCAGGATAATCTTGGTGTCTTGATTCTTATGGAGGATACCAGAAAAGAGATTACGAAGCTTTTAGAGAAGCAGGCGATGGTAGCAGATTATTTCAATATTCGTATTGACCTTGCGGAGATGGATAATAACGCATTGGTTGCATATGCGAAGAAGTATGCTTTAGCATTGGAATATTCTATTGATGAGCTAGCGACTTTAGCACTTTATACAAGAATTTCAAATATCCAGACTGGTAATCATATTGTTACGAAGGATGAGGTAAGAGATATTGTTGATGAAGCGATTTGGAAATCCAAAAAATTCCGCTTAAAGAATTTTGTTGATATTCTTCTTTCAAAGCGATATGATGAAGAGGACATGATAGTGTTAAAAGAAAGAGATTTCATGTAAATTGATAAACAAATAGTAGGCGGTATATTTATACCGCCTATTTTTGCACTTGCACACACAAAATTATACTTATTTATAGTATAATATTTTTGTAAGGCAATATTAAAGTAATAAAGGGGTAAGGTTATGATTCAGATTTCAAAGGATGACCAGTATATATTTGGTCAGGGAACTCATTATGAGATTTATAAGAAGCTTGGCGCACATCCTTGCAGCGATGGGGACAGACAGGGTGTATTTTTTGCAGTGTGGGCGCCAAATGCTGCGCAGGTTTATGTCATTGGAGAATTTAATGGTTGGAATGAGTATGCCAATCCAATGGAGAGAATTGGAGAAGGCGGTATTTACACGACCTTTATTGAGGATGCTAAGGAGATGCAGCTTTATAAGTATTTATTGGTACTGGCAGATGGTACAAAGCTGTATAAAGCGGACCCATATGCAAACTATGCGGAGATGCGACCAGGTACGGCTTCAAGAATCTATGACCTGAATCATTTTAAGTGGTCTGATGCCGCATGGCTGAAGGCAAGAGAAGAGAAGGACATGAATAAGGAGCCGATGGCAATTTATGAGTGTCATATTGGTTCATGGATGAAGCATCCTGATGGAACAGAGGATGGTTTCTATACATATCGCCAGTTTGCGGACAGGATGATAGAGTACCTTAAGGATATGCCTTATACACATGTGGAGCTTATGGGTATTGCAGAGTATCCTTTTGATGGTTCATGGGGATATCAGGTAACGGGCTATTATGCACCGACTTCACGTTATGGAACCCCTGATGATTTTCGATATATGATAGATTTATTCCATAAGAATAAGATTGGCGTTATTTTGGACTGGGTACCTGCTCATTTTCCAAGAGATGCGCATGGCTTAGCTGAGTTTGATGGTACCTGTTTATATGAGCATCCTGATAAGAGATTGGGTGAGCATCCTGACTGGGGTACAAAGATATTTAATTACAGTAAGAATGAGATTCGCAATTTCCTTATTGCCAATGCACTGTTCTGGATAGAAGAGTACCATATTGATGGACTTCGTGTAGATGCGGTAGCGTCTATGCTCTATCTTGACTATGGTAAGAAGGATGGCGAATGGGTAGCGAATAAATACGGCGGAAATGAGAATCTGGAAGCGATAGAGTTTTTCAAGCATCTGAATTCTTTGGTGAGAGGCAAATATCCAGGTGTTATGACGATTGCGGAGGAGTCTACAGCATGGCCAAAGGTAACTGCCAGTCCTGAGGATGGCGGACTTGGATTCTCCTTCAAGTGGAATATGGGCTGGATGCATGATTTCTGTGAATATATGAAGCTGGACCCTTATTTCAGAAAGGATAATCATTATAAAATGACCTTTGCTATGAGCTATAACAGCAGTGAGAATTATATTATGCCGTTATCTCATGATGAGGTAGTGCATTTGAAGTGCTCTATGGTGAATAAGATGCCAGGTTATCAGATTGATAAATATGCAAACCTGCGAGTTGGTTATACCTTTATGTTTGGTCATGAGGGCAAGAAGCTTCTCTTTATGGGTCAGGACTTTGGTCAGGAGCGTGAGTGGAGTGAGGCAAGAGAACTTGACTGGTTTTTACTGGCGGAGCCATTTAATAAGGGAATGCATGATTATATGAGTGAGCTGTTGAAGCTATATAGAAAGTATCCATGTCTGAATGAGATTGATAATGACTGGGCTGGCTTTGAGTGGATGAATGCGGATGACAAGGAGCGAAGCATCTATAGCTTTGTGCGCAGAACGGCAAATGGCAAGCAGCATATGCTGTTTGTACTGAACATGACCCCTGTAGAGTATCCAAAGTACAGAGTTGGTGTTCCGATGAATAAGAAGATGAAGCTGTTGCTGAACTCTGACGAAGAAAGATTTGGTGGTAATGGTCATGAGCTTCCAGCAGAGCTTAAGCCTAAGAAGGGTGATTGTGACAGACGCAAGCAGTATGTTGAGTTTGCACTGCCACCACTGACAGCAGCGATTTATTTGTTTTAGTAATATAGGTTAGATAGAGTAAGACCTCAAATGAACAAGTTTGCTTGTTTGTTTGAGGTTTTCCTGTAAATTACGAGAATACAACTAAAATACAACCCAAAGTAGTATGGGAAATAAGGGATGCGTATGCTATATTTTGCTTGTAATTACAAAGCATTGTACAGTGCCAATGGAAAACAGAGGAGGTCAAAGATATGTATATTATTTCAATTATCACAGTAATTATTGTTAGTGTATTAATGATGATGTTGACAGATTGGGGAATTGGTTCGGTAATATGGTTTATTGATCCAGTGAGTTTATTGCTTATATTATTGATTACGATTCCGATTATGCTGAGTGCGGGATTACTTAAGGATTTAAATAATGCTTTCCGCATTGCAACAAAGAAAAATATTGAGCTTACATATAGGGAATTGAAGCGTGGAATTGAGGCAGTCTGTTTATTGCGCAGAACTTTGATAGCAGCAGGTGCATTTACTGCATTGTTCTCTTTGGTAATGGTATTGATGGGATGTGAAGAGCAGGTGCTGTTAGCCCCCAACTGCGCAGTAGCAATTATGGGTTTTGTGTATGCGATGGGATTCGTAATTATTCTATTACCGCTAGAATCACGTTTGAAGATTAAGCTTCAGGATATGATGCATGAGTAATGTAGCGAGTGGAGGTTACAGATGAGAAATAGATGGAAGATTCTACTTTCGGTTCTTCTGTATATTGTGATACTTGCTGGTGTGTTGCGATTTGATTTATTGAAACTATTAAGCTTGCAGGTGTTTCTTCAGCTTGTAGTGGGAATTGTGATATTAACGATTCCATATATACGAAGGAAGAGTGGTTGGCGAGAGTTTATACTAATCTTGGGTTCAAAGGCACTGGAGGCAGGATATATACAAGCTTTTCTGTTATTATTTGCCAGAATGTCCAGTGAGAAGGGCTATGACAATCTGCTTTCTGATATTGCACTTTGTTTTCGTCCTGTATTATACGGATTTGTGATACACATGCTCTTTGTTGAACAAAGGGGGAATGAAGGACAGGAAGAGAGTGTACATGTGAGGACTCCAAACTATGAGCATTTTCTGGAACTTGGTTTGACGAAACGAGAAGCGCAGATTGCAGTTCTAATCTGTAAAGGTTTTTCAAATCGGGAAATCGCAGAAGAGTTTGTCATATCAGAGGCTACCGTGAAGAAGCACATATCAAATATCTTCGAGAAGCTGGAAATCGAAAAGCGGGAAGAACTGAAAAATTTATAGAGTGAGTGAAGAAGCGTCGACGTTGGTCGGCGCTTTTTTGTATATAAAATTTATTAGAATACGTTTATGTAATATATTTAGCGTTTTATTACTTTTTTTCTGCTAAAAGAATCACAGGTATATAATAGATAAAAGCTATATTGTTTATTAGATGAAGTTGATTAAATAATTTTATAGACTAAAATGTAAAGGGGCATATATGGCGAATATACAAGAAAAAGAGATTAATATAATCTATAAAAATGTAAAGAAACATAAAAAAGCAATCCTATATAGTTTTTTTGAATCCTTTGAGGAAGTGATTAAAAACGTATATCACTATACAATGCAGGATTTTATGGATGAGAATGGTAAGTACGATATTTTTGGAAT
>JAFUKJ010000017.1 GCA_017467805.1 Lachnospiraceae bacterium
ACAATGAACAACGAATCAAAGAAAAACTAGGATGGATGAGTCCAGTGCAATACAGACTCAACCTCTTGGCTGCATAAAAAATGCGTAACAGACATTAAAATCTGTTACGCAATAAAAGTCTAACTTTTTGGGGTCACATCAGATGAAAGCACTGGCGGTTTTTTCGTTGGAAAAATATTAAAAAATAAAATCCTTGTCAAACTGTTGTAAAAGCAGCTCTGCAACCTCTTTGGGAGTCTTTTTCATGCCTTCATTTAACCATTCAGACATAAGAAAAAAGATACCGCCAATACAATAAGAGGAAAGCAGCTTATAGCTTTCGTCATCAAGCTTTTGAACGCCTCGAAGGTCTTTTTTTAAGTCGAGAAACATTTGATACATTTCATTGAAAGTATGGGTAAGCCCCTCACTGGTTTTATTGCGAATCAGAACACGAATCAAATCAGCGTTATGATAAATATGAATAAAAACCTTTTCGATATATTGCTGAAATTCCTGCATATTATTAGGCTTGGTATAAAGAGAGCGAATACTATGATTTAATTCATGCTCTATCTCTGTCAGAATATCTCTAGGGATGTCGTAGTGACGATAAAAGGTAGCGCGGTTGATGCCTGATTCCACGCAAAGCTCCTTCACTGTAATCTTATCTATAGATTTTCCTTCTAATAAATGTAGAAGTCCTTCTCTTAAAAGTCGTTTGGTTAATTTTATTCTTTGATTGTCATTTGGCATATCTTCAGACTCCTTTGCATATAATTATACATTATAACCCGAAATGTCGCATTTGCAACACATTTGGTTAAACTGATTGTTGTAGATGCGACATGTGTTGCGGTAAAATAATAGCATTATAATAAAGAGAATATGTTAACGAAGAATTAGTAATAAATGCTGTGGCAGGCTTGTCCATGAGGTGAAGTTAAGGTGAGTAAGGAAAAAGTAATATACTACGAGAATGAGCTTGAGGATGAATTTTCAGATTCCAATATCACGCCAAGAAAGATAGATGGAAGCTATGATTATCGAGGTGGTATCGGACGTTTCTTTGGAAGGTCAGTTTTGTATGATGTCTTTGCATTTCCCATAGCATATACATTCTTAAAATTGAAATATCATCATAGGATTGTAAATAAGGAATGCTTAAAGAAAGCCAAAAGCACAGGCTTCTTTCTCTATGGAAATCATACGAATGCAATTGCGGACGCGATGATGCCAATGAGGCTTTGCTATCCGAATAGTGCATATGTAATTGTGCATCCCGATAATGTGTCCATGCCGTTTCTTGGAAAGCTGACACCAAGTCTGGGCGCAATTCCACTGCCCGATGATAAGGATGCAATGAGGAATTTTAGTGAGATATTGGAGCATCATGTGAAAAAGAAACGCTGCATTGCAATTTACCCAGAGGCACATATATGGCCGTATTACACAAAGATTAGAGAATTCAAAGATAATTCCTTCCGCTATCCTGTGCAGTTTGATGTGCCAGTGTATTGCTTTACGAATACCTATCAGAGGCGAAAGTATGGGAAAACACCAAGACTTGTTACATATGTGGAAGGACCATTTTATGCAGACAAGACTTTACCTATACGCAGACAAAGAGAGCAGTTGCGCAATCAGGTACTGGAGACGATGAAGAAATATGCCAAACATAGCAATGTGGAAGTGATTCAGTATAGGAAAAAAGAGGAGTAGAGCATGAATATTTTATTTTCAGGAAATGATAATGTATTTGATGGAATATTAACATGCCTGCTCTCTGTGTTTAAGCGGACAAAGGCGCAGGAGGCATTTACAGTTTATGTATTGACTATGGATGTATCTCGAATCAAGCCAGAATATATTCCGATTAGTGATGAGAAAATTGCATTTCTGGAGAGTGTAGCAAAACAGTATCATCCTCAAAATCGTATTATTAAGATAGATGTTACGACGCTTTACGAAGAAGAGTTTGGCAATTGCCCGAATGAACAATGCTATTGTTCGCCATATACACTGCTTCGATTGTTCATAGACAAGATTTCCGAGATACCCGATAAGATTTTATATCTTGATGTGGATATCATGTTTAATAGAGAAATAGAACTGTTATATGATACGGATATTACGGGCTATGAGTATGCAGCAGCACGGGACCATTACGGTAAGTATCTGATTCATCCGAATTACATCAATGCGGGTGTATTGCTGTTTAATATGAAAATGGCAAGGGAGACGGGCTTGTTTGAAAAGGCAAGAAAGCTGATTAAGACAAAAAAGCTTTTATTTGCCGACCAAAGTGCAATTTACAGAAGTACAACGCGCAAGAAGATGCTGCCGCAAAGATTTAATGACCAGAAGTTTTTACATATCCATACAGTGGTTAGGCATTTTTCAAAGAGGTTATTTTATTTGCCATATCCACATACGGATAATATTAAACAATGGCATGTAAGTAAGATACATTCGGTATTTCATTATGAGCAGTTTGATGATGTGTTATATGAATATATTTATTTGAGGGAGAAGTATCGTCATGAAAGCAAAGCTAAGTTTGAGAAAAAATCATAGGATAATTCCCATTTTTCTGGCAGCAGATGATAAGTATGTTAAGTATATGATGGTAACGATGAAGTCTATCATAGAGAATACAGATATGAAGCATGAGTATAGATTATATGTGCTTCATATGGATATTACGTTGGAAAATCAGATAAGAGTTAAGAAGCTGGAAACTGCCAATTGTAAAATCTTTTTTGTAGATGTTTCAGATGAGATGAAAAAGATTTCCAAGAAGATAGCACTTAGAGATTACTATACATCGACCACATATTATCGTCTCTTTATTGCAGATATGTTTCCAGAGTATAGTAAGGTAGTTTATGTGGATAGTGACACAATTATTCGTGATAATATTGCAAATCTATATCAGTATACGTTAGGAGATAACTTTATTGGTGCAGTCAGAGACCAGCTGGTAGTGCAGACAGATATCTATGGCGATTATGTAGAAAAGGTTTTGGGGATTTCGCGCGGTGCTTATTTCAATGCGGGTGTAGTGCTGATTAATTGTGATAAGTTTAGACGTGAAGGAATGCTGAAGCAATTTATAGAGCTATTAAATACCTATACCTTTGTAGTGGCTCAGGACCAGGACTATCTGAATATTCTCTGTAAGGGAAGTGTCCTTTGGCTGGACCCAAGATGGAATGTACAGATGACAGGAAAGCTTATGTTTGAAGAAGATAAAGCAAAGCTTGTACATTACAATCTTGCCGCAAAGCCTTGGCATTATAAGAATTGCAGACTGGGTGAGTATTTCTGGCAGTATGCGAAGCAGACACAATCGTATGAGGAGCTTCTGGAGGTTTTGCAGAATTATACTGCGGAGGATGAAGCAAGAGATAAGGCATACGGAGATAATCTGTATAATCTTGCGATTGCAGAGATTCAAAAGAGTAACAATTATTATAATATGTTTGGAAATAATGAAGCACCTAAGCTTACCCGTGTAGAGGTATTAAGACGAATAGAAAAGCTTGAAAGGGCAGGAATCTTTGATAAGGATGTGGAGGATGACCCGCCAGGAAGAGAGCTGCTGCCTCATGAGATTGATTATCTGAAACGTAATCTGAATAACAGGCTTCGTGCCAGATATGCTTTCAAGATTGCGCACTGGTTTGCAGATGTGCTGATTCGTAAGAAGCAGTTTGTAGTAAAGGACATGATAGGGCTGGAGCATTTTGTAGAATTAGAGGGCGGCGCAATTATCACCTGTAATCACTTTAATGCCTTTGACAGCTTTGCAACACAGCTTGCTTTTGAAAAGGCGAATACGGGAAGACGTAAGCTGTTCCGTGTGATTAGCGAGGCGAATTATACGGCGTTTCCAGGCTTTTATGGATTCCTAATGAGAAATTGTAATACCCTGCCGCTTAGCTCCAATAAGCTTACGATGAAGAAGTTTATGATGGCGATAAATATGATATTGCAGAAGGGACATTTTATTTTAATCTATCCTGAGCAGAGCATGTGGTGGAATTATAAAAAGCCAAAGCCATTGAAGAAGGGCGCTTATAACTTTGCAGTATCTAATAAGGTTCCCGTATTACCGTGCTTTATTACTATGGAGGATACGGATGTCATGGATGCGGATGGTTATCCTGTTCAGGCGTATACCGTGCATGTGGAGACGCCGATTTATCCTGACCCGAATAAGAGTAAGGCAGAGAATATAGAGATGATGATGCAGATGAATTATGAGGTGTGGAAGGAGATTTACGAAGAAGTTTATCAGATACCGCTTAAATATTTATGTGATGAAAAGTGATTGCCGTAAGGTAATCACTTTTCTGTTGACAAGGACGAATTAGAGTGTTAAGAACAATACTATAATGTATTTTCTGGGGAAAATTAGGAGGAGATTATGGAGACACTAAAGTTTGGCTTTCGGTATTGGAAGCGTAATATACCGTTGGCGATATTGACACAGCTTATCAGCTTTGTGGCGATTATTGCTGACCTAATGATACCGATGCTTGCAGGTATCCTGCTAAATTATATTATTAAGGGTGAGAAAGTCGAAGAGGGCGCAGGTGGTGTATTTTCCTTTCTGCTGACAGGAAAATACGGACAGGTACAGACCTTTGAGCTGTTCTATAGTGTGGCGATAACCTATGGTATTTTTGTGTTGGTTCGCATTATTTTGATTTATATCAAGAATACCACTAATCAGCACCTTGGACTGAATCTGGAGACCGATTTAAGAGTAGTGACCTTTCATAAGCTGATGGAGTTAGACAGCATGACGGTGTCTGAGTACAATTCAGGAGAGCTTTTGCAGATTATAGGTAATGATACGATTATGTTTAAGGAAATGTTCTGCCGTATGATTCCGAATATCTGCGATAGTGTTTTTGTTTTAATCATTACAATCTATCTGCTGTCCACTATTAATCTTTGGTTTATACTGATTCCAATAGCATTGATGCCGTTTTTGATTGTGGCATTGGTAAGTTTTCGTAAGAAAGCAAAGGAGAATTTTAGAAGGATTCGTGAGTGTGATAGCCGCATGAATCTTACTGTGCAGGAAAATATTGAGGCGGTACGAATTGTAAGATCATTTACTAATGAAGAGATAGAGCGGGAAAAGTTCAATGCGACCAATCATATGGTGAGAGATACGCATATTAATCAGATTTGGCTGTCGTCTAAATTTGAGGTGGTATTTCAGTCCATTAAGCAGATTGCATATATCGGAACGATTGCCATTGGTGCGGTACTGGTAATGCAGGGAAATATGCTGGTGGGCTATATTGCAACCTGTTCAGCATATGTTATGAAGATTATGGATCACATTACACAGATTAATAATACGCTGTTCCAGATGCAGCAGCAGATAGTAGCAGGACAGAAGATGAAGAGCTTTATGGAATATGAGCCAAGGATTCCTGATAATGCATCAAGTGAAATAGTAGCAGAAAACCCTGATATCAGACTGGAGAATGCGTCAGTAGCCATTGACGGGCAGAAGGTATTAGACAAGATATCTATTGATATTCCGTATGGTAAGAAGCTTGGTATTGTGGGCGGTACGGGAAGCGGCAAGAGTGTATTGTTAAAGAGCCTTGTGCGAATTCATGATTTGAGTGAGGGGTTAATTACCATTGATGGTAAAGATATTAAGGATTATAGCTTGAAGAATCTTAGGAACCTGTATTCTTATGTATTTCAGGATGTGTTCCTGTTTTCCAATACTGTGGATTCCAATATTGCCTATGGAGACCCTGAGGTGGATGAAGAATATGTGATGAAGGCGGCAATGGACGCACAGGCGCATAATTTTATCACGGCGCTCAGTGATGGATATAAGACAGTAGTTGGTGAACGGGGACTTGGTATTTCGGGCGGCCAGAAGCAAAGAGTTTCCATAGCGAGGGCACTACTTAAGAATGCTCCTGTTCTGGTGTTCGATGATTCCACCAGCGCATTGAATGTGAATACGGAGAAGAAGCTATTAGAAACTGTATATAGCGAATATTCGGAAAAGACAGTTATCATTACCGCACATAGATTGTCATCTGTTGTGGATTGTGACGAGATTATTTATATGAAGGATGGTGCGATTACAGAGAGAGGAACCTTTGAGCAGCTCATGTCGTTAAATGGGGACTTTGCGCAGGTTTATCGCATTCAGCAGGCACAGCGGCAGCAGGTGGTTGACTTTGATGCACTGGCAGAGGAAGGTGGGGTGATATAATGGCAAAGAGAAATACATATTTTCAGGATGAGGTAATCGAAAGAAAGATTGATATTAGGCAGCTAGGAAGAACCTTGCGTTATGTCTTACCTTATAAGCGTGTATTTATGTTGGTGGGCGTACTGATGGTAGTGTCATCTCTTGCGGCGTTAATCCCTTCGTTGATATTGAAGCGTATTACGGATGTGATAATACCGAAACAGGATTATGCAGGGTTGGTTTATATGGTGCTTAGCATGGTGTTGCTTGCGGTGCTTGAGATTGGCATCACCTTTGCACATTCAAGACTAATGGGAAAGACAGGGCATTCCATTATTGCAAAGCTTCGTCAGGATATTTTTTATAAGCTGCAGGAGCTGCCCTTTGATTATTTTGATAACAGACCAAATGGAAAGATAGTAGTTCGTGTTACGGAGTATGTAAATGGTCTGGCGAATTTCTTTACAAACTTTGTCATGATGCTGGTTATTTACATTATTAAGATTGTTGTCGTTACGGTGCTGATGCTTACTTTAAGTCCGACACTTACCTTAGTGGTGTTTGCAACAGTAATTCCTATGATGATTTGTGTATTTGTATTGAGATATACGATTAGGAAGCTCTTTGGTCTTCATAGAGCAAAGGTTTCTAACAGAACAGCTTTTTTAGTAGAATCTATTATGGGCGAGAAGATTGTTAAGAATTATAACAGGACGGAGCTGAATGAGGAGATTTACAGAGAAGTTCATAATGCAAGTCTAAAGCATTGGAGGAAGATATATCTTAGAAACGAGTTGAATACGCCGATTGTAGAGTTCTTCTGGAATACAGGAACCATATGTCTGTATGGCGTTGCTCTTTCCATGCTATTAAATGGTGACCCACTGATTAATGTAGGTTTGATGACTACATTTACTGCATATATGTCTCAATTTAGCGGTCCATTGACACAGATTGCTTTTATTATACAGAATCTGGCGCAGGTAAGCTCTAATTTGGAGCAGGTATTTGATACTATTGATTATCCTGTGACAATTCATGACAATGAGGGAAGTCAGGAGCTTAAGGACGTAGAAGGAAAGATTGATTTCAACAATGTGACCTTTGCCTATGAGGATGGCGTGAATATCCTTGAAAACTTTAATCTGCATGTAAGAAACGGTGAGACTATAGCGTTGGTCGGTCCTACTGGAGCAGGTAAGACAACGGTAATTAATATGCTGACCCGATTCTATGATGTACAGGAAGGCTCTGTTATGATAGATGATAAGGATGTGCGGGATTTGACACTTGCATCATTGCGCCGCGAAGTAGGTGTTCTGATGCAGGATCCATTTATTTTCAAGGGAACGGTTATGGAAAATATCAGATATGGCCGCCCCGATGCAACAGATGAGGAATGCATTGCAGCAGCGAAGGCGATTTATGCAGACCGTTGTATTGACAGACTTGCCAATGGTTATCAGCATATGCTGGATGAACGTGGCGAGGGCTTGTCAGCTGGTGAGAAGCAGCTGATTAGTTTTGCAAGAATTATTTTGAAGAATCCGTCCGTGATTATTCTGGATGAGGCGACCAGCTCCATTGATACAGAGACAGAGAATCTGATAAAACAGGCATTGGATGTTATCATAAAGGATAAGACTGCATTTATTGTAGCTCACAGACTATCGACCATTCGAAACGCTGACAGGATTCTTTATATTGCAGACAAGGGAATTGCCGAGCAGGGAACGCATGAGGAGCTTATGGCTTTAAAGGGTCTCTATTATGCGTTGAATGTGTAATGTTTTAACAGATTTTCGTTAATACTATTCCTATGAGAAGAGGAATAGACTATTATATATTATTGTTTTTTGTCACCTCCTTTATCGGTTGGATATGGGAGGTGTTACTTTATCTGTTTTGGATGGGAGAATTTATTAATCGGGGTGTATATCATGGCCCATATCTGCCCATCTATGGCTTTGCCTGCGTAGGAATGTGCCTTTGGCTGAAGAAGTATCGTGGAAGGTGGTTGGCGTCTTTTTTGATTGCGTTAGTGTTCTGTACGATATTGGAGTATATAAGCAGCTGGTATCTGGAATGGATGTGGGGGTGCCGCTGGTGGGATTATACAGAATATTTTTGCAATATCAATGGAAGAGTGTGCCTTGCGGCATCCCTTGGCTTTGGTATTGGCGGTATGCTGTTTAATTGCGTATTCATGAAGTGTTATAACGAGGTGTACGCTCGAATACCGTCAAAGAGCGCAGTGATAAGCAGTGTTGTATTGGTTTTGATACTTACGATTGATGCTGTTTATAGTGGAATGTATCCCCATATTGGTTATGGAATAGGAGGCTAAATGACAAAAGTTTAGTATCATTAAAATTTTTGTTTAGAATATGTGAAAAAAGTATTGCATTATGGGTGAACATAACATATAATAAACACCGTTAAGAGGAAACTCTTGGAAGTAATGTTAAGGCGGTTAGAGCCTTATTGATAGGATGTAGGAGCATCCGAATTTTATAAGTTGGTAACTTGATAACCATAGTCACAGATAGCTGTGATTACGTTTAATTTATGACCATATGGTCAGGTTTGGTGTCTTAGGACACTGTATTGTACACAGGATTGTGTACGACCCACTTGTGAAAATCAATAAGAGTAGTAAAAGTAAAGTTTTTTGCTATATAGACTCTAATCATCTAGGTATTTCGACTATGTCGTGTTGTAATATGCTATGCGATAGCAGATTGTTATGTGGCAGGGAGAGGCGGCAGGAACTGTTGTTATATAGTTTCCAATATAGGCTGGCGAATAAGGTGAATTTGACAAGTGGCGATAGAACCCTTTGGGTTTTGTAGCCACTTTTATATTTTATGTAAAACGCTTTAATGCACTAACACGACTAAGTGACAATGTGATATTAGGACAATGCTTTAATTTAATAAAGTTACTGTGTGAATGTGAAAAGATAATAAGAGAAGGTAGGGCAAGAAAATGGAAGGAAAGTTGAAATTATACGGCTTTAACAATTTAACAAAATCATTAAGCTTTAATATCTATGATGTTTGTTATGCAAAGAGTGCCAGAGAGCAGAAGGATTATATTGCGTATATTGATGAGCAGTATAATTCCGAACGTTTGACCAAGATATTATTCCATGTAACCGAAATGATAGGCGCCCATGTATTGAATGTATCCAAGCAGGATTATGAGCCGCAGGGGGCAAGCGTAACCTTTTTGATTGCTGAGGAGAATATGATTCCCACTGGACAGACCAGTGCGGCAAGTGCAGCCATGGCGTATGAGGATACGCTTAATCTTACGAATCATAATGATGAGATTGTGGCGCATTTGGATAAGAGCCATATTACTGTACATACCTATCCTGAGTATCATCCTGAGACCAATATTGCGACCTTCCGTGTAGATATTGATGTAGCAACCTGTGGTGAGATTACACCGCTTAGTGTGTTGGATTTCCTGATTGGAAGCTTTGATTCAGATATTATTACCATGGATTACCGAGTTCGAGGCTTTACCAGAAACGTTGAGGGCAAGAAGATTTTTATGGACCATCCGATGACCTCCATACAGGATTACATAGATAAGGCAACCTTGGAGAAATATGATGCCATAGATATTAATATGTATCAGTCCAATATTTTCCACACAAAGATGTTGATTAAGGAGCTTGATTTGCAGAACTATTTGTTTAACTCAGATATTTACGAGATTGCACCAAGAACCAGATTGCAGATTAGTAATAATCTTCGTCAGGAAATGATAGAGATTTTCAGTGGAACCAATATTTATTAAGTTTGGAGTAAAGCGATGAAGAGTAATCAGGAAAAAGCCCCGATTATGGAGGCTTTGGAGGAATTAAAAAGTATGAGGATTGTTCCCTTTGATGTTCCTGGACATAAGAGGGGCAAGGGCAATCCTGATTTAACCAATTTTCTTGGAGAGAAATGTCTTAGTGTGGATGCTAATTCCATGAAGATGCTGGATAATCTCTGCCACCCCGTGTCTGTGATAAAGGAAGCGGAGGAGCTGGCAGCAGAGGCGTTTGGTGCAGCGCACGCATTTTTTATGGTGGGTGGAACTACATCGGCAGTGCAGAGCATGGTGTTATCTGTCTGCAAGCGTGGTGAGAAAATTATTCTGCCAAGAAATGTACATAGAAGTGTTATTAATATAATGGTACTGTCTGGTGCAGTTCCTGTATATGTGAATCCAGACACCAATCATGAGCTTGGAATTGCCCTTGGAATGAGAGTTTCCGAGGTGGAGAAGGCGATTAGAGAGAATCCTGACGCAAAGGCTGTATTTGTGAATAATCCGACCTACTACGGTATTTGTTCTAATCTTAAGGCGATTACGGAGCTGGCACATGCTAACGGTATGAAGGTGCTGGTAGATGAAGCACATGGAACGCATTTTTATTTTGGAAAGGGACTTCCAATGACTGCCATGGAGGCGGGCGCGGACATGGCATCGGTAAGTATGCATAAGTCTGGCGGTTCTCTGACACAGTCGTCATTTTTGCTGGCAGGACCTTCCATGAGTGAAGGACATATTAGACAGGTCATCAATCTGACGCAGACTACCAGTGGCTCTTATTTGTTAATGTCCAGTCTTGATATTTCCAGAAGAAATCTTGCACTTCGTGGTGAGGAGATTTTTGAGAAGGTCAAGGAAATGGTCGAGTATGCCAGAGCAGAGATTAATAAGATTGGTGATTATTATGCCTATTCCAAAGAGCTTGTAAATGGTGATTCCATCTATGATTTTGATATGACAAAGCTGTCTGTAAACACCTTAAATGTTGGACTTGCGGGAATCGAGGTTTATGATTTGCTCCGAGATGAATATGATATTCAGACAGAGTTTGGAGATATTGGAAATATATTGGCTTATGTATCGGTAGGTGACAGACCAAGAGATATTGAACGACTGGTCGGGGCGCTTTCTGAGATTCGAAGACTTCATAAGCGTGACAGAGCAGGACAGATGACGGCAGAGTATATTAACCCGAAGGTAATCTATTCGCCGCAGGAGGCTTTTTATTCAGAGAAGGAGTCACTGCCGCTTGCACAGTGTAAGGATATGATTTGTGCGGAGTTTGTGATGTGTTATCCGCCAGGAATTCCGATTCTTGCGCCTGGCGAGCTGATTACGCAGGAGATACTGGACTATATCGTATATGCCAAGGAGAAGGGCTGTTCCATGACAGGCCCTGAGGATATGGAAATCAATCATTTGAACGTAATGAAGGGAATTCGTTCGGCAAAAGGAGTTGAAGAATAATGGAATTATGGTTTACGGAGAAGCACACGGAGAATGTGCAGCTTTCGATTAAGGTAGATAAGCAGCTTTACAGCAGCCAGTCAGAGTTTCAGAGGATAGATATCTTTGATTCCAAGGAGTTTGGAAGATTTTTAACCTTGGACGGCTATATGATGCTGACCCAGAAGGATGAATTTATTTACCATGAGATGATGGTTCATGTGCCAATGGCAGTACATCCTAATGTTCGTAGAGTACTGGTAATTGGCGGTGGTGACGGCGGTACAGTAAGAGAGCTGATACGTTATCCGTTTATAGAGCAGATTGATTTGGTAGAGATAGACGAAGAGGTTGTTGAGGCCTGTAAGCAGCATTTGCAGCAGACAGCATGCGGTTTTGACGATGCGAGAGTAAAGTGCTTTTATGAGGATGGTCTGAAATATGTCAGACGCTTTGAGGATACCTATGATTTGATATTGGTGGATTCTACAGACCCTTTTGGGCCTGGAGAGGGCTTATTCACAAAGGAGTTCTACGGAAATTGCTACAAGGCGTTGAAGGAGGACGGTATCATGGTGAATCAGCACGAGAGTCCTTTTTATCCTGCTGATGCGGTGGCGATGCAAAGAGCGCATAAGCGTATTGTGGAGTCCTTCCCGATTAGCAAGGTATATCAGGCACATATTCCGACCTATCCGTCAGGCCACTGGCTGTTTGGATTTGCTTCTAAGAAGTATCATCCACTTGCAGACCAGCGTGTAGAGGCGTGGAAGGCATACGGCTTGAAGACAAAATATTATAACGAACAGCTTCATGCAGGGGCTTTTGCATTACCAAATTATGTGGAGGAGATGTTAGAGCATGTTGAATAGAAATATAGAGACCTTTTTAGGCTGCGATAAAGAATTTGATGAGGCAAGAATCGTGGTGTTTGGCGCACCCTTTGATTCGACAACATCATACAGACCAGGTACACGCTTTGCCAGCAAGACCATGCGTGCAGAGTCTTATGGCTTAGAGACCTATAGTCCATATCAGGATTTGGATTTAGAGGATGCGGCAGTTTTTGATGGTGGTGACTTGGAGCTTTGCTTTGGTGATACGGGAAAGGCTTTGGATGCTATACAAGAGTATACGGATAAGATATTGGATGGCGGCAAACTGCCACTGATGATAGGTGGAGAGCATCTGGTAACACTTGGTGCGGTACGAAGTGTTGCAAAAAAGTATCCTGATTTGCATGTGATTCATTTTGATGCTCATGCGGATTTACGAGAGGATTATTTAGGGGCAACATTGTCCCATGCAACAGTACTACACAGAGTATGGGATATTGTAGGCGATGGTAAGATTTATCAGTTTGGTATCCGTAGTGGTGAAAGAGCCGAGTTTGCATGGGGTAAGGAGCATGTAGAGACTCATAAGTTTAGCTTCGAGGGCTTGGAAGAGGTGATTGAGAAGCTAAAGGGTAAGCCTGTGTATTTTACCTTGGATTTGGATGTATTGGACCCTTCGGTATTCCCTGGAACAGGTACTCCTGAGGCAGGCGGTGTAAGCTTTTTACAGTTATTGGATGCCATTTTGAAGGTAGGCGAGCTTGATATTGTTGGATGTGATATTAACGAGCTGTCGCCATTATTAGATGCCAGCGGTGCATCGACAGCAGTAGCATTAAAGGTGTTAAGAGAGCTTTTGTTGAAGCTTGAAGAGAAGCATATTAGATAGAGATTTTGATTATAGAAAGGATAGAGGAACTATGGGAAAAGCGTTGATTATCGGATGTGGCGGTGTAGCAAGTGTTGCAATTCATAAGTGCTGCCAGAACAGTGAAGTATTTGAGGAGATTATGATTGCAAGCCGTACAAAGTCAAAGTGTGATGCATTGAAGGCAAAGCTTGACGGTGGAAAGACAATCATTCATACAGCACAGGTGGATGCGGATAATAAGGATGAGCTTGTGGCATTGATTAACAGCTTCAAGCCAGATTTGGTTATGAACATTGCACTTCCTTATCAGGATTTGACTATTATGGATGCCTGCTTAGAGTGCAGTGTTAACTATATGGATACAGCAAATTATGAGCCTGAGAACTTAGATGACCCTGAGTGGAAGGCAATTTATGAGAAGCGTTGCAAGGAAGAGGGCTTTTCAGCTTACTTTGATTATTCTTGGCAGTGGGCATATAAGAAGAAGTTTGAGGAGGCTGGCTTAACAGCGCTTCTTGGTTCAGGCTTTGACCCAGGTGTAACACAGGCATATTGTGCATATGCGTTAAAGCATGAGTTTGATGAGATTGATACCATTGATATCTTGGATTGCAACGGTGGCGACCATGGTTATCCATTTGCGACAAATTTCAATCCAGAGATTAATCTTCGTGAGGTATCAGCTCCTGGTAGCTACTGGGAGAATGGTCACTGGGTAGAGATTCCTGCTATGAGCATTAAGCGTGAGTATAACTTCGACCAGGTTGGTATGAAGGATATGTATTTATTACATCATGAGGAGATTGAGTCATTGGCAAAGAATATTCCTGGCGTAAAGAGAATCCGTTTCTTTATGACCTTTGGACAGAGCTATCTCACTCATATGAATTGTCTTGAGAATGTTGGAATGCTTTCAACTACACCAATTAACTATGAAGGTAAGGAGATTGTTCCAATTCAGTTTTTAAAGGCACTTTTGCCTGACCCTGCAAGTCTTGGACCTCGTACAAAGGGTAAGACAAATATTGGCTGTATCTTTACAGGTAAGAAGGATGGTAAGGAGAAGACTTACTATTTATATAATGTATGCGATCATCAGGAGTGTTATCAGGAGGTTGGTTCACAGGCAATCTCTTATACAACTGGAGTGCCTGCCATGATTGGTGCGATGATGTTGCTTACAGGTACATGGAACAAGCCAGGTGTATATACTGTAGAGGAGTTTGACCCAGACCCATATATGGAAGCACTGAATAAGTGGGGACTTCCTTGGCAGGAGAGTTTTGAACCAGTGTTGGTGGATTAATCTATGAATAAGACAAGTATTAATAAGGATGTTCCAACACCATGCTATGTGGTGGAGGAGCGTCTGTTGCGACATAATTTAGAGATTTTAAGGCATGTATGTGATGAAACGGGCTGTAAGATATTGTTGGCTCAAAAGGCATTCTCTATGTATCATTACTATCCGTTGATAGGAAAGTACTTAAATGGTATGACAGCCAGCGGCTTGTACGAGGCAAAGCTTGCCTACGAGGAGCTTTGCTCTAAGGAAATTGTGGATATTACAGGTTCGAAAAAGAAATGTGAGAATCATGTGTTTTCACCTGCATTTCCAGAGAAGGATATGTCAGAGCTTTTGGAAATCTGTGACCATATTGTATTCAATTCCTTTGCACAATGGAGGAAATATAAGGCGCAGGCGCTGGCAGCAGGAGTAGAGTGTGGAATCCGTATTAATCCTGAGTGTTCTACACAGGAGCATTCTATATATGACCCTTGTTCAGTAGGCTCACGATTGGGAGTAACATTGGCAAACTTTGAGCCGCAGGAGCTTGAAGGAATCACAGGACTTCATTTTCACTGTTTATGTGAGCAGAATGTGGATGCACTGGAGCAGACACTGGCAGCAGTTGAGGAAAAGTTTGGCAAATATTTGTATCAGATGAAGTGGCTGAACTTTGGCGGTGGACATCATATCACAAGAGACGATTACGATGTGGATAAACTGATTGAAATCATTAAGTACGTGCAGGAAAAATATGATTTGCAGGTTTATTTAGAGCCAGGAGAAGCCATTGCCTTGAATGCGGGCTTTCTGGTAACAGAAGTGCTGGAAATCATTGATAATGGTATGCAGGTGGCAATATTGGATACCTCCGCGGCTTGCCATATGCCTGATGTTATCGAGATGCCGTATCGTCCGCCGTTATGCGATTCAGGCGAGGCTGGTGAGAAGGCATACACCTATCGTCTGGGCGGACCAACCTGTCTTGCAGGAGATATTATCGGAGATTATTCCTTTGATAAGCCATTGCAGGTAGGAGACAGACTGGTATTTGGAGACATGGCGATTTACTCCATGGTGAAGAACAACACCTTTAATGGTATGCCATTACCTGATATTATTGCTTTGCATGAGGATGGTAATTGGCAGGTAGTGAAGCACTTTGGATATGAAGACTTTAAGGTGAGGGTGTAAAAAACCTGTGCAGCTATAAGAATTAGTTTTTACTAGCGAGAAAGGGAGGATAAGGAAGCATGGGATGTTTAGGTAATGTATTATGGTTTATATTCGGTGGATTGATTAGCGGGCTGAGCTGGTGCTTGGTTGGTTGTTTATGGTGCATTACAATTGTAGGTATTCCAATTGGTGTACAATGCTTTAAATTTGCGGGACTCTCATTCTTCCCTTTTGGAAAAGAGGTAGAGTACGGTGGCGGTGCAGGCTCGTTGATTGTAAATATATTATGGCTTGTGTTATCAGGCTTGCCACTGGCAATTGAACATGCGGTTATGGGATGCATACTGTGTGTAACAATTATCGGAATTCCGTTTGGATTACAGCAGTTCAAGATTGCCAAGCTTGCATTAATGCCATTTGGAGCAAGGATTGTTGGGTAAAAAAGATAAATGCCTATCTGAGAGTAATTCTCAGTAGGCATTTTTAGTTTTATATTTTTCGCTGACTCATCGCAGAGTTGTGATACTCGGGATTAAGTGTGACATCCTCATCGAACCAATCAGGTGCGATGAAGGCATTTGCCATCTCGATACTAGGAAACTCTACCTCTGCCATAATCAATGGAGCAAAAGGTGCGGCAAACACATCAAGCTCAATAATAAGCTCAGGAGTGTCCATAGGAACAAAGTCATCCTTGAATTTAGGGTTTTCAATTGGCAGAACATATCTTTTCTTAGAGATGATATTTCCGTCTGCTTTTTCTAAGAGATGTTCATAGCTTTCCTTATTTAATGGAAGGTTATATTCCTCTCTGGCCATCATACCTGAACCTTTGTAGGTCAGATAATAGTCATCATTATCTCTGCGTACACGCATGACAGGATTCACATTCAGATAAGCCTGCTCTATGATGCGGCAAGGATAGCTCTCAAGATTTTCAGGGAGCTTTTTTAATGTATATTTACGTTCAATTTCCATATTTGCTTCCTTTCTTTTTAGGATATTTTCAGTAGCTATAAGCCTTTATATGTTTCAACAATAATATTCAAATTCTTACTTACGTTTCATCCATATAAATATCTATTTTGACATAATCGTCATTTCTTGTATTCGCAAAAACTTCAGACTTTCGAATATAATCAAAGATATTTTCGCTTAAATCTTCGTTCCATACTGCCGCTTCGAACTGTTCGTTTTTGTGAGTTGGTTTGTATAAAACATCTACATGAAGCTGATAATATTCCTCGTCTTCGTTCGGAAATTGTCTTACCAATGAGAAATAAAACAATGGTTCTCCAGTAAAAGAAAATGTTCCTGTTTCAAATAATATCATGTCGTCTTCAATTGGTATCTGACACATTTGCTCGAATATATCAACGATATTCTCTAAGGGTGTTTTGTTAGTGATTTTTTGCATTAAATATTCTAATAAATCATTCATAGTTATCCCTCCGCAATCTCAATTTGAAATTCAGTTGTTTTGTGCTAGACACGATAAAAGTGTATCTATATTTATACTAACAGAGCTGCAGCATTTCGGGAAGATTAGATTTGAATAAACCGAAAAAATTCTGTTTAGCATAAATCTGCTTGAAAATATAGGTTTGAGATAATATGATAAAGAATATAGACTTTGGATTATGCATATGAATGTGGTTGCGTTTAACTGGAAGAAGAATGCTATATAGCTTTCGGGGTACAGAGACGAAAAATTTTCTGTGGTACCCCGAGAAGATGAAATTTAGAGAGATTTTTGGCGATTTTGAGCTTGCGCGGGGTACAGGGAGAAAAAATTTTATCCAGTACCCCTGAAAATGAGAAAATCGGGGTACAGGAGCAAAAAAATCCTTGTAGTACCCCCGATAGCGAGAAAATGCAGGATTCTGCCATGAAAGTAACTGAAAGCAGAAAACGCAAAAGCGCACATATGTAAAACTTTCCAAGCAAAAACAGGTTACATATCATAGAATATCAACATCAACGAAAGGAAGGATTTACATGAAAAAGGTAGGTATATTTTTTGTAGACAGATTTGAGGAGATAGAGGCATTAACAGTAGTAGATTTGTTAAGACGAGCAGGAATTGAGATTACAATGGCGTCTGTAGAGGGCAAAAGTAAAGTGACAGGCTCTCATAATATCAGTGTAGAGATGGACGCAACCATAGATGATATTGACTTTGACAGCTTGGATATGATTGTATGTCCTGGCGGACCTGGTACAAAGAATCTTGAGAAATGTGAGAAGCTGATGGAGCAGGTAAAGAGCTTCCATGATAATGGAAAATATATTGCAGCAATCTGCGCGGCTCCGATGATTTTCGGACATATGGGACTTTTAAAGGGCAAGAAAGCTTGTATCTTCCCAGGAATGGAAGAGGAACTTATTGGTGCCGAAGTATGCTTTGACGATGTAGTACAGTCAGATAACATGATTATGAGCCGAGGCATGGGAACAGCTATGGCATTTGGCTTAAAGATTGTAGAAGTATTACTTGGTAGGGAAGAAGAGCAGAAGCTTGGAAAGCAGGTTGTATATTACAAGTAGGAACAAAAGCTTCGTAGAAAACAGATAGAGATGTAATGATGAATAATATAGCACCAACCCTGAATGGTATTTTGACAATGACAGGGTATGGTGCTATAATTGTTTAATAAGATAGTAAAATTGTGGTAAATATACAGAAAACTCAAAAAGAAGGTTCAAAAGATGATAACCAATGAAGAGTTTCAGAGAATAGTTCTATATATGAAGAAAAAGGCAGGGATTAACCTGCAGGAGAAAAGGGTACTGGTTAGTGGAAGACTGGATAACTACATGATTCGTAAGGGTTATCAGTCGTATTCGGAATTTATGGATATTGTGGAGAAGTTCCCAGCGGGACAGGAAGCGCAGTATCTTGTAAATGCGTTGACTACAAATCATACCTATTTTTGGCGTGAATACGAACAATTTCTCTACTTCAAACAGGTTGTATTGCCAAAGCTCAAGACGCGTGAAGCGAAGAGTAGAGATTGGCGAATATGGTGCGCTGCCTCTTCCACAGGAGAAGAGCCGTATACATTGGCAATGCTGTGTATGGATTATCTGGGGCTTGATTATTCTAACTGGGATACTAAGATTCTGGCGACGGATATTGATACACATGTATTGGAGAAGGCGGTTAAGGGTGTTTATTCCAAGGAGTCGGTG
Source organism: Lachnospiraceae bacterium (assembly GCA_017467805.1). Lineage (GTDB taxonomy): Bacteria > Bacillota > Clostridia > Lachnospirales > Lachnospiraceae > COE1. Next base: position 18,867 of record JAFUKJ010000017.1, read on the forward strand.
GAGCAGCTGCCAAAGCAATATGTGCGAAGATTTTTTAAAGAGACGAGTGATGGTCAATATAGAGTAACGGACGAACTAAAGGAACAGGTAATCTTCAGACAGTTTAATCTGATGAATGTATTACCCTTCAAGAAACCGTTACATGTAGTGTTTTTACGAAATGTCATGATTTATTTCGAGGAGGAGACGAAGGCGAAGCTGTTGGACCAGATTTATGATGCGATGGTACCAGGAGGCTATTTGTTTATAGGCTCTACAGAGTCCATTGGACAGGGAAAGAGCAGATTTCGCTATATTCAGCCTTCTATATATAGGAAGTAGGAAGTGAGAGGAAGCTTATGAGACGAGTTAAGGTATTGCTAGTGTCAGGCAATTATGAGTTGTCCTCAGCCCTTAAAAAGATTGTAACAGAGGACCGAAGACTGATGCTGGTGGCGCAGACACAGGACGCTTATGCAGCAAGAGATGCAATCATAGAGTATGAGCCTGATGTAATGCTATTGTGTAACAGTCTTCCAAGAATGGATGGGATTACCTTTCTAAGAAAGCTGATGCCGCAGTATCCTATGCCAACAGTTGTGCTTGCAGCAGCTGGCTTAGAGGAAGACGCATATGATGCGGGAGCAGCAGATTTTATTGGTTTTAATGAGGAGCATATGAATCCTTATACGGTATTAGCCTATGAAATGCTTGGAGAACGACTGATTCGCGCAGTATATCCGCAGTGGAAGGGAGATAATGCGGAGGAAGCAAATAGAAAGCAGGGAAAGCCCAGTGATTTTGTAATTGCAATTGGTGCATCAACAGGAGGAACCGATGCGATTGAACAGGTGGTGCGTCACTTAAAGCCTAATGTTCCAGGTGTGGTAGCTGTGATACATATGCCAGAGGGGTTCACGAATCTATATGCACAAAGGCTCAATGACGAGTGCGATGTTATGGTAAAGGAAGCCAAATCAGGAGATGTTGTAAGAGACGGTCAGGCACTGTTAGCACCCGCAGGCGATAAGCATATGAGAGTGATTAAAGTAAACGGCATTTATCAGGTGGAATGCCGAATGGGACCTAAGGTAAGCGGTCATTGTCCATCTGTAGATGTACTCTTTGATTCGGTTGCAAGAGCGGCAGGAAAGGATTCGCTTGGAGTCATTCTGACAGGTATGGGTAGAGATGGTGCAGATGGATTGCTAACAATGCGCAAAGCAGGAGCGATGACAATAGGTCAGGATGAACAAAGCTGTGTAGTTTATGGAATGCCAAAGGCGGCTTTTGATATAGGTGCGGTAACAAGACAGGCTCCGCTAAGCCAAATCGCACATAAGATTCATTATTTTTTAGATTTGAAATAGAAGGGAATTAGAAAGGAAGGAATGGGTATGAGAATATTAATCGCAGAGGATGATTTTACAAGTAGAAAGGTGTTATTAAAATTCTTATCAGAATACGGTGAATGTGATGTTACTGTAGATGGTATGGAGGCAATTGATGCTTATTTGATGGCTCTTGAAGAGGATGCTCCTTATGATTTGGTGTGCCTTGATGTTATGATGCCTGTTCTGGATGGATATCAGGCGTTAAAAAATATTCGTGATATAGAGCGTGAAAAGAAAATCCCAGAGGAGAAAACGGCAAAGATTATCATGACAACAGCTTTAAATGAGGAAAAGAATGTCAAAAAAGCATTTGAACTTGGCTGTACGGTATATTGTGCAAAGCCGATTGATATGGTGAAGCTAAGAAGTACATTGGAGATGCTGGGATTAATCTAATAAAGGATTTTCAAAATAGAAAGTCCTTGGGAAATGTGTAGAAAGGTGGAGCACAATGGAAGAATTATTGGAAGAAGTTGTAGTAGAAAACAGCGAAGATGAAGAACTGGGTGACGTCAGACAGGGGAAATATATGACGTTTCGTGTGGGTAAGAATGTATATGGTATAGCGTTAAAATTTGTAAATGAAATTATTCAGATGCAGACGATAGCACCGATACCTGAAGTGGAGCATTATATCAAAGGTCTGGTGAATTTGAGAGGAAAAATCATTCCTGTTATCGATGTTGCAGACCGTTTTGGAATGGAGCCTTTTGAATATACAGACAGAACCTGCATTATTGTAATCGAAGTAAAGGGCATAGAGGTTGGGCTTATTATTGAAAATATTGCAGAGGTTGTGTCGATTGAAGAGGATGAGATTTTGCCACCGCCTAATAAAGTACATGGAGGTCTTCAGGACAAATTTATTCATGGAATCAGTCAGATGGAGGATGGCTTAAAGCTATTGCTTGACCCTGTAAAGCTATTAAGTGATGATGCGTTAAACTTTGTTGATAAGACAGAGGATGAAGACGAGGAGTAAGCTGTGAATAATCATAATGAAGAGATGTTATGCTATATTTTAGGAAATTGCCGCGAGCTGATTATAAGATTCGATGAAAAGGGCTGTATTAACTATGCAAATGACAGTATGCTTAGGCTGACTGGCTATGAAGCGGATGATTTAAGAGGCACTTATGTTGGTGAGCATTTCAGCGATGTTTTCTGTACAAAAGATGGCAAGGTTTGTCTTGCAGAAGAATATGAAAAGGAAAAGTTTGTGGAAACGGTCTTATATCGTAAGAATAAGACCTGTTTTCCTGTGGAATTAAATGTGATTTCTGTTTCGGACGAGGAGCAGGAGGCATACCTTTGCATAGCGCTGGATGTAACCTTATATAAGGATAGTCTGCAAAAAAATAAAGAGATTATGCAGATGGCAAAGGATTCTATGAAGGCAAGGGATGAATTTGTAGCTAATGTAACACATGAGCTTCGAACCCCCGTGAATGGAATCAAAGGTCATGCGGACCTGTTAATGGAAGATGAAAGAGACATTCAGAAGCTTGGTTATCTGAAATTAATTCATAACTGTTGTATCACGATGGAAGGTATTATTAATAATATTTTGGATTTTTCCAAGCTGGAGTCAGGAAAATTTCAGATTGAGGAAGCTCCTTTTTCGTTCCGTATGCTAATGGAGCAGCAGCAGGCTCTGTTTACAACGCTGGCGGCAGGAAAAGGCTTAAAGTTTTCTATGAATATAGCTCCTAATGTGCCAGACCATGTAGTCGGAGATTCACTGCGTATCACACAGGTATTAAATAATTTGGTTTCCAATGCCGTAAAGTTTACGGAGCAGGGGCATATTGGAATTGAGATAGTAAAAAATGCGCAGCTGGATGGAGAGGTTGAGCTTTTCTTTGTGGTAGCTGATACAGGTATCGGATTGTCGGCAGAGGATAAGGATAAGATATTCAATAGCTTTACACAGGCAGATGCCTCTATTACTAGACGCTTTGGCGGCACGGGACTTGGACTTTCCATTACAAAGGATTTGGTTCAGCTTATGAACGGTAATATTTGGGTAGAGGGTGAAAAAGGCAAAGGTTCTACATTTTCATTCACAATTCGTTTGAAAATAGAGGAAGAGGAAACAGAACAGGAAGAGGTACAGGCAAATATTGTTTGGAAAAATCCTGAGATTAGAAAAGAGAAACAGGCAGAGCAGATGCCTGAGTATGTATTTGGAACTGCATTGAATGAATTTGAAATTCGAAGAAATTTCGAAAAGGTCAATATTGCAATGGATATGCAGTGCTGGCAGAAGGCAGAGGCATCAATGGATGTTTTAAAGCAGCTGCTTTCAGGTGGTTCGGATGAGCTTAGACGACAGACCTTTAAGATGGCAATGGCAGTCAGAAAGGCTGATTATGAAAAGTTTAGAACAGAGGCGGATGCAGTGAAGAACCTGATGACGCAGGAGTGGTATCAGATAAATCCTGATGCAAAGCCTAATCAGGTGGTGTAAATGGAGGAGCGGCATGAATGTCAAGCATAAAGTAAAAATCTTAATCGTTGATGATGTAGATATTAATCTTGATATATTGGAAGAAATCATAAAGTCAATGGGGCATGAGACGATTACTGCATTGAGCGTAAAGGAAGCGGTTGCGCTGATTGAAGACTTGGAGGAACTGCCACAGCTGATTTTGTCTGATATTTCCATGCCTGAAATAGATGGCTATGCTTTTTGTGCGATGCTGAAGAAAAATCCACATACAAGACATATTCCTGTTATCTTTATTTCGGCGATGGACTCCATGTCTGATTTGGAGAAGGGTTTTGCGCTTGGCGCAGTTGATTATATTCCAAAGCCCTTTGAGCCAGCAGAGGTACAGATGCGTATTAATACACATTTGAAGATGTATCAGATGCAGGTAGAGCTGGCAGAGAATAATAAACGCCTGAATCAGGTGGTTGCCAATCAGATAGAAAAGCTTCATGCAGAACAGAAAAATATTATGTCCGCGATGGCGAAACTGGTGGAAAGCAGAGAAAGCGTGTCGGGCAGACATTATCTGAATATCTCCTATAATAGTAAGGTTCTGGCGCAGGGGTTGCAGTTTCATCCATTGTACGAAGACAGGATAACGGATAATTTTATTGACACGATAGAGTCGTCTGCATATCTGCATGACATTGGAAAGATAAAGATTCCTGATGCAATTTTATTAAAAAAAGGTTCGCTGACACCAGAAGAGATTACAGTCATGAAAACACATGCGCAGGTTGGTGCGGAGACTTTACTTGATATATATGAAGGAAAAGAGAAAAATGATTTTATCAATATGGCGGTGGATATTGCGTACTATCATCATGAAAACTGGGATGGAACAGGTTATCCGAAGGGATTAAAGGGAGAAGAGATTCCCCTGCCGGCAAGAATCGTGCATGTTGTAGATGTTTTTGATGCGTTAAATGGAGAAAGAATCTATAAGCAGTCTGGTACGATTGAGGACTGCCTTAAGATTATGGAGGCGGAGTCAGGAAAAGCCTTTGACCCTGATATTGTTCAGGTACTTTTAAAGATATATCGCAATTTTGTCAGAGATAATAAGCCAGTACATTGGCTCTAAAATAATTGTAGAAAAAATTTCCACTTATATTTTAATTACAGCCGTTCATACTATGAGTAAGATAAGTGATGAGCTTATCTTTGAAAATAGATGTGAAAACAAAAATAGTATTTACGGAGGTAATTAATTATGAGTTCAAACAACAAATCTAATAGTATGGAAGTACCAGAGGCAAAGGCAGCAATGGACAGATTTAAGACAGAGGTTGCTTCTGAGTTAGGCGTTAACTTAAAGGAAGGTTACAATGGTGACTTAACTTCTAAGGAAGCAGGAAGCATTGGCGGCGAGATGGTTCGTCGTATGATTAAGAGCTATGAGGAATCAATGAAATAAATTTCATCGAAGTAAAACTTCATCGAAATAAATTTCATCGAAATAGCGAAAACTGAATAGTTAATCATAAAACAATGGGGATGCTTATAATGGGCATCCCTTTGTTGACATTATGGTAAACCCCTTATATAATGGGTTTCGAAACCGAAAAGCGGGAAGGTGCAGACAGTATTTTACGGCTGATTGGAATCGCAATATTTTTATCTGATGACAAAGAGCCTGATATGACAACAGGTTCTGAGGAGAAAGGAAGTAACATGAAAAAGACAAGTAAGACACAGGTTAACAGGAACACAAAGCGCGTGCGTATCAGCACACGAATCCTCACGATGGTATTAACATTCGTGATGGCAGCAGGCGTACTGGCTGGTTGCGGTAAGCAGGACGCTAATGTACAGGACACACTGATTCGAATCGGTTCTATGAAGGGACCAACCTCTATGGGATTGTTATCGCTTAAGGAGAAGAGTGAGAACGGTGAGGCAGCAGGACAGTATGAGTTTAATATGTACACAGCAGCAGACGAGATTCTTCCATTAATGATTAAGGGAGAGCTTGATATTGCATTAGTACCTGCCAATGTAGCAAGCATTTTATATAATAAGACAGAGGGGGCAATCACTGTAATTGATATTAATACGCTTGGCGTGCTTTATATGGTATCAGGTAACAGTGAGATTGCTTCAATGGAAGATTTGAAGGGTAAGACTATCTATCTGACAGGTAAGGGAACAACACCTGACTATGTTTTGAATTATTTATTAGATGCAAATGGTCTTGCGGCAGACTGTACACTTGAGTATAAGTCAGAGGCAACAGAGGTAGCAGCAGTATTAGCGGAGAATCCTGATGCAATCGGCTTATTACCACAGCCTTTCGTAACAGCAGCATGTGCGCAGAATGAAGCTTTATCCGTTGTATTAGATATGAACGAGGAATGGGAAAAGGTTCAGGGTGAAGGCGGCAGCCGTATGGTGACAGGTGTAACTGTTGTAAGAGATGAGTTCCTTGAGGCAAATCAGGCAGCTGTGCAGAACTTTATGAAGGAACACGAGGAGAGTGCGGCAGCAATCAATGCAGATGTGGAGACGGGCGCACAGCTTGTAGTTGCAGCAGAGATTATTGCAAAGGAGCCAATTGCAAAGAAGGCAATTCCAGAGTGTAATATTACATATATTGATGGAGAAGATATGAAGCAGGCACTTTCAGGATATCTTGATGTATTGGCACAGCAGAGTCCTGAGGCTGTAGGCGGTTCTCTTCCAGGAGATGATTTCTATTATGTTTCTAAATAATCAAAAGCTTAGAAAAGCGATAATATTGGCGGGCTGGCTGCTCTTGTGGCAGCTGCTCTGCCTTTGGGTAGACAATGATATATTGTTAGTAGGACCAGTTGCAACCTGTAAGGCGTTGCTTGCACAAGGGGTAACTATGTCCTTTTGGGTAACGATATTTTGGTCGTTGCTTCGTATTGCAGTTGGATTTTTTGCGGGCGTTTTCATGGGGCTGGTGCTGGCTTTTTTGAGCGCCCGCTTTTTGATAATAGAGGAGATTCTTTCTCCGATTATGACATTAATGAAGGCAATTCCTGTAGCATCCTTTGTGGTTTTATTTCTGATATGGTGGAGTTCATCTGTTTTATCAATCGCTATCAGCTTTATGGTGGTGCTTCCTAATATCTATCTGAATACGGTAGCAGGCATAAAGAGTGCGGATAAGCGTTTATTGGAAATGAGCCGTGTACACAGAATGTCTGGCAGGGATGTTTTCTTCTATATTTATAGAGATGCACTGCGTCCTTTTTGGGACAGTGCGATTAAGCTTTCCGTAGGTATGAGCTGGAAGTCGGGAGTGGCAGCAGAGGTAATTGGTACACCTGATTTTTCTATAGGTGAAGCTCTGTATATGTCAAAGATTCATCTGGATACGGCAGGGGTACTGGCGTGGACGATTGTTACGGTTTTAATGAGTCTTGCCTTTGAAAAGGCGGTGCTTGCAGGCTGGGAAGCATTTGCGAAGTGGCAGCCCAAGTGTCGTGGAGCGAAGTATGTGATTGCAGATAAAAAGGTAGCGGGAGTGTTGGTGCAGCTGGAGCAGATAGGTAAGTCATATGCAGGTAAGACGGTTCTGACGGATATTTCGCAGGAATATGAATACGGCAAGACCTACTATTTCAGAACGCCTTCGGGAAGTGGTAAGAGTACATTATTTAGAATGATAGCAGGCTTAGAATGTCAGGACATGGGAATACTTAAGAGACAGACAGAGGCGGTCAGCATGGCATTTCAGGAGGATAGACTGTGTGAGAACTACAATGCACTGGTGAATGTTTCCATGGTAACTGGAGAAGAAGCAAGGGCAAGAGAGCATTTGCTTGAGCTTCTTATGCCTGAGGATATAGAGAAGCCTTGCAGAGAGCTGAGCGGCGGTATGAAGCGCCGTGTGGCAATAGCAAGGGCAATGGCGGCACGAAGTGATTTGGTGATTCTTGACGAGCCTTTTGTGGCACTGGATGAAGAGAATAGGAGAAGGGTGCAGCATTATATTGAGCAGTATAAAGCAGGCAGAACACTTTTGATTGCGACGCATATAGAATAAATAGTTTAAAATCTTGCATTTTGGGCTTTTGGAGCATGAAGAAATGCTTTTAATTTGGAAAATGTTGTGTTATAATTGTAGAATGACTGTGAGTATGGGCAATTTTAAGTAAACCCGTTTAAGATAAATAACCACAGAATAATCGCAAGCGCGAGTGTAATAATTCTCAAGGAGGAAGAAGACAAATGAGTTTAAAGGTTGAAAAGTTAGAAGGAAACATGGCGAAGCTTACAATTGAAGCATCAGCAGAAGATTTCGAGAAGGCACTTGATGGTGCATTCCAGAAGAATAAAGGAAAGTTAAGTGTTCCTGGATTCCGTAAAGGTAAGGTACCTCGTAAGATGATCGAGCAGATGTACGGTAAGGAAGTATTTTATGAGGATGCAGCTAATGCATTAATTCCTTATGCATACGCTAAGGCATTAGAGGAGTGCGAGGAGGAAATCGTTTCTCAGCCTAAGATTGATGTAGTACAGGTAGAGGCTGGTAAGCCTTTCATCTTTACAGCAGAGGTTGCTCTTAAGCCAGAGGTAACTCTTGGTAAGTATAAGGGAGTATCTGTAAAGAAGGCTGACTTAACAGTTACAGATGAGGAAGTAGATGCAGCTCTTGACAGAGAAAGAGAGAGCAACGCAAGAACAATTACAGTAGAAGACAGAGCAGTTAAGGATGGCGATATGACAGTTCTTGACTTCGAAGGCTTCGTTGATGGTGTTGCATTCGAAGGCGGTAAGGGAGAGAACTATCCTCTTACAATCGGTTCTAACTCATTCATTCCAGGCTTCGAGGCACAGTTAGTTGGTGCTGAGCTTAACAAGGAAGTAGAAGTTAATGTAACATTCCCAGAGGATTACCATGCAGCAGACCTTGCAGGTAAGCCAGCTGTATTCAAGTGTACAATTAAGGAGATTAAGGAGAAGGAGCTTCCAGCATTAGATGACGAGTTTGCAAGTGAAGTTTCTGAGTTCGATACATTAGCTGAGTACAAGGAGGATATTAAGAAGAACCTTGCAGCTAAGAAGGAAGAAGCAGCTAAGAGAGAGAAGGAAGATGCTGTAATCGAAGCAATCATTGCTGATGCTAAGATGGATATTCCAGAAGCTATGATTCAGACACAGCAGAGACAGATTGTTGACGATTTCGCACAGAGACTTCAGATGCAGGGTCTTTCTATTGAGCAGTACTTCCAGTTCACAGGTCTTACAGCAGAAGCTTTCTTAGAGCAGGCTAAGCCACAGGCTGAGAAGAGAATCCAGTCAAGACTTGTATTAGAGGCAATTGTTGCAGCTGAGAAGATTGAATCTACAGAGGAAGAGTACAAGGAAGAAATCGCTAAGATGGCTGAAATGTACAAGATGGAAGTAGCTAAGGTTGAGGAAATCGTAGGCGAATATGAGAAGAAGCAGATTATTTCTGATATGAATGTTAGAAAAGCTGTTGAATTAGTAGTTGCATCTGCGAAAGAAAAGAAATAAAATATATATATAGTCTAAATTTTTAGAACAATTAAAACAATTCAACTGGAGGTAGTTCGTATGAGTTTAGTACCTTATGTCGTTGAACAAACGAGCAGAGGAGAGCGTTCCTATGACATTTATTCGAGACTTTTAAAAGAGCGCATCATTTTCCTTGGTGAGGAAGTAAATGAGGTTACAGCAAGTCTTGTTGTTGCACAGTTGTTATTCCTTGAGGCGGAAGATCCTGATAAGGATATTCAGTTATATATAAACAGTCCTGGTGGTTCTGTTACAGCAGGAATGGCTATATACGATACCATGCAGTATATCAAATGTGATGTGTCTACAATCTGTATAGGAATGGCTGCCAGCATGGGCGCATTCTTATTAGCAGGTGGTACGAAGGGGAAGAGAATTGCACTTCCAAACGCTGAGATTATGATTCATCAGCCACTTGGAGGAGCACAGGGGCAGGCAACAGAGATTGAGATTGCAGCAAAGCATATTTTGCATACTAAAGAGAAATTGAATCGCATGTTAGCTGAGAACTGCGGACAGCCATACGAGGTTGTTGCAGCAGATACAGAGCGTGACAATTGGAAGACAGCAGAAGAGGCAAAGGCTTATGGCCTTATTGACCTGGTAATCACCGACAGATTAGATAGAAAAGAATAAGTCTAAATCATATGTAAGGGAGAAGAGGAATGGCTGGTAAAACCACTGATGGAAAGGTAAGATGTTCTTTCTGCAATAAAACACAGGATCAGGTTAGAAAACTGATTGCAGGTCCTGCAGGTGTATATATCTGCGACGAATGTGTTGACATCTGTTCCGATATTATTGATGAGGAATATGATGACGAACCGGTAGGCGACAGCATAGACATTAATCTCTTAAAGCCGGTAGAAATTAAAGAGTTTCTTGACGATTATGTAATCGGTCAGGAGGAAGCAAAGAAAGTGTTGTCCGTAGCAGTTTATAATCACTATAAGCGTGTTATGGCACAGAAGAATCTGGATGTAGAATTACAGAAGAGTAATATTATTATGGTAGGACCAACAGGTTCGGGTAAGACATATCTTGCACAGACACTTGCTAAGATTATCAATGTTCCATTTGCAATTGCTGATGCGACTACATTGACAGAGGCAGGTTATGTAGGTGAGGATGTTGAGAATATTTTACTCAAGCTGATTCAGGCAGCAGATTATGATATCGAGCGTGCGCAGTATGGTATTATCTATATCGATGAGATTGATAAGATTACCAAGAAGAGTGAGAACGTATCTATTACTCGAGATGTATCGGGTGAAGGTGTTCAGCAGGCATTGCTTAAGATTATCGAGGGTACCACGGCAAGTGTTCCGCCGCAGGGTGGAAGAAAGCATCCTCATCAGGAGCTTTTGCAGATTGATACAACGAATATTTTGTTTATCTGCGGAGGCGCTTTTGAGGGCTTGGATAAGATTGTTGAGACAAGACTTGACCGTAAGTCCATTGGTTTTAATAAGGAAATCGCCCAGAAGAAGGAAAGAGATATCGGCGAGGTTCTCAAGGAGGTTACTCCTCAGGATTTAGTGAAGTTTGGTCTTATTCCTGAGTTCGTAGGTCGAGTTCCGATTAATGTGTCCTTAAAGGGACTTGATAAGGAAGCACTTGTTAGAATCCTTAAGGAGCCTAAGAGTGCGTTAATCAAACAGTATCAGAAGCTGTTTGAGTTCGATGATGTGAAGCTGAGCTTTGAGCCTGAGGCGATTGAAAGCATTGCTCAGAAGGCATTAGAGAGAAACACAGGAGCTAGAGGACTCCGCTCCATCATGGAAAGTGTTATGATGGATGTTATGTATGAGATTCCTTCTGATGAAACAATCGAAAGCTGCGTAATCACAAAGGAAGCAGTTGAAGGAACAAGTCAGCCTTTCATTGTTCATCGCGAGGCAAATCGTGTTGAGCAGAAAAAGGCGAGATAGTGAATGAAGTAGAAAGCGCCGCCTGTTACAGGCGGCGTTTTGTGTTCGTTACACATTCACCAATATGAGGAGAAACAGTAGATGGAAAACTTGAAGATAGAGTTACCTGTAGTGGCATTACGCGGACTTACGGTTTTACCTGAGATGATAATTCATTTTGATTTGAGCCGCGATAAATCAAAGGCAGCAGTAGAGTATGCCATGCAGGATGGACAACAGATATTTCTTGTAGCACAGAGGAATCCACAGGCAGAGAATCCTGATTTGAATGCTTTGTACGAGATTGGTACGATTGCCCGTGTGAAGCAGATTACCAGGTTACCTAACCAGTTGAACAGAGTATTGGTAGAGGGCGTTGCCAAAGCAAGACTGGTAGAGCTACAGACTGACAGAGAATTTTTGTGGGGTACCTTGGAACAGGTAGAAGAGGAACCGTTAGAGATAGATGAGTATGAAGAAGAGGCATTAATTCGCTCTTTGAGGGATGTGTTTGATACATATGTGAAATACTATCCTAAGGTAGGGAAAACAGTAGGAAGATATTTTCAGTCGAAGCATCCGTTGCGATTTATATTGAATCAGATGGCGATTAATATTCCTTTTACCTATGAACAGAAGCAGAGCCTGTTAGAGGAAACAGATATTCGTTCGGCAAGCGAGAGGATGCTGGCATTGTTAATTAATGAGGCTCAGATTGCGTCTATTCGCGCGCAGCTTGCGGGTAAGGTAAAGGAAAAGATAGATAAGAATCAGAAGGAATATATTCTTCGTGAGCAGATGAACTGTATTCGCGCAGAGCTTGGAGATAAGGATTCAGCCTCTGATGCAGACCAGTTTGAGGAAGCACTTAGTAAGCTTAAGGCAGATAAAGAGGTTAAGGAGAAGCTTAAGAAAGAGATTAGTCGTTTTAAGCATTTGTCTCCTGCAAGCTCTGAGAGTGCTGTAGAGCGTATGTATATAGAGACTTTGCTGGAGCTTCCGTGGAAGCATTCGACAAAGGATACTAATGATTTGAATAAGGCTGAGATGACGCTTAATAGAGACCATTACGGTCTGACTAAGGTAAAGGAAAGAATCCTGGAATTTCTTGCGGTAAGGAGTCTGACCAGTAAAGGTGAGGCGCCAATCCTTTGTCTTGTGGGACCTCCAGGAACAGGTAAGACTTCCATTGCAAGGTCTGTTGCAGAGGCGTTGAATAAGAAGTATGTTCGTATTTGTCTTGGCGGTGTCAGAGATGAAGCGGAGATTCGAGGACATAGAAAGACCTATGTAGGAGCGATGCCAGGACGTATTATTGAAGGAATCCAGCAGGCAGGAGTGAATAACCCACTCATGCTTTTGGATGAGATTGATAAGGTAAGCTCAGACCATAAGGGAGATACCTCGTCTGCATTGTTAGAGGTATTAGATCCTGAGCAGAATTGCAGATTTAGAGACCATTATATAGAGCTGCCATTTGATTTGTCAGAGGTGCTTTTTATAGCAACTGCAAATGATGCAGGCAGCATTCCCAAGCCGCTTTTAGACAGAATGGAGATTATTGAGGTTACAAGCTACACTGCTAATGAAAAGTTCCATATTGCAAAGGAGCATTTGGTGGCAAAGCAGCTTACAAAGAACGGTATTAAGGCAGAGCAGCTGACAATCAGTGATTCTGCATTAAAAGAGATAATTACCTCTTATACCAGAGAAGCGGGCGTGCGTAATCTGGAACGTCAGATAGGAGCTATTTGCCGTAAGGCAGCCCGTTCTATTGTGGGGGCAGAGAAGAAGGCAGTTAAGCCAATCAAGGTAACGACACAGAATCTTGAGAAGTATCTTGGTAAGCCAAAGTATAGAGCAGATAAGGCGAATGAGACAAATGAGGCAGGTATTGTCAGAGGTCTGGCATGGACCAGTGTTGGTGGCGATACACTTCAGATAGAAGTCAATGTTATGCCTGGTAAGGGCGAGATTGAACTTACTGGTAAGCTTGGAGATGTGATGAAGGAGTCTGCTAAGACAGGTATCAGCTATATCAGGTCTGTTGCTGACAGATATAGCATTGCACCAGAGTATTTTAAGGAGCATGATTTTCATATTCATATTCCAGAGGGAGCAGTCCCTAAGGATGGACCTTCCGCAGGTATTACCATGGCAACAGCGGTGCTGTCAGCTATTACAGGGACTCCTGTAGATTGTAAGGTGGCTATGACAGGAGAGATTACCTTAAGAGGCAGAGTGCTTGCAATTGGCGGTTTGAAGGAGAAGTTGCTTGCAGCTAAGATGGCTGGAATCACGAAGGTTTTGGTGCCTTTGGAGAATGAGAAGGATATCGAAGAGATTGACAAGGAAATCAAGTCAGGAATGGAGATTTGCTTTGTAGAGCGCATGGATGAGGTAATTGCGCATTCGTTCGTCATGAAGCTGGCTGCAGGAAAGACACGTCGAAAAAAGGCTTAAAGAGGTGAAGAAATGGTAATAAAAAATGTCAGTTTGGAAACAGTAATCGGTGTAACCAGTAAAATACCTGAGAATGACAAGATGGAAATTGCGTTTGCGGGTAAGAGTAATGTAGGAAAGTCATCATTGATTAATGCGTTGATGAACCGCAAGTCTTTGGCGAGAACCAGTGCGCAGCCAGGTAAGACACAGACGATTAACTTTTATAACATAAATGATGAGTTGTATTTTGCAGATTTACCAGGATATGGCTATGCCAAGGTAAGTCAGGCAGAGAAGGAAAAGTGGGGCAAGATGATTGAAAAGTATCTGAACCAGTCTAAGATGCTGAGAGCAGTTTTCCTTTTAATTGATATCAGACATGAGCCATCTGCGAATGATAAACAGATGTATGACTGGATTATGTCCAATGGATTTCATCCGATTATTATTGCTACCAAGCTGGATAAAATTAACAGAAGCCAGATACAGAAGCATGTAAAGATGGTAAAGCAGGGGCTTGGCGTAGATAAGGATACAATCGTAATTCCATTTTCTGCTGAGACAAAGCAGGGAAGGGAAGAAATCTATGCATTAATTGATGATATGTTAGCAGAAGTAAATGCGTTAGGAAATGAAGAAGAATAAGATAGTTGTAAGTCGTAGTTAGACAGAATTTGAGAGCAGCGGAAAGGCTAGGTTATTGATGAAGACGAGATATCGACGAAACTTAAAAATGGTTACGAATATTGCAATTTATATTGTAGCAATACTTGCTTGTATTTTTTGGTTGCCTAAGGCGATTGTATATTTCATGCCATTCATTGTAGGATGGATTATTTCATGTATTGCGAATCCTTTGGTACATTTTCTTGAGAAGAGAATCAAGATAAAGCGTAAGGCAGGAACGGTAGTGGTAATTGTGCTGGTTATTGCGGCAATTATCGGAGTTGGATACCTTGCAGGATACTTCATTGTAAAGCAGTTATCAGGCTTTATCATTGAGCTTCCTGAGATGTGGAATAATTTTGCGAAGGATTTGGAGCATGTAGGTAATCTGATTAACCGTTTTTACATTAAGCTTCCAAAGAGCACGGTTGATATACTGAATACAGTTGGTGATGCGTTAACTGCAGCTGTTGGTAGTATATCAGGAAAAGTAAGTGATATTTCCTTTTCAGGAATGGGGTCTGTGGTGGAAAATGTAGCTAATATGATTATTGCAGTTATTATGGCAATGCTGTCAGCTTATTTCTTTATTGCAGACAGAGAGTATCTGAACCAGCTTTATCAGAAGCATATACCTGAGTCTGTTAAGAGTAAGGTAGCTATTTTTAATCGTAGTATTTTACGTGCGGTAGGCGGATATTTTAAGGCACAGTTCTTTATCGAGATATGGATTTATTTCCTGATATGGATTGGCTTGTGGATAATCGGTGTAGAGTATGCGTTTATCATTGCATTTGGTATTGCTGTGCTGGACTTCTTCCCTGTATTCGGAAGTGGTGCTGTATTTCTGCCATGGGCGATTTTAAAAATTATTAGCGGCGATTACTTTATGGCAGTAGGAATGTTAGTGCTATGGGGACTTTGTCAGCTGGTAAGACAGCTGATTCAGCCAAAGATTATGGGGGATTCGATAGGTCTTGCACCGATACCTACTTTGATTCTTCTTTATATTGGTTATAAGGTAGCTGGAGTAGTAGGTATGATTTTTGCGGTGCCAATCGGTATAATTCTGATTAATATGAATGATGCGGGGCTGTTTGATACACCAAAGCTAAGTGTACAGATATTGGTCGCAAGTATTAATAATTTCAGGAGATTGGATGAAGAGGACCTTGCGGTGTTAAATAAACACAACAGGGAAAATCACAGACCAAGAAGAGAAACAGAAGAGGATTAACAAATTGCGTAATTTTAAGATTGTTTTGCAATACGAAGGAACAAGATTCCAGGGCTGGCAAAGGCAGGATTCTACTGATAATACGATTCAGGGAAAGCTGGAAGCCATTCTTAGTAAGATGACAGGACATCAGGTGCAGGTAGATGGTTCGGGAAGAACGGATGCAGGTGTCCATGCTTATGGGCAGGTTGCGAATTTTCATATTGAAACTGAGAAGAGTGCGGCAGAAGTAATGGACTATTTGAACCAGTTCCTGCCAGAGGATATTCGTGTGATTCAAATTAATGAAGCCTCAGAACGTTTTCATAGCCGTCTGAATGCAGTAGGAAAGACTTACCGTTATCGTATTTGGAATTCGACAACGCCTACAGTATTTGAGAGAAGATATGTGTATGAGGTGGCAGAGAAACTGAATCTTGAGGAGATGAAGCGTGCGGCGTCATATTTGATTGGAAAGCATGATTTCAAGGCGTTTACTTCGAATAAGCGGAGTAAGAAGTCAACAGTAAGAACGATAGAAGAGATTAGGATTGAACAGCAGGGTAACGAAGTGGTTCTGCATTATGTCGGAGACGGATTCCTGTATCATATGGTTAGAATATTGACTGGCACGTTGATAGAGGTTGGCTTGGGGCAGCGAAGCGCTGACAGCATGGAACGCCTCTTACAATCAGGTAAGCGCGAGGATGCAGGAATGCTTGTGCCAGCCAAGGGGCTTGCGCTTATGGAGGTTAGATACTAATCGGGGGGAAACTCTTTACAAAGGGTACAATAATAAATTATAATATAGTTTATGGAAACTTTACACTTGGAGGAAATAGGAATGAGTGATATGGAAAAGAATATCGAAGATATCAACAATACAGAGGAAAAGGAAGTTGTATCTCGTAATTTCATTCAGCAGATTATAGATAAAGACCTTGCAGAAGGTGTGTATGACACGGTGCATACAAGATTCCCACCTGAGCCTAATGGTTATTTACACATTGGTCATGCAAAGGCTATTTTAGTCAATTACGGACTTGCACAGGAGTTTGGTGGTAAGTTCAATATGCGTTTTGATGATACTAACCCTACTAAGGAAAAGGTAGAGTTCGTAGAGTCTATTATGGCTGATATTAAGTGGTTAGGAGCTGATTGGGAAGATAGATTATTCTTTGCTTCTGATTATTTTGAGCAGATGTATGAGGCAGCAGTGAAGCTGATTAAAAAGGGTAAGGCTTATGTATCTGATTTGACAGCTGAGGAGATTCGTGAGTATCGTGGTACTTTAACAGAGCCTGGTAAGGAAGATCCATATGCAGGCAGAAGCATCGAGGAGAATCTTGCTTTATTCGAAGAGATGAAGGAAGGTAAGATTGAGGATGGTAAGAGAGTACTTCGTGCGAATATTGATATGGCATCACCTAATATTAATATGAGAGACCCTGTTATCTATCGTGTTGCGCATATGTCACATCACAGAACAGGTGATAAGTGGTGCATTTATCCTATGTATGACTTTGCACATCCAATCGAGGATGCTATTGAGGGGATTACACACTCTTGCTGTACCTTGGAGTTTGAGGACCACAGACCTCTTTATGACTGGGTTGTCAGAGAGTTAGAGTATCCACAGCCTCCTAAGCAGATTGAGTTTGCTAAGATGTACCTGACTAATGTAGTAACAGGTAAGAGATATATTAAGAGATTGGTAGAGGAAGGTATCGTAGACGGTTGGGATGACCCAAGACTGGTATCTATCGCAGCGTTGAGAAGAAGAGGATTTACACCTGAGTCTATTAAGAAGTTCGTTGAGCTTTGCGGTGTCAGCAAGGCACAGTCATCAGCAGATTATGCGATGCTTGAGTACTGTATCCGTGAGGATTTGAAGCTCAAGAGGCCTCGTATGATGGCAGCTCTTGACCCGATTAAGCTTGTGATTGATAATTACCCTGAAGGTGAAGTTGAGTACCTTGAGGTACCTAATAACTTAGAGAATGAGTCACTTGGTTCAAGACAGGTTCCTTTCTGTAGAGAGCTTTATATTGATAGAGATGACTTTATGATTGAGCCTCCTAAGAAGTATTTCAGATTGTTCCCAGGCAATGAGGTGCGTCTGATGAGTGCATATTTTGTAACATGTACAAGCTATGAGACAGATGTGAATGGTAATGTTACAGTGGTTCATTGTACTTATGATCCAGAGACAAAGCAGGGTTCAGGCTTTACAGGCAGAAAGGTAAAGGGAACTATTCATTGGGTACCAGCACCATTCGCAGTAAAGGCAGAGGTTCGTCTGTATGAGAACTTAATTGATGAGGAGAAGGGTGTATACAATGAAGACGGAAGTCTTAATTTGAATCCTAATTCTCTTACGGTATTAAAGGAGTGCTATTTAGAGCCTGCATTAAAGGATGCTAAGGCATTTGAGAGCTTCCAGTTTGTAAGACAAGGCTTCTTTAATGTGGATTACAAGGATTCTACACCTGAAGCACCAGTATTTAACCGTATTGTTTCACTTAAGAGTTCGTTTGTATTGCCGAAATAATGTATCGTAATAAAGAAGAATCGCATTGCGATTCTTCTTTTCTATAAGGGAGGAAAGAAAAGTAAATGAAATATAAATGTTTAGTATTAGACCATGACGATACAGTAGTAGATAGTACTGCACAGATTCATTATCCAGCTTTTTTGGAAATATTAGAGGAGATGCGTCCAGGAGTGTGGATGTCACTGGAGGATTATTTCAGATTTAACTTTGAACCAGGATTTCAGGAGTATTGCATGGAAACACTGCATATGACTGAGGAAGAGATGAAATACGAAGTGGAGCTGTGGCTTAAGTATGTGGAGAATCATATTCCGACGGTTTATTCTGGAATGAAGGAGATTATTATGCGGCATAAGGCTGAAGGCGGAATTGTCTGTGTAGTATCGCATTCGTATGGCTTTAATATACTGAGAGACTATGAGGTAAATGGTCTGCCAAAGCCTGATATGGTGTTTGGATGGGAGTATCCTGCCGAGCAGAGAAAGCCTCACAAATATCCGTTAGAGCAGATTATGAAGGAATATGATTTAGAACCTAAGGATTTAATTATGGTAGATGATTTAAAGCCAGGTTTTGATATGGCAAAGGCGTGTGGAGTAACCTTTGTAGGTGCAGGCTGGTGCAATGAGATTCCTGAGATTAGAGATTTTATGAAGCAGAATAGTGATATTTATCTTACAAAGGTGTCTGAATTAGAAAAGCTGTTGTTCGAGTAAACTTCGACAACCCCGAATTGGTGTACAAAAAAGCTTACGCGGATGCGTAAGCTTGAATGTTTGGGTATTAATGATTAGGAAGCTGCAGTTTCTAATGTTAGTCCCATGCCTTCCGTGGAGGTCTGTACCTTGCCTCCTGTTAACTGGCTTACCATGTCGAGTAAGCTTTTGATTTCGCGGTAAATTGCCTCAGGCTCTGCGCCTTCAGATGATTTGTCGTGTACAATTCCTTCGATTGTATACTGCACAATCTTCTTAATCTTATCCTTATGAGCTTTCTCCGTAATGTTAGGAATATCGCCTGCCTTCAGTATAAGGCTCAGCTTATCTCTGTAGATGCGGCGGTCTTCTGCAATCTTAGAAATGATATCCGGGTCAGTTTCCTTGGCGGACTGCTCCAGAAACAGCGTCATATAAGGATATGTCTTGCTTACCTTCATCTTTGCAAATTCCATTTGCTTCACGATTTCAAAATAGTTCTGCTCGTTCATATCGACCATTGTAGACAATTCAAGAAGTAAATACTTCACACTGTAACCGTATACAAAGGTGTACAATCCCTGCTTAGAACCAAAATAATGAAACCATAATCCTTTGCTAACATCCACTGCCTTAACCATGTCGTCTGTACTCGCATGCTTAAATCCACACTTTGAAAAAACTTCTAAAGCACCATTAATCATACGGTCCTGTTTCTCTCTGGATAAGTCAAAGAATTTTTCATTCATTGCCATTCTCCTCCCCTTTAGCAATTGACTTTTCTAGTCGAATTTATATTAACATAATATTTCTAAGGAATCAATGAATTTTATACATAATCTCTTTTCTTTTTCATACACTAGAATTAAACTAAAATCATGAAGAATTAATAAAAGAGTTTGATGAACGCTTGCATACAGACGGGTTCTTTTATATAATTGTGATAACTAAGTTCGGTCTATTTGGAAAGGAGTTTGCTTTATGGCAAAGAAGTTTGGAAAGTTTATGTTGTTCAGCGCGCTTGCAGGAGCGGCAGCAGCTGGTACCTATTATTATTTACAGAAAAAGCAGGATGGTCAGAAACAGTACTATGATGATGTAGATGATTTTGACATTTTTGATGAGGATTTAGATGATGATACAAGTACATCGTCGACAAAGAACCGTTCTTATGTTTCGCTTGAGTTTGAGAATGCAAAGGAGAAGCTTGGTGAGAAGGTAATCGAGGCGATTGATAAGACAAAGGAAAAGGTAGAACAGTTCAATGTATCTGAGAAGCTTGATAAGGCTAAGGAGTTTGTGGAGGGTATGACTGCTGCACCAGCAGCGGCATCTGAAGAAGCGGCTGAGACACCAAGCGGTGGTTCGGAGTCACAGACTACTACATCACAGACTTATATGACAGAGCCACAGGCTTCGGTTGTAGAAGAGTTTTATGATGATGAAAACGGATATTCAGAAGATTAATAGGAAAGCGTAGGAGATTTCTCCTACGCTTTCTGGCTTTATGAAACACATATTCTATTTCTTTGATTGATATACAGGGTCGGCAGGGTAGCCTCCCTTTAATTTTTGCATACCGCGCTGAATGGCATCCTTGGAGTTCTTCCAGTCAGCATCTGCGTTGCGGTAATCAAATTTCTCAACCATCCAGCTGACATCCTCTTCAAGACGTTCCATATTCTTCTGCATAAGCGGAAATAAGGTTGAAAAGAAGTCATCCTTTTGCTTGTCGGAAAGCTTTTCGCAGGCACATTGGCAGATATCTCCAAAGTGAGAGATGCAAAAGCCTTTGCTTTCTTCAAAGGTTTTGCGAAAATCTTTGTCATTCTTATACATATGAAAAAATGTATCTAAGTATCTGGCATAGGTGTCCTTGTACTGATTGCAGATGAAGCAGGAGGCTTCCTTTTCATACACCCAGGCAGTCATTGTATTGTTAATATCTGTTGAACGCTTTAAACGGTCTAAGAAGGAAATCTTTGCAGGTTTAAACTTCTTAGTCTGCTCAGCCAGCTCCTGATTCATTTTCTTATAGTGGGTTTTTAGAATCCATGCATTTCCCAAAGTATTACCATACTGGTACATCTTCTTGAAATGATAGCGGCAAAAGC
Source organism: Lachnospiraceae bacterium (assembly GCA_017467805.1). Lineage (GTDB taxonomy): Bacteria > Bacillota > Clostridia > Lachnospirales > Lachnospiraceae > COE1. The sequence continues at coordinate 39,845 of JAFUKJ010000017.1, forward strand.
CAGCCTTGTCTGTCATATCACGAATATCACTTTCCATATAAGAAGAGCCTGAACCCAGAGTGAAATCCAATAAATCCTGTTCTACCTTGCGTTCGATAAAACAGAAGGGACATTCATCATGAGCCTGAAATGCATCATTCAGTGGAATGGTATATAATTGTTCCTTCATGTTGTCGAGTCATCCTTTCTTATGCTATCTTATATTATTTTAACGTATTTGCAAAAGGTCTTCAATGAGAAAACGTAGTGATAAAATAATCTGACAAAAGATTGAAAAAACTGAAAAAATAAGCTATACTGAAATTACATGAAGAGGAGAAATGTGAAAAATAAAATTTTTATATACAAACGAAGTTTGTATTGCAAATATTGTACCTGCACAAGATGCTAAAGCATCTGAAAGTTTGCAGGTATAGGAAGGGCATGGTTATTAGAATGGGAAAATTCATGGTAGCAGGTTTTGTTCAGATAGAAACCATAGTAAAAGTAGAGGCGTTGCCTTTGCCTTATAATAAATTTGTCAGTGTTCCTGGCATGGTACATACCAATGTTGGCGGTGATGGCTACAGTCAGTCGATTGCGCTTCGTTGGCTTGGTAATGATGTAGATTTTATGAGTATGATTGGTAAAAATGGTCATGACCAGCTGGCACGTTTGAATAGTAGTGGTGTGGATTTGAAGATGGATTATGTATTACCGATTTTGGAGGCAATGCCTTCAGCGGTTATTTTATATAACAAGGGCGAGAGGCAGATTCTTGAGGATGTAAAGGATGCCAGAAATGTAACCTATGATGAGTCGATATTTGAGGAACGTATCCGTGATAAGGATATGGTGGTTATATCGGATGCAAATTTCTGTAGACCATTATTAGGACTTGCTAAGAAATATAATAAGCCAATTGCGGTAAATGTAAGAAGAATCAATGAGGAGAAGCAGCGTACAAAGGGAGATTTCCTGAAAGCAGCGGATATTATATATGTAAGTGAGGGCGATATTGAGGGCGACCCATATGAGTGTTTATGGGATTGTTGTGAGAAGTATGAGCCTGAGATTTTTATTCTCGGATTGGGAAGAAAGGGAGTTCTGCTCTACACTAGGGAGGAGAACAATGTAATAAAGTATCAGAGAGTAAAGACAAATGAGATTGTGAATACTGTTGGCGAGGGTGATGCCTTGTTTTCAGCATTTTTGCATTACTATGTAAAGACAGGTAATCCAAAGGAAGCAATCAAGAATGCTTTGTTATTCTCTTCTTATAAAATAGGATTTGTTGGAACCTCTAACGGCTTTATGACAGAGGAGCAGATTGAGCAGTGGAAGAGCCTGATTTGGCATCAGTAAGTAAATAGAAAGGGGCGACGCAAAACGCGTCGCCCTTAAGCATTATTCCTCGTAGATAAATCTTAAGAAGGTAATGACATTATCAATGTTCTGTGAATTAGATACTACAGAGAAATAGGCATCCTTGCCGTCATAATAATGATATTGCTGAAGCTTAGGAGCATCAGTTACGATAATCGCGCTTGGAATCTCTTCACCTGTTTCTTCCAAGGTAGAATAGACAATCTTGTCCTTAAACTTTTCCATCAAATCCTCAGGAAGAATCGTAGTAATATCTAAGAAGATTTCACTGGTTGCAAAGTGCTCGTATGCTAACTGGTCACAGAGCATTACGTCCAAATCCTCTCCTGCGATATTAGCCATGCATCGCTGGATAGAAGTGTAATCTTCATAAGTACCAGCCTCGCTATAGGTAGGAGTGGCATCAATATAGACTTCGTATTCGCGGGTATCAACACCTAAATGCTCTGCAAAGGTATCCTGCAGGCTGCTGTCGGCACTATAGCCTGTGTCATTGAAGAAGAAAGCAGCGAAAGCTGTCTCGTCAGGTGCAGTAATCATCGTGTAACCAATAGAAACTACAAAAGCGATAATAGCAATAACTACTAATGTCATTTTTAAATAATATTCTTTAAAATAGGCGAGCTTCTCGCGTAAAGGAGCGCCCTTGAGCTTAGCATTCTGTTCGCGGATTTCGTCATGCATGTTGCGATTTTTGTCTCGATTTTTGTTATAAACTTCCATAAAATTAAAACCTTTCATTTGCAAGTGTTAGTAACTAGGATTATGATAAAAGGTATCGGAATAAAAAGCAATGGAAAGAGTTATTAATTTTTTCTAAACCTTGAATAATGCGTTGATTTGTAATAAGATATGAGATATATTTGAAATAATTTCTCTTTGTAAAAAAGAGATATACTATATACGAATCAGGAAGGGATTTTAATATGAACGAGAGTTATAAGGAATTACTTGTAAAGAAAGAACGAACAATGAAAGATAAGATTTTATACAACATTTGCTTTGCGCTTGCAGTTTTTGCAGGAATCATGACATTTTTAACGATGAGTGCTATCTTTCTTGCAGCAGCAGTTGTATTTGGTGTATTGACATACTTTGTGAATCAGTGGACCAATATTGAGTATGAGTATTTATATTTAGATAGAGAGATTACAGTTGATAAGATTATGGCGCAGACTAAGAGAAAGCGTCTTGCAACTTTTCAGGTGGATAAGATTGAGATTCTTGCACCTGAGAAGTCTTACCAGTTGGATTCCTATAGGCATAGAGATGTTAAGACAACTGATTATAGTGCAGGTCATGATCTTGAAGATCAGAAGCTCTATGTTATGTATTACGAGGGCAGTCAGAAGTACTTATTAAATCTCACAGAGGATTTTGCCAAAACAGTTAAGGGAATGGCACCAAGAAAAGTATTTTTAGATTGACAAGTATAAGGAAAGTCTGATAAAATTTTGAACAATTAATAATGAAAAAATTTATACAATGTTTACAAGTAGGAGGAAGAAAAATGGGTCAGATTATTGGCGAAGGAATCACTTTTGACGATGTACTCTTAGTACCAAGCTATTCACAGGTTATTCCAAATCAAATTGACTTGACAACTTGGCTGACAAAGAAGATTAAGCTTAACATTCCTATGATGAGTGCGGGAATGGACACAGTTACAGAACACAGAATGGCGATTGCCATGGCAAGACAGGGTGGTATCGGTATTATTCATAAGAATATGTCGATTGAGGCTCAGGCAGAGGAAGTTGACAAGGTAAAACGTTCAGAGAATGGCGTTATTACAGATCCGTTTTCATTAACTCCTGAACATACACTTGCTGATGCAGATGCACTTATGGGCAAGTTCAGAATTTCAGGTGTTCCGATTACAGAGGGTAAGAAGCTGGTTGGTATTATTACAAACCGTGATTTGAAGTTTGAGACAGATTATTCTAAGAAGATTAAAGAGTCTATGACTTCAGAGGGGCTGATTACAGCTAAGGAAGGAACAACAGTTGAGGAGGCTAAGCAGATTTTAGCAAAGGCTAGAAAGGAAAAGCTTCCAATCGTTGATGATGACTTTAATTTAAAGGGACTTATCACAATTAAGGATATTGAGAAGACAATCAAGTATCCATTAGCTGCAAAGGATGCACAGGGAAGATTACTTTGTGGTGCAGCAGTTGGTATCACAGCTAACGTATTAGACCGTGTTGCTGCATTGGTAGCTGCTAAGGTTGACGTTGTCGTACTTGATAGCGCACATGGACATTCTGAGAATGTATTAAGATGTGTAAGAATGATTAAAGAGAACTATACTGATTTACAGGTAATCGCAGGTAATGTAGCTACTGGCGAGGGAACAAGAGCCTTAATTGAAGCAGGCGCAGATGCAGTTAAGGTTGGTATTGGACCAGGTTCTATCTGTACAACCCGTATCGTAGCAGGTATCGGTGTACCACAGATTTCAGCTATTATGGATGCATATGCAGTAGCTAAGGAATATGGTATTCCTGTTATTGCAGATGGTGGTATTAAGTATTCAGGAGATATGACAAAGGCTATCGCAGCAGGCGGAAATGTTTGTATGATGGGTAGCATCTTTGCTGGATGTGATGAGAGTCCAGGAACATTCGAGTTATTCCAGGGAAGAAAGTACAAGGTTTATAGAGGAATGGGTTCTATCGCAGCTATGGAGAACGGTAGTAAGGATCGTTACTTCCAGGCAGATGCTAAGAAGCTTGTTCCAGAAGGTGTAGAAGGACGTGTTGCTTATAAGGGAACTGTAGAGGATACAGTATTCCAGTTAATGGGTGGTCTTCGTGCAGGTATGGGTTACTGTGGAACTCCAACAATCGAAGATTTGAAGCAGAATGGAAAGTTTGTTAAGATTTCAGCAGCTTCATTGAAGGAAAGCCATCCACATGATATTCATATTACAAAAGAAGCGCCTAACTACAGTGTTGATGAATAATTAATAAATAATAGAAGTGCCGCTTTGAATAAATCAAAGCGGCATTTTACTGTGTAAAAACAAATGGGTTACACAGTAACGCAGAATGCGTGAACAAGAGGAGAGAGAAATGCAGTTAAGGGAGTTGGAGTCATACGACTCTATTACGATACAGACACACGACAATCCTGATGCGGATGCAATTGGCTCGGGATATGCTTTATATAAATATTTTAAGTCCAAGGGGAAGGAAGTATCCCTGATATACAGTGGAAGATATCGTATTCAGAAGACGAATCTGAAGCTAATGATTGAGAAGATGAATATTCCCATCACTTACCGTGATAAGGACGCAGGTAAGGTAGATGGTTTATTGATAACGGTGGACTGTCAGTATGGATCGGGTAATGTATATCCGATAGAGGCTGATTATGTGGCAGTCATTGACCACCATCAGCCTGAGATTTCGACAGCGAATCTAGTTGGCTGGGAGATTGCAACCAATCTCGGAAGCTGTTCTACATTGGTATGGAGGATGCTGATGGAGGAGGGCTATCCTGTTAATGAGGACATGAATCTGGGTACAGCTCTTTATTATGGTTTGTACTGTGATACTAATCAGTTCTCAGAGACTATTAACCCGCTCGACATGGATATGCGGGAAATGGTGGCATTTGATAATAGTATCGTGTTGTTACTGCGTAATTCCAACCTGTCATTAAAAGAGTTGGAGATTGCGGGAATTGCGCTGATTCGTTACATTTATAATAATGATTTTCATTATGCCATTATTCAGGCACAGCCGTGTGACCCGAATATATTAGGCTTGATTAGTGATTTTGTGTTACAGGTTGATGAGATTTACACCTGTGTGGTATTTAATACATCGGACGAGGGCTATAAGTTTTCTGTGCGAAGCTGTATTAAGGAAGTGAATGCCAGTGAACTGGCATGGTATCTTGCGCAGGACTTAGGCTCAGGCGGAGGACATCTGGAGAAGGCAGGCGGCTTTATCAGTATGAGAAAGTATGGTAAGGTATACCCGACTCTGCATCCTGAGGCTTATTTTGGTAATAAGCTCAATGAATATTTTGAGAGCTTTGATGTGATAGATGCAAGACATTATGAGGTTACACCAGATGCTCAGCAGTATAGTCGTAAGAAAGTAATCATGGGATATGTGAAGACAGATACTTTATTCCCTGTTGGTAATAGAGTGACTATCAGAACGATAGAAGGCGATACGGATATTTTGATTCAGGAGGAGCAGTATCTATTGATTGAAGATACAGGTAAGGTTCTTATGTTGTCAGGACAGCAGTTAGCAGATGCATATAAGCTGTCGCAGGTTGGATGTCCGATGAAGCTGGAGTATATGCCCAAGGTAAAGAATGCATTGACAGGTGAGACGCTGGATTTGATGTCCTATGCGCATTCATGTACGAATAAGAGTAAGTTTTTGGTATATGCCAGACAGCTTGAGAGAGGTATTAAGCTATTTACGGAATTTTACAAGGATACTTATATGCTTGGAATGCCTGGAGATTATCTGGTAGCAGCCTGTGATAATCCTAAGATGATGCAAGTGGTACAGAAGGATGTGTTCATGGAGACTTATCAGAAGGCGGATTAATTTCATAATTGAGAATAAATAATCATTATATTGAATTATTATGCAAAAAATAGTAAGCTAATAAGGTGTGTGAAGTGTTGCCATAGGCAGCGCTTTGTGATAGAGAAGGAAAGGTATGGTATTGAGATGGAGAAGACAGTAGAGATCAGATGGCACGGACGCGGTGGTCAGGGTGCAAAGACTGCAGCGCTGTTACTGGCAGACGTGGCATTTAAGACAGGAAAGTATGTACAGGGATTCCCAGAGTATGGTCCTGAGAGAATGGGGGCGCCGATTACAGCATATAATCGAATCAGCGCTGAGCCTATTACAGTGCATTCTAATATATATAACCCTGATTATGTAGTTGTGGTAGATGAGACGCTTTTAGAGAGTATTCATGTAACAAACGGCTTGAAGAAAGAGGGCGCTATTATTGTGAATACAGAGCGTAGTGCAGACGAGATTAAGCCATTGCTTCGTGGATATGAGGGAGCGGTATATACAGTAGATGCGAAGAAGATTTCTATCGAAGCTTTGGGAAAGAACTTCCCGAACTCACCAATGCTTGCAGCAACAGTTGCTGTATCAAAGGTTATGGACAAGGAGGAGTTCTTAACAGAGATGAGAGCTTCCTTCCAGCATAAGTTTGCCAAGAAGCCTGAGGTTATTGATGGTAACATGAAAGCACTTGAGATGGCATTTATTGAAGCATAAGGAAAGGTCGGTAGAGATATGATTAAGGATAGAATTAATGAAACAAGCCCTTGGCAGGATATTACCGAGGGAAATAAGATATTTGAGCCTGCAACTTCAAGAGAGTTCTGTACAGGCGAGTGGAGAACAGCAACTCCTGTATTTGTAAAGGAAAAGTGTAAGCAGTGTTTACTGTGCGCACCAGTTTGTCCTGACTGCTCTATTCCTGTTGCGAATGGAGAGCGTGGAGAGTTTGATTATGACCATTGCAAGGGCTGCGGCATTTGTGCCAAGGTATGCCCGTTTGGAGCAATCGAGATGCGTGAGGGCAAATAATTCGCATCTTAGGGATGCGAATTATTGGAAGTTTGCACGAGTGCAAACTTCGAGACAGAGAAGACAGAAAGGTAAGGTTTAGATATATGGCAATCAGAGAACGTTTATCGGGAAATGAAGCAGTAGCATATGCGATTAAGCAGATTAATCCAGATGTTATGCCAGCATTCCCTATTACACCATCAACAGAGATTCCACAGTATGTGGCGAATTATATCGCAAATGGCGAGATTGATACAGAGTTTATTCATGTAGAGAGTGAGCATAGTGCAATGAGTGCAACTATCGGAGCCTCAGCAGCAGGAGCAAGAGCATTAACAGCAACATCTTCCTGTGGTATGGCTTTAATGTGGGAGGAGCTTTATGTAGCTGCTTCTGACAGATTACCAATCGTACTTGCACTTGTTAACAGAGCTTTGACAGGTCCGATAAATATTAATGCAGACCATTCAGATAGTATGGGAGCAAGAGACACAGGCTGGATTCAGATTTATGCAGAGTCTAATCAGGAGGTTTATGATAATTTCTTACAGGCATTCCCTATCGCTGAGCATAAGGATGTTAAGCTTCCTGTTATGATTTGTCAGGATGGATTCATTACAAGCCACGGTGTTGAGAATATTCTTTTGGTAGAGGATGGCCCAGTGAAGAAGTTTGTAGGAGAGTATGAGCCAGAGCATTATCTATTGAATCCGACAGAGAAGATGGCAGTTGGACCATATGCAGTATCTAACTACTATATGGAGACAAAGCGCGCCCAGAGAGAGGCTATGATTCAGGCGAAGAAGGTTATCTTAGATGTAGCGGCTAAGTTTGAAGAGATGACAGGTAGAAAGTACGGCTTCTTTGAGGAGTATCGTATGGAGGATGCGGAGTACGCTATCGTAATTATCGGCTCGGCAGCAGGTACCTGTAAGGCAGCGATTGAGAAGATTCGCAAAGAGACAGGCAAGAAGGTTGGTTTGTTAAAGATTCGTGTATTCCGTCCATTCCCAGAGGAGGAGATTGCAAAGGCACTTTCTCATGTGAAGGCAATCGCAATTATGGACCGTTCCGAGATGTTTGCTGCAAGCTGTGGTCCATTAGGTGCAGAGGTAAGAGCAGCTCTTTTCCAGGCTAAGTGCGAGGCAGAGGTTGTGAACTACTTCTATGGCTTAGGTGGAAGAGATATTACAGTTGAGGATTTTGAGAAGGTATATGATAATCTGGAGACTATGGCAAAGACACATGTAGTCACAGGCATGTATGATTACATTGGATTGAGGGAGCGTTAAGAGATGGAGAATACATATAATTTTAAAGAGGTTATGAATAAGCCTGAGCGCCTTGCGCCAGGACATAGAATGTGTGCAGGCTGTGGCGGTACAATTGCAGTAAGAACAGTTTTACGAGCATTACATGAGGGTGATAAGGCTGTTATCGGTAATGCAACAGGATGTCTTGAGGTATCTTCCTTCATGTATCCTTATACAGCATATGAAGACAGCTATATTCACAATGCATTTGAGAATGCTGGCGCGACACTTTCAGGTGTTGAGACTGCATATAGAGTATTAAAGAAAAAGGGAAAGATTAAGGACGACTATAAGTTCATTACCTTTGGTGGTGACGGCGGTACTTATGATATCGGCTTCCAGTCCTTATCAGGAGCTATGGAGCGTGGACATGATATGGTATATGTGTGTTATGATAACGGCGCATATATGAATACAGGTACACAGCGTTCCTCTGCAACACCTCACTTTGCCGATACTACTACAACACCAGCAGGTAAGGTATCTAACGGTAAGGTACAGGTAAGAAAGGACCTTGCAGCTATTATTGCTGAGCATCATGTTCCTTATGTAGGTCAGAGTACATATATTGGCAATTTCAAAGATTTGTATACTAAGGCTGAGAAGGCTATTTATACACCAGGAGCTGCATTTTTAAACGTTATGTCTCCATGTCCAAGAGGCTGGGGTTATGATGCATCTGAGCTTATGAATATCTGTAAGCTTGCAGTAGAGACCTGCTACTGGCCATTATTCGAAGTAATCGAGGGCAAGTGGGTATTAAGCTATGCACCTAAGAATAAGCTGCCAATCGAGGATTTCCTGCGCCCACAGAGACGTTTCAAACATCTCTTCAAGCCAGGCAATGAGGAACTATTAGTTGAGTTCCAGGCTGAGATTGACAAGAGATGGGAAGAGCTTCGTAATAGATGTGAGTAAGAAAAAGGATTATTACCTTCGGGTGATAATCCTTTTTGTGTGCAAATTCGGGTTTGTCGACTTGTTACGACGTCGAATAGAAGTGGAGTTGTCATCCACATGGGATTTAGCTGATTTTTAATTCAGTTGAAGAAGCGAATTACTTTTTGTTGTGGCAAGGACATTCCTTTATATTTCTATTGCCACAGTCGGTATCTATGTTGTGGCATAGAGCACTCTCTTTGTTCCTATTGCCACAGTTAGTATCTTTGCTTTGGCAAAGAGCATTCTCTTAAGTACTATTGCTCATTTTGTAGATTGAACTTGGTATAGAATGCTTCTCAATACCAATTTCCCCATTCTAACTTGGTCATGAGAGATATTTGGCAAGTCAAAGGCCAAGTGAATCCTAGAAACTTGGTCACAGGAGGCATTTAACAAGCAAAAGACCAAGTAACGAATGAAAATGGAAACATCAGCTGCACCTACAATGCAGCAGGACTGTTAACAGAGATAAAGGATGTGAAGGGCGAAGAAGTCCTGAACCACTACACCTATACCTATGACGGCTATGGAAACATAACCGCAGTAGAAGGAACTGAGACTACAGATACTAAGGAAGGTATCAGTAAGCTAATCAGTGCAGCAATGACCTATGACGCAGATAATCGTCTACTGACTTACAATGGCGAGGCACTTAAATACGATGCTGACGGCAACATGACCTACGGTCCTGTAAAGGGTATTATGAGTGAACTGACCTATGACTGTCGCAATCGACTTGTCAGCGCAGGCGGCATCACTTACACCTATGATGCAGAGAATAACCGCATCAGTGCTGAGACAGATACCTATAAGGAAGAGTATGTTACCGATACGGTATCGTCATCGTTAAGCAGAGTAATGACAGTAACACGCTATAATAAGGGAGTAACCACAGGAACAGAAACACTTTACCTGTATGGTAACGGTCTGATTAGTGAGAAAAAGGGAGATATCGTCCTCTATCATCACTACAACCACTTAGGAAGTACCACCAAGCTGACAGACAGTGAGGGTGGTGTAGTAGAAACCTATACCTACGGAACGTATGGAGAGCTTCTAAGCGGAGACATGAGCCTGACACGCTTCCTATATAACGGACGCTATGGTGTCAGCACAGACGACAATGGTCTTTACTACATGCGTCAGCGTTACTATAATCCAGAGATTAAGCGTTTTATAAATCAGGATATCTTAAGCGGAAGTCTTGACAATAGCCAGAGTCTTAACCGATACTGTTATGTACAGGGTAATCCTTTGAGTTACACAGACCCGTTTGGATTATCTCCGATGTCATCCTTTAGTGATATAGGACATTCGATACTTGGTTTGATTGGATGTATCCCTGGACCAGTCGGAATGGTAGCCAATGCAGCAGACGCAATATGGTACTTTGCAGAGGGAAATACTTCGATGGGAGTCCTGTCTCTTGTATCGTTGGTAAGCTGTGGAACCGCAGGTATTGCAAGCAAGGGAATTAAGGGATTATCTAATGCATCGAAGGTATCTAAGCTGACGAAGAGTGCAACCTATGTGCATTATGGTTGTGAGCTGATAACCAACTCAGCAAGCTTCCTGATGAACGGTTCGATGCTTATCGAAAACGGTGTGAGCATCTACAACAAGTACCAAAATGGCGAAGAGGTCACAGGAGCAGACTGGTTAAATGTAGGTCTGAATTTATTCGGAACAGTGGCATCAGGAGCTGGAGCAGCAAGCAATGTAAAGGCATTGAAGAATGCTGGTATTGTTGGTGACCTGAAGAACTTCTATAACGCTCATAAATTGGATAATAGAGGTTGTGTCGACTTGTCGGTATTTAAGAGTGGTAAAACTTCAAGTGGTTTACCAGATTGGCTTAAAGCAAGGTTTGAAGCGGGTAATAATTTTAACAAGGAGAATAGACCGAGGTATCCATATAATGAAGTGGAAGTATATGGTGATGGAAAGAACTATGTTGTAGATTCATATATTCCTGGGTCTGAAATTGTATCTCGGAAATTTACTCAACTTGCAAGTGTTCAAGAAAGTACAGGAATAGGGTATTTGAACGAATTACAAAAGAAGTATCCATCTGGTGCAATAATTACTGATAGCCCATTTAATCCAAAAGTTTTAAGAGGAAAAACAATGACAGGAAACTTGATTTTGGAAATTCCAGAACAAAAGGGTTCGATTCCGCAAAGTGTGATTGATTATGCGAATAGTAAAGGAATAATAATTAGGGATGTTAACGGAAAGGAATATAATTAATGGAAATGATTTATTGTAAGAAATGGTGGTTTCCAAGAAAGAAACCCATTGAAATTTTGAATGAAGAAATCGCAAGAAACAATCATTTAAATGGTGAAGACTATACTGTTGTTTTGAAACAGAATGATATGGTAAGCTATGTAGTGGAAATGGCAAAAAATGATGTGTTTGTTCATTTTATGAATGATAACGAGGTGAATTATATTACATATGCCTTTCACAAAGAACACGATAAACTATTTTTAAATGCAGCATATTATCACAATTATGAGGAAGAAAAAGAGATTGAGTTAATGGTTTTTGGTTTTAAAGAAAATGGCGAGTTGTGTATGGAAAAAAGGGATTTGCTAAGCGGAAAAATAGAAGAGAGAGAAGCATTAGTTGATGTATCTTGTAACTGGGAGGATTTTCCAGAGTTTGGAAATTATACTAAGTTGCTTATTTTAGAAAGAGAAAAAACATGTAAATAATTTAAGAGCCAGCTGTGTATGTGAGTACCAGCTGGCTCTTAAATTATTTAATATTCTCATCCATATTCGTCCACAGGAACTGCATTTCTGTGTCATACTGGCGATTGCTTACCATCAGTTCTGTATCATTATCAAGGCAGACTTTCTGGAAATAGTAGCCCTTATTCATAAAATGCTGAGATAGCTTCATTTTCATGATATGCTCAGCATCTGCTTTGTTAAATATGCTATTTGACTTTGGTGGGGTACTACGGCAATAATACAAAAATGGGTATTCTGCGTTTTGTAAGCAGTAAGCCACTTTTTTGTGAAACGGCTGGTATTTGTAGCCTGCAACAGAGCAAGTGTTTTCAGAGCCAATATAAGGAACATCCAACAGTACCAGTTTATCGGCATCATCATTGTTTAGATATTTGAGGCAGTCCTGCTGTGTGATAACAGTATTCTGTAACTTTAAGTGTGCTGGTAGAAAACGGAAGACACGTACCATGATTTTACCAGCTCTTTCTATCATGGCTTTATCGATGCACTGGAGAATGAACATCTGGTATGCAATCTCAACATTACAGTCTACTCGTTTATATTTGGCTCGTTTCTCAGCATAGCCAATGGTTGCTTTTTTATATGCAGACAAGACGGGGTTCTTGGTCTTTGCTTGCTCAATGAGTGAGAGGTCAGCTTCCAGAATTCTTTTTATCAGCTTCAGAGGTTCATGCTTAATCACATTCAAAAAATTAGTCCTAAGAGGGTTCAAGTCATTCAAAATCACTGACTTCCAAGGATGTGTTTTCAGTCCGAAGAACAGTGAGCCAGTAGCACAGCACCCATCAATCAGTGTAAGGGATTTATGAGGCAGTTTCATGGCATCTACAGCAGATGCAGTTGCTTTCTGCATTTTGTTGTTCTTAGAGCCTACGATGGTGTAAAGTGGCGAAATGCAGTCAGTGTAAAATGTCATGGGTAGCACCAGATAGTGTGCGATAGCAGATTCAATTAATTGGCTATATGTAAATTCTGGATGTAGTTCCTGCAACATATCGAGAAGCCCATCGTAAACAGCAATAGTCATAGATTTGTATGCAGATGGAGCAAGCTGGTCTGGTTGCTCAATTGCCAGATATAGATTGTCCGATGTTCTTAATCTGCTTTTTCTCTTATACAAAGTCAGTAACATGATGATGAGCAGACAATCTGTTTTAATATATCTTCTTTCAAAGTCTGATTTTATCTTTTCCTGTGCCATCTCCCATAGAATTGTGTTGATTCTAATTTTGATATCCTTTTTTACCATAATCTTTCCGTCTCCTTAAGGGTTTATTTGCCCTCAGAGGGAAAAAGGCGATTTCATGTCATATCCAGCCTGCCTTGCGTAGAAAAATGAATTTACTATTACAGGCAGGGTAATGTGTTCCCCGAGGACGGAAAGAGTATGGCGATATCAGTGGTTGAAAAAAGAATATTGAAAAGCGGTAGATGGAGTAAATTTTTTGGAAAAAAAAGCGGTATTTCAGATATAAAAATTAGTCAAAAAAGCGGTATTTTAATCCAAGATTTCCTTCAAAAAGGCGGTATGTACCAAGTAAATATTTCTGATTTCTTGCCATTATGGAAGGGCAGACTGGCTCTGAAAACCATAGAAGAACAAGTATTTTTTTAGATTTATTCGCATCCAAGATTCACTTTAAGATGTTTTATGAGCATCAGATAAACAAAAACGCATAGGTCTCATAATTACAGAAAACTACAGATAATGCTGACAGTAACTACTATGCTGATAATCAAAACTGGATAATGGTAAGGGGAATAAGTATCCATGCACCCCTGCTGTCAGTAATAACCAAATCTTCCAGACAATTCCCCACCAGTGAAGTACCGTAGCCATAATCGGATATTTCCTGCTTGGTGCTGGTATGATGTAGAGACTGCTCCTGCCATAATCACAAGGTATTGGCAGTCTCACTGGTTTATCCGTAGCTGTGTTTCTTCCACAAGTCCAGCCACTATGCCCAGACCGCCCAAATCCTGCAAGCTGACAGATATGTAAAGTTCCATAAATCCAGCCTTTTCGGGGTATTCTGTTTTTCCTTTGCTTTTTATTTTTTTCACACGGTGGCTGTTTTAGGGTACTTTTCAGAGAAAATAAGTGTGTGTTTGAAAAATGTGATTAACTTTAGGAGCAAAAGATGCACGCTTTTTTTAAACGCTGTTCCCTGCTCAATAGGAACTTGGGAAACTTCAGACCTTACCCAGTATCCTCAAGATTGTTGTAAGTTTTAAAACAACGAAGGAGGTTTTGAGTATTATGGTTTACGGTATTATTTCTCATCTGGATGATGAAACAACAAGAGCATTCTTTAGAAACAAGAAAGTGCCAGACGCTAATGTAGTGTACAGCACCCAGCTGTCATCACTGGCTCAGGTGTTGAAGGCTGGTGACACTGTATTTGTAGTCAGCGTCAACCGGTTCGCAACAGTATCCCAGTTCCTGCAATTCGGAAAGTTCTGTATGGAAAATGGGGTATCCCTGCACCTGCTGGCACAGCCTTATCTGGATATTTCCAGCGGTAAGCACTGGAAACCAGCTTTTGTAAACCAGATGATGCAGATGGTGGATGTGGAGAGAAGAGCACTTGGCAGTATGAGCAAAGGTTTCCGCATGACAAATGAGCAGTGGGAGTATGTGTATCGATGCTTTGAAGTCATGAACCTTGAAGTGCTGGGGGAGATATTTGCTTCAGATGGTGTGTTGAAACGTGGTGGCTGATTGGTAGTGGTAAGTTGAGCGGTGCGTATCGGTCTTGGGGTAAATGTGTGGGCGGTTCTTTCGCCCTGCTCCTGCCTTGAGGTATGGTCTTGTGCTTTCCTCTTGTCTTGCTCCTACGACCGTTTATTGTGCCCTTGCTTGCGTTTTATGGTCTTTGGTGCGGTACTCTGCCACTGTGGTGTAAAAATTGAAATTTGGGCTTTCTACGGCTTTGGAGTATAGTTCCTATTCGTATTGTTTTTGGAACGATGGCTGTACTGGTGGGGTTGCTATTACTGTAGTGAACTTTACTGGTGTAGTTATTGGAACTGGTTGTGTTTTAGCTGACTTTTTGTGGTCGGCTTCGGATAATAAATGGATGGCATCGGCTCTAAGGAACTGGAAGATGCCATCCAGAAGAATATCTGCCTTGGCTGAGAATAATCCGAAAATAAGAGACAATTCATTATGGCTGCATCCTACATGGCACTTTGCCAGCAGGGTGCAGTTTTTCTTTTATTCTGGCAGTAAGAATTGTGCGACTGATAAGATAGATTATTTGTTTCGTGAATGGGCAGTAACGGGAGTAACAGTATTAACTATAGGAGTTGGTATCACAAATCCGTTAGCTGGAAATATGGTGTGCATAAAAAGCCTTTGAAACCGCTCAGCTGGTAAATTGCAATCACTGAAAGTGTAAGGGACTTGGTGTATGGTATAAAATGTCTTTTTCTTTAAAGCAGAATTAACTTGAATACCCTCGGTAGAAGAGTTAACATCACACACCACGGAAGCAATTCGTAAGCCTTTCGTGAAGCCTGCGTTCTGCAGGAAACATCCATCTCCATGAAAATCGGCGGTACTTGGATAATGGTTCCAAGAAGCCTTGAGTCCGATTAGAAGTGGATAGGCTATACCACTCATGCACACTTGGTTGCTGAAAGATGCGTAATTCCGAGAAAGATGCTTAACAGTTGAGATTGCCACTATTTTGCCAAACATTGAGATAGGAGTTGATTTTTATGATTAAAGAGAACTATGTTTATGTGGGTATCGACCTGCACAAGGAAACCCACACAGCGGTTGTTATTGATTGCTATAACAACAAACTGGGCGAGATTACCTTCGCCAACAGACCAGCCGATTTTCCTAAGCTGGTTACTAAAGTAAAGAAGTGTAATACCGATGGAAAAGAAGTAGTTTATGGGTTGGAGAATGCTTACGGGTACGGTAGAGCCTTAGCGGTTTGGCTCATCGATAAGGGGTATCTGGTAAAGGATGTAAATACGGCTATCTCACATCGTCAAGCGAAACACCGAGGTGCCATGTACCGCAAGAGCGACAGTGACGATGCAGAAGCCATTGCCCTTGCAACGTTAAATATGCTGGATAAACTTCCAGATGCCTGCCCCAATGATGCGTACTGGTCACTTGGTCAGCTTGTGCATCGCAGGGACAACATCATGAAACAGAGAACCAGACTGGTTAATCAGTTGCATGAGCAGTTGTGTATTGCGTATCCGTCGTACAAGTCATTTTTTAATGATATCAGCAGACCTACTGCGTTGTACTTTTGGGAGCATTACCCGTCCAGAAAATATCTTAGGGGTAAGACTGTGGAGGATTTGAGAGCGGAACTTGTTCCTGTCAGTCATAATAAATGTTCCACAAAGACCTGCGAGAAAATCTTGGATGCGGTAGCCAGTGACAAGGTCAAGAAGGATGACTATCAGGATGCCAGAGATATGGTGACACTCAGCATTGTCAGCGATATACAGCATTATGATAAACAGCTTGCGGAAGTAGACAAGATGCTGGAACAGATGTATCAGATGTTTCATTGTACGCTTACAACCATCCCAGGGGTAAATGTCATCACAGCAGTAAAGATTTTGGCTGAAATCGGTGACATCAAGCGTTTTGGTAATGCCAATAAGTTGGCACAGTTTGCTGGGATTGCACCGCTTCATTTATCCTCCAGCGGTAAGGGTAAGGAAGTAGCAACCAAGCAGGGCAACAGACGATTACAGGCAATCATTTACTTTCTGGCGATTCAGATGGTACAGGTATCTTCAAAGGGTACACCACGAAATCCAGTAGTGCGTGCGTACTACGAGAAGCGTAAGTCTGAAGGAAAGACCAGCCAGCAGGCACTGATTTGTATTTCAAGACGGTTGATAAGCATCATTTATGGTATGCTTAAAAATGGTACTGAGTACCATATGCCAGTAGTGGAAAATGCTGGCGAAAATGTGTAGAGAAAATGGCAAATATGTGATAGAATTTTAAGCAGATGTAACGGTCGGCTTTGGAGAGTGTACTCTTTTTTCGATAGTGGGGCATCGGCTTGGATTGTTATAAGGGCAAAGACTTTATGTCAAGAGTGGTAGTGGCTCTGTCAAGAATTGGAAGGGACAAGAAGTAAAAATTCCAGATGGACATATAATGAGTCCAAGAGACCCGAGCTTTTCAACAAAACCAATTACAGAAGCAGGTCCGTATACATCAGCTCAACGAGATGCATTTCTTGCTGGAAATTCAGCAGGAACGAAACTGGCTCCGCACCACAGACATCAAATACCAGTAAGAGATGGTGGTGTGATAGATGAACTTCCAGGTCCAGGTCATCCTAGTGGAAATCAGCACACAGCGGGTTCGCCAAGTAGACATCCTGCAAAATCAATTTTTAATAGTGAGCCAGGTGGAAATGTATTAAGAGCCAATGAAATTACACAGCATTGGATTGATAAAGGAAATAGGTTGATAGAAGTTGAACCAGGAGTGTGGATTGACCCTGGATTTTAGGAGGAAAAATGAATATTAGTGATTTTATTGAGAAGAATGATATTGCAATATTAGCTAAAGCTGATTTAAGGAGCCAAAGATTTGAAATAATAAAAAAAGATGTTGAACTTGAATCATATGATTTGTTTGAGCAGTTAATTCTTTTTAATAGTGTAGAAAATATAGTGGAAAGTCTGAATGGACAGTTGTTACCTAGAATTTGGACGCAAGGTAATACAAAATGTGTAATTTGTCAGCCAAATGATGAACAAATAGTGGCATTATTTTATGACAAGTGTATGGATGCAAAAGATAATTACTTTTATGCAAAACAACTAGATTCACAACTGAAAGAATTGTTATAATTAGCTCTCCATATAAGGACATCCTAAATAACAACTAAATATAATAGTTCCAATATGCTGATTTTGACGCACTTCATTCAAAACAAATTTTGTTGCGAAAGAGGTGCGTTTTTATCAATCAGGATATCTTAAACGGAAGTTTTGACAATAGCCAGAGCCTGTAAAATGCCCTTAAGCTTTTAATTGACATGCCTGTGAACTTGTACTATTATGTTAACAATCAATTTACATAAGAGCTGAGGGGAAGGCAGGTGTAGTACTATGATTAAAATTGAAAACGTTTCCAAAGAATTTGTTTCGCCTAAGAAGTATCCAGGATTGAAGGGCGCAATAAGGGGATTGTTCTCTACAGAGAAGGTTGTTAAGAAGGCGGTAGATGACATTTCTTTCTCGATAGAGAAGGGAGAGATTGTAGGTTATATAGGAAGCAATGGTGCAGGTAAATCGACTACCATTAAGATGATGACGGGAATACTGACGCCGACAAAGGGAACCTGCATGGTAAATGGTCTGGACCCGAGTAAGAACCGTAGGAAGAATGCGAAGAATATTGGTGTTGTATTCGGACAGCGTACACAGTTATGGTGGGATTTGCCATTGAGTGAATCCTTTACGGTTTTGAAGGAGATTTACGATGTTTCAGATGAAAATTATGAACAACGAATGGAATTTCTGAATGAGGTGCTGGAGCTACAGGATTTCTTTGATAAGCCTGTTAGGACCTTATCTCTTGGTCAGCGTATGAGAGCGGACCTTGGAGCGGCACTATTACATAATCCTAAGGTGCTTTTTCTGGATGAGCCGACGATTGGACTCGACCTTGTTGTGAAGGACAATATGCGAAAGGCAATCAAGGAGATTAATGAGAAGTATCAGACAACAGTTATCCTGACTACACATGATATAGAGGATATAGAAGAGCTTTGTAGCCGTATCATTATTATTGATGAGGGTAAGAAGATTTATGATGGCTCCTTGCAGCAGCTTAAGGAGACTTATGGAGCTAAGCTTAAGCAGACGATGGCGGAGAGTCAGCCTGAGGAGTCCAAGGAGATTAAGCTTGCGGATATCGTAAAGGAAATCTACAAGCATGGAATCGTATAAGGGGGAAGCATATGAAGAAGTTTGTAAGGACATATCTCCCTTTTATGGCAAATGAGTTTAAGCGTCAGTTGGCCTACAAGGGAGCGTTTTATTTATTCATTTTTATAAGCCTGTTTGGTTCCTTTATCAGCTATTATCTGTGGATGGCAATTTATGGAAGTTCTAAAAGTGGTGTGATAGGTGGGCTGAATCAGCAGGAAATGGTCGTGTACATTTTTATGGTATATGTGACGACCTCTGTTGTTATGGTGTCAGTATCGAATTGGGTAAGTGATGATGTGGTAAAGGGAACAGTTGCCATGAATCTGATTAAACCTATAGATTACAGAATCAGTCTGATTTCTATGGCGATGGGAAGAGCAGTGTATCAGTTTCTCGCACCGAGTATTTTTATATGGATAGGTGTAGAAGTGTATAAGGCAGTAGCTTTAGGACAGCCAATGGTATCGGTAACTACGGTTATCATTTATTTGTGTAGCTGTATGATGAGCTTTTTCATCTACACATTGTTTGATTTTTGCTTTGGAATGATAGCTTTTTTTACAACATACATATTTGGCTTAAGAATGGCGAAGGAAGCATTGCTTAGTTTTCTGACAGGGCAGCTGATTCCGATTAGTTTGTTCCCTGCTGCTGTGCAGAGGGTGTTTGAATATCTGCCGTTTTCTTCAATGGTTTATACACCTGTAATGATTTATCTTGAAAAATATACGGGACAGGAGCTTGCTTTTGTGTTGCTTAGGCAGGCAGTTTGGGTAGTGATTCTGTATGCCCTGGGAAGCCTTATATGGCATAAGGTAACCAGGCGTTTGGTAGTACTGGGCGGCTGATGACTTGTATGAGGGAAAGGTGTGGACTATGAAAAAGATAAAAAGATATTTACGTTTATATCGTGTATTTTCATCGCAGTTTTTTAAAACGATTATGCAGTCAAAGGTAGATTTTCTAATGGGCTTGCTCGGATTCTTTTTGACACAGCTGTCGGGAATTGCATTTTTGTATCTGGTGTTTGAGCAGATACCTGATTTGAAGGGCTGGAGCTTGGAACAACTGATGTTTATCTATGGATTTGCGCAGATTCCAAGAGGGATAGACCATCTGTTTACGGATAATATCTGGATGATTGCATGGCGCTGGGTAATTAATGGCGACTTTGATAAATATATGCTTCGCCCGATGAATATATTTTTTCAGGTGATTGCAGAGAAACTGCAGCCTGATGCGTTGGGAGAATTGCTGGTAGGCAGTATTTTGGTGATTTTATCAGTGTCTAAGGGAATTGTAATTGTAGACGCATGGCATATCCTATTGTTTATTGTGTCAATATTTGCGGGAGCATTGATTTATACATCCATTAAGCTTTTCTTTGCATCGCTTGCATTTTGGATTAAGATTAGCGGTCCGTTCCTACAGGTGGCTTATGAAATGGCGGACTTTGCCAAGTATCCGACAGAAATTTATAATAAGGCAATTCGTTTTCTAGTTACATGGGTAATTCCGTTTGCCTTTGTTGCATATCTTCCAGCCAGCTTTTTCCTAAAGGAAACAGTATCGGCGGGAGTGATATTGATAGAATGTGTGATTGCGGTTGTGTTCTGGTGCATCGCATATGCGGTATTTAATAAGGGAACCCATAGCTATGAAAGTGCAGGGAATTAATGAAAACAGGGAGGCGTGATTAACGCTTCCCTGTTGTACTATCAACTATTTTCCTGCAACTGCATATTCAGCTCGTATGCAGCAGCAGCGGCATCAATTTCAGCCTGCTTTTTTTGTCTGTCTTCCTCGGCTTCCTTTAGGAGACGTTCGTAGATTTGCTTTGCCTCTTCGATAACGGCTTTATCGGTATCGGAAAGCCTGGCAGGTGTCAGTGTGGATGCCACGATGTTATCAATTGAGTTCTGAGAGCTGGATAGCTTTAGGATTTCCTCTAAGGTATAGGTATCCTCTTGGGCTAACGGTTCCTTGCCATAACGCCCTGAGTAGGACTTTGTGGTTGCATTATAAGTGTCGTCATCAATAGGAGCCTCTTCGACTGCTTCGGTTTCTTCATCCTGATTTTCGGCAGATTCCATTTCTTCTTTGGCTAATGCCTGTTCTTCCTCTTCTTTGGTGGGCCAGATTTTTCTGGCGATAGGATTATATATGACAAACCACCATTTAATGATATTTCGATAGAATTTCTTAAAAAAATACGCAATACGCGGATCTGACATATTGTGTCACCAACCTTTTACATATTATAAATACTTCTTCAATTCATTGTATCATACCATTTTCGAAAATAACAGAAAAAATATATACAAAACTGAAAATAACTGAAAATAAACAAACTATGTAAAGTCTTAAAAAAATATAAAGTCCATTGACATAGAAAAACATGGTGTTATAGTAATGATAGAACAGATAAAACAAAAGGTATATTTCATTATAAGCTACCTATACTAATAGGAGGATTGGAGGGAGATTATGAATATTCAGAAGTTTACACAGAAGTCTATTGAAGCAGTGAATCAGTGTGAGAAGCTGGCGTATGAGTATGGGAATCAGGAGCTTGAGCAGGAGCATCTGCTTTACGCATTACTGACTATAGAGGATAGCCTGATTCTGAAACTGATTGAGAAGATGGAGATTCATATGGAGCATTTTATGAATCGTGTACAGACTGCGCTGGAGAAGCGTGTTAAGGTACAGGGCGGACAGCTTTATGTGGGGCAGCATCTGAATAAGGTGTTAATCTCTGCAGAAGATGAAGCGAAGCGTATGGGAGATGAGTATGTTTCGGTAGAGCATTTATTTCTTTCCATGCTGAACAATCCGAACAAAGAGATTAAGGAAATTTTCAAGGAGTATGGCATTACCAAGGAGCGATTTTTACAGGCATTGTCCGAGGTGAGAGGCAATCAGCGTGTCACCAGTGATAATCCTGAGGCTACCTATGATACGCTTGAAAAGTATGGTCAGGATTTGGTGGAAAAGGCAAGACGACAGAAGCTTGACCCTGTTATCGGACGTGACCACGAGATTAGAAATATAGTTAGAATCCTTTCCAGAAAGACCAAGAATAATCCTGTTCTGATTGGTGAACCAGGTGTTGGTAAGACCGCGGTAGTGGAAGGTCTGGCACAGCGTATCGTCAGAGGTGATGTACCGCAGGGGTTAAAGGATAAGAAGATATTTGCTTTGGACATGGGCGCACTGGTAGCAGGTGCAAAGTACAGAGGTGAGTTCGAGGAGAGACTTAAGGCTGTACTTGAGGATGTGAAGAACAGTGATGGACAGATTATCCTTTTCATTGATGAGCTGCATACGATAGTTGGTGCGGGGAAGACGGACGGAGCATTAGACGCAGGTAATATGCTAAAGCCTATGCTGGCACGAGGAGAGCTTCATTGTATAGGTGCGACGACCCTGGACGAGTATAGACAGTATATTGAGAAGGACCCTGCGTTAGAGAGACGTTTTCAGCCAGTTATGGTGGAAGAGCCTACAGTAGAGGATACGATTAGTATTCTGCGTGGCTTGAAGGAGCGTTATGAGGTCTTCCATGGCGTGAAGATTATGGATAATGCACTGGTAAGTGCAGCGACACTTTCTAATCGTTATATTTCGGACCGTTTCCTGCCTGATAAGGCGATTGACCTGGTGGATGAAGCGTGTGCCATGATTAAGACAGAGCTTGATTCTATGCCTGCGGAGCTGGATGAGCTGCAGCGTAGGATGATGCAGATGGAGATTGAGGAGGCTGCTCTTAAGAAAGAGGAAGACCGTATTAGTAAGGAGCGACTGGAGAATCTTCAGAAGGAGCTTGCAGAACTGAAGGCAGACTTTAATAATCGAAAGGCACAGTGGGATAATGAGAAGGCATCTGTGGAGAAGCTTTCAAAGCTTCGTGAGGAGATTGAGGAAATCAATGCCCAGATACAGATAGCGCAGAGAGAAGGTAATCTTGAGAAGGCAGCAGAGCTTAGCTATGGTAAACTCCCGACCATGAAGCGTCAGCTGGAGATTGAGGAAGAGAAGGTTAAGGAGAAGGAAATGACCTTGGTACATGAAAGTGTATCAGAGGAAGAGATTGCAAAGATTATTTCCCGCTGGACAGGTATTCCTGTTGCAAAGCTGAATGAAAGTGAGAGAAATAAGGCACTTCATTTGGACGATGAGCTGCACAAGAGAGTTATTGGTCAGGATGAAGGTGTAACGAAGGTTACAGAAGCCATTATCCGTTCTAAGGCAGGCATTAAGGATCCGACGAAGCCGATTGGTTCCTTCCTGTTCCTTGGACCTACAGGTGTAGTGAAGACAGAGCTTGCCAAGGCACTGGCGGCTTACCTCTTTGATGATGAGATCAATATGGTGCGAATTGATTTGAGTGAGTACATGGAGAAGTACTCCGTATCTAGCTTGATTTGAGCGCCTCCAGGTTATGTAGGCTATGATGAGGGCGGACAGCTGACAGAAGCAGTTCGTAGAAAGCCTTACTGTGTAGTTCTTTTTGATGAGGTAGAGAAGGCACATCCTGATGTATTTAATGTACTGCTGCAGGTATTGGATGACGGACGTATTACGGATTCTCAAGGAAGAACTGTAGACTTTAAGAATACAATATTGATTATGACCTCTAATATCGGTGCGCATTATCTGCTTGAGGGAATTGATGAGAACGGTGAGATTTCCGAGCAGGCACAGAGTATGGTAATGAATGACCTGAGGGCGCATTTTAGACCTGAGTTTCTGAATCGTTTGGATGAGACCATTTTATTTAAGCCTCTGACAAAGGATAATATCGGAGGAATTATCCACTTGATTATCAAGGATTTGAATAAGAGACTGGCAGACAAGGAACTGACAATTGAATTAACGGATGAGGCAGAGCAATATATCGTTGAGAATGGCTATGACCCTGTATATGGTGCGCGTCCTTTGAAGCGTTATATACAGAAGTATGTAGAGACCTTGGCAGCAAAGCTTATTCTTGCGGACGAGGTGGCAGCAGGTAATACGATATTGTTTACCGTCCGTGACGGCGCTTTGGTAGCAGAAGCAAAGCAGGAGGTAAGAGGATAACATAAGACTAGCCAATCGCGGCAGAAGAGGGTATAATCAAGTGTATGCGAATATGCTTTGCATATTCGCATACACGCTACTTCTAAAAAACTTGTTTTTTTAGAAGGTTCCCGCGCGGGAATATGCTTTGCATATTCGCATACACTTGATAACAGAAACGGAGTATACAATCTAATGAAGCGATTGAGATATAAGAGTATTATAATAGCCTTGATGGCAATGTGTTCAATATGTATGACGGGCTGTGGGAAGGATGGTCTTTTTGATGGTGATACCAAGATTGTCCTGACCACAGGCTTTAAGGATGATGAGGTATTTCGTATAGAGAAGATATCCTGTATGAAGCCTGAGATGATGGTGTATCTTTCCAATGTGAAGAATCAGTATGAAGAGACCTTTGGAAGTGAACTGTGGGAGAGAACTCATGGCGAGGAAAGTATTGCGGGAAACGTTAAAGAGAACGTTTTGGCGCAGATTACAAAGGTGAAGACTATGAATCTTCTGGCACAGGAGTATGAGGTTACTTTGACGGATTCAGAGGTGGCACAGACCAATAAGGCGGCAGCAGAGTATTATGGTACATTGACTGAGGAAGAGGTGACGGTTCTCGGCGTATATGAGGAGATGCTTGCAACGATGTATCAGGAATATGCACTTGCCAATAAGCTATACCAGCATTTGATTGCAGATATTAATCCTGAGATTAGTGATGATGAGGCAAGAACAATTACCGTGCAGCATATTTTGGTTAAGACTACTTCAGAGTCAAATAAGAGTAAGGCGTACGAGAGAATACAAGAGGCATATGAGCGTGCGGTGGCAGGTGAGGAGTTTGCCCTTTTGATGGCAGAGTATAGCGAGGATGAGAATACAGAGTATTCCTTTGGCAAGGGAACGACAGAAGAGGAGTTCGAGACCGCAGCGTTTAATCTTGCGACAGGAGAAATTAGTAAGATTGTAGAGACATCTTCAGGATATCACATCATTAAGTGTATCAGTACCTTTGATAAGGAGGAGACTGATCGTAATAAGCTCAAGATTATTGAGCAGAGACGTAAGGAAGTTTTCAATGAGACTTATACGGAGTTTACGCAGGGACTGACAGGTAATATTAATCAGGAGCTGTGGGATTCCATAAGCTTTTTGGAAAATGAAGAGGTTCATACGAGCAGCTTCTTTGAGATTTATCAGAAGCACTGCTCATCATTTATAGAACAAGAGGATTAGAAAGGAATGTAATTTTATGACACAGAAGCATGGAAATTTATCCATCAACAGCGAAAACATTTTTCCAATTATTAAGAAATGGCTGTATTCAGACCATGATATTTTCTACAGAGAGCTGATTTCAAACGGCTGCGATGCTATTACTAAGCTCAAAAAGCTTGAAATGATGGGCGAGTATGAAGCACCATCAGATGCTAAGGCAGAGATTAAGGTTATTGTGAATCCTGAGGAGAAGACCTTGAAGTTTATTGATACAGGTCTTGGTATGACAGCAGATGAGGTTGAGGAGTATATCAATCAGATTGCATTCTCAGGTGCAACTGACTTTATCGAGAAGTATAAGGATAAGACGAATGATGACCAGATTATCGGTCATTTCGGATTAGGCTTCTATTCAGCATTTATGGTAGCAGACGAGGTACATATTGATACACTTTCTTATCAGAAGGATGCAAAGCCTGTTCACTGGGAGTGTGATGGTGGTACAGAGTTTGATATGCAGGATGGTGACAAGGCAACTGTTGGTACAGAGATTACTCTTTTCATGAATGAGGACTGTCTTGAGTTCTGTAATGAATACAAGGCAAGAGAGGTAATTAAGAAGTATTGTTCCTTCATGCCATATGAGATTTACCTCGAGAAGGCTAATGAGGTAAAAGAGGTGAAGGAGGGCGAAGAGCCTGAGGCACCAAAGCCAATCAATGAGACAAAGCCTCTTTGGACAAAGCATCCAAATGAGTGTACCAAGGAAGAGTATATTGAGTTTTATCGTAAGGTGTTCCAGGATTACAAGGAGCCATTGTTCTGGATTCATTTGAATATGGACTATCCATTTAATTTAAAGGGTATTCTTTATTTCCCTAAGATTAATATGGAGTATGAGTCTATAGAGGGAACCATTAAGCTTTATAACAATCAGGTATTTATTGCTGATAATATCAAAGAGGTTATTCCTGAGTTCCTTTTATTGTTAAAGGGTGTAATTGACTGCCCTGATTTACCATTGAATGTATCAAGAAGTGCATTACAGAATGATGGATTTGTTACAAAGATTAGCGAGTATATCACGAAGAAGGTTGCAGATAAGCTTTCAGGCTTATGTAAGACAGATAAAGAGAATTATGAGAAGTACTGGGATGACATCAGCTCATTTATCAAGTTTGGCTGCTTAAAGGATGACAAGTTCTGCGAGAAGATGACAGATTATATTCTTTTTAAGAATCTTGATGGTAAGTATATGACTCTGCCAGAGTGTCTTGAGGTGAAGCCGATTGATACAGAGGAGACAACAGCGACAGATGCTGAGACTGGTGAGAAGATAGAGGCAGAGGTAGTAGATGAGGAGACACTGGATATTCCAACAGAGGACAGTGAGACAAAGGAGAAGATTATCTACTATGTAACAGACCCTGTACAGCAGAGCCAGTATGTGAATATGTTCAAGAAGGCTAAGATGGATGCAGTCGTGCTTCCAGATAGAATTGACCAGCCGTTCGTATCTCAGTTAGAGGCGAAGAATCAGGGTATCAAGTTTGCAAGAATTGATGCAGACTTGACAGATACCTTTAAGACAAAGACTTCTAAGAAGGTAGCAGAGGAGCTTGCAGCTAAGAGTGAAGAGATGACTAAGCTCTTTAAGAAGCTGACTAAGAAGGAGAATATTACAATCAAGGTTGAAAAGCTTAAGAATAAGGATATTTCATCTATGATTACAGTATCTGAAGAAGCACGCAGAATGCAGGATATGATGAAGATGTATGCTATGCCTGGTATGGATATGGCAGGTATGGGAATGGATGGCGGAACTTTAGTTCTTAATGCGAACAATAAGTTAGTTGAGTATGTATTAGAGCATCCAGACAGCGAGAATGTTGGTATGATTTGCGAACAGCTCTATGACCTTGCATTATTACAGCAGGCACCTTTACAGCCTGAGGCTATGACAAAGTTTATTGCCAGAAGCAATAAGATTATGATGTTACTTGCACAGTAGGTGGAAGTGTCTAGGTATAGAATATAGTGAGTATGGAAAATGACTTTTGAATGAATATTCAGAAGTCGTTTTTTGACATATAGTAAATTGTTGCGTGGCGGGATTTATCACTATTATTTTGAAAATTATGTATTTTGGTGTACCACAGCGATTTTTGCTCTCCTGTACACCTTTTTTGCTGTAATCCAGGCATATCTAGTGTACTACAGCATGTTTTTGTACTGCAGTACACCATTTTAGTCGATTAAATAGTGGTACAACAAAGGTCAAAGTACTTATAAACAGATTCAACTGTCTATACGTACTGTACAAACCTTGTTAGCGCATACATCTAGGTAGTCAGACATTCCAAACTGTGACAGATGAGGTACAGGCAAAATAATTTAAGCACAAGATATCGAAAACTAGTAAAACCGATATCCTATGCTCGATAAAAATGTTCCTGTGCCTAAAAATCTTATTAAATGGATATAAA
>JAFUKJ010000002.1 GCA_017467805.1 Lachnospiraceae bacterium
GTCACCAGCCCCAACGCACCCACGGCTTTTATAAATTTACCTTTCTTTGCCTTTTCCAGCTCCGGAAGAAGTTTATCATATAGCTCACCTCTGATAACGATAACGGTTTTTTCGCGTAGGGTGGCTTCGGATAATTCCGTTTCACTTGTAACCGTTGTTGCTTTGATCACTAATTTCATACTGATTCTCCTTGTAGTTGTTTTTAGTCTTATCAAAATATAATTCATATCTTGTAGATAGTATATCATATTTTTTAGCTCCTGTCAATATCCTTTTTGATTTGGTACAATATTATTAGTGAGGTGGAGCTATGAATTTACAGTATGAATCCGAGTATATGCAGCTCGGTTTAAAGATTGCATATTATCGTAAATTGCGTGGATTAACGCAGGAACAGCTGGCAGAGAAGATAAACCGTACCCCTGCTTTTATCGGTCACGTTGAAGCACCCAATATTAACAAGGCGGTGTCGCTTGATACGCTTTTTGAAATTGCAAGCGTGCTTAACGTTCCCGCATATAAGTTTTTGATGTTTGATGAATAAAAAATGCCGGTTGGCGCAAAATTGCGGTAAACGGTATAAGAAAAGTCCCGAAAACATTGTTTTTTCGGGACTTTATCTTTGGAAAATTAATGCCTATTCAGCTCGACAAATTGTAATTGTACACTCCAACAATTTGAGAGTTTATTTCTTTATTACTTTCTTACACCAAGTACGTTTGTTGCATTTAGGGCACTTTAAGTAACGGGTAGTTCCGCTGTGCATCGCCCAAAGTGCTTCCGAATAAGTAGGCACAATTTCGTGACCGCAGTTTTTGCACTTGTAAACACCTACGCTGACTTCAAGCTTTAACGCATAGAAGCACGGTATCAAAAATACAACACAAATGCCGAGTATTGTAACAATCTGCCACACCCCTTCGGGTATTAAAAATGCGGCAATCATTAAACCTGCCAAAAGGGCGATCATGCTTACGGTCAGAATTGCCCACATTGATTTCCATATAGTTTTGTTTTTCTTCTCTAATTCTTTTGCCATTTCGAGCAGAAGCTGCTCGTTTTTTTGATTGTTGTTTTCCATGTTGATTTTCTCCCCACTTAATAATTCATTTACACTGATACAAAGAATATCACAGAGTTCAAGCATTATCGAAGTATCAGGCATTGCCAAGCCGCGTTCCCACTTGGATATTGCTTTATCGGTGATACCCAGTTTTTCTGCCAACTGCATTTGTGTTAAGTTTGATTTCTTTCTGCACTCAGCAATAAATCTTCCAATTTTTATTTGGTTCATAGGCTACCTCCTTTCGCATACAGTATAACTGCTATTTCGCATAAAACACACCTACCATTGGCTTAGTGAGGAGAAGTAAACCGTTGGTAGAGTAAAAATTGACCGTCAAATTCAAGTTATATATCTCTTACCATCTATTGTTCTAGCATACGGATATTTTCGGCTATATACCTCTTTTTCTCCGTATTTTGCTATCCCACCTCCAAAAATCCAGCCGTTCTGTGTCTGCCATGCTTCGGAGTCGCTTCCTTTTCACTTGAGCGCGACAAACTGGAATTGGCCAATCACTTTAAAGCGAGGGATGATAATTGAACGAAGTTCAATTGTATGGAATAGAGAGTTAGACAACTTCAAATTCATGCGTGCTTTCAGACTCACCATTAGCCTGAAAATTTCGTTTGCTAATTATGGTTTATAGCCGCTTGGTCTGCGGATGTCATTGCTCCAGGCAGATTTTTCTTTCCGGTGATTTTGTCGAGTACAATCTTTCCGACTAGCAAATGACTTATTCCCATGCATCGGTCAAGAGGGTATTCCTGATATCCATAATGAGAGAGTAGGACTTTTAGACCATGCTTGATTTCATCAACATCCGTAAGTATCTGACATTTGCCAAAACCAATTACACTTTCATAACGAGTGGTAATACCATGTGTAGTCTTTTCAACTTGAATGAAGATGTCTCCCTCAACACAGACATTCGGGGTTGCTCTTAGCAAATCAACTTTAAGCCCCTGTTGTGCACAATGAAAATAGATAACAGCATTACCATTCACAACTTCCATTCCAAAGGACACGGGAACAACATAAGGGTACTGGTTGCCCAGCATTCCTATTCGAATGGTATCGCACCGATTAAGCATATTGAATACCTCTGTCTTATTCTGAACTTCTCTGTCCTTGCGTCGCATAACTTATGTCCTCCGTAAAATTCTAATCTTCCTCTCTATTGTAGCAAAAAATATTCCATCCAAAAATAGATTTACATAATATTTCATGGCATATACAAACCGAACGAAAAAAATCCCCGTGAAAAACACGGGGATAAATATTCTCTATAATAATATAGAATTAAGCTAACTTAGACTTTGCAAGCTCTGCTAATGTCTTGAAGCCTTCTGCATCGTTAACTGCCATCTCAGCTAACATCTTTCTGTTCATCTCGATACCTGCAAGCTTTAAGCCGTACATGAACTTGCTGTATGATAAACCGTTCATTCTAGCTGCAGCGTTGATACGAGCAATCCAAAGCTGTCTGAACTGACGCTTTCTCTCTTTTCTACCAGCGTATGAAGAAGCTAATGCTCTCATAACTGACTGCTTAGCTACTCTATACTGCTTAGATCTTGCTCCTCTATAGCCCTTTGCAAGCTTTAATACTCTATTATGTCTCTTCTTTGCGTTTAAACCGCCTTTGATTCTTGCCATCTCTTATTCCTCCTAACTAAACCTTATAAATATGGTAAAATCTTCTTCATATTCTTAACGTTTGTTGCATCTGTCATAGCATCTTTTCTAAGATTTCTCTTTCTCTTTGCTGACTTCTTTGTTAAGATATGGCGCTTGTAAGCCTTTTCTCTCTTTAACTTACCTGTTCCTGTTAATTTAAAACGTTTTGCAGCTGCTCTGTTTGTTTTCATTTTCGGCATAGTTGTTTCCTCCTAAACTAAATAATTCATCTATTTTAACTGTACAAACTGTCTGTTACTCTAACAGCTTAGCGTTTCTCAGCTAAAAACATTGTCATGCTTCTTCCTTCTACCTTTGGCTCTTTCTCAATGACTGCTACATCACTAAGCTTCTCACCAAACTCAGTTAAGATGTGCTTGCTGTTCTGCATATGTGCCATCTCACGGCCTCTGAAACGAAGTGTTACCTTTACCTTATCGCCCTTAGCCAAAAACTTTCTTGCGGCATTCATCTTTGTGTTCAAGTCATTAGTATCGATATTTGGAGATAAACGAATCTCTTTTACGTCAATTACCTTCTGCTTCTTCTTAGCTTCCTTTTCTTTTCTGGTCTGCTCATACTTGAACTTACCGTAATCAACAATCTTACATACAGGTGGCTTTGCTGTCGGAGCAATCTTTACTAAATCCACACCAGCCTCTTCTGCAAGCTTCAAAGCTTCCTTCGCTGACATGATACCTAACTGCTCTCCGTCCTCGCCAATCACACGTACTTCCTTGTCTCTAATTTGTTCGTTAATCATTAAATCGCTAATAACCTTACACCTCCATAAGAAAATATGTTGTTATGCACTTACGTGCAATGTATAAAAAAAGTGGATAGTCAGACTATCCACCTAAAATCCATAAATAAAATTCGCCCCTCTGCGAATCTCAAATATATGAACACCTATAAGCCTAATTGCCATAGGGTGAGAGCGGATACTCTGCTTGAATAATATGTTTGATTCTCAAACACAATATACTTTAGCATAGTATCCGCTCTCTGTCAACATTATTTTTACTTTTCTTTAAACGTTGCACAAGCAGTATCTCCGCTTGCCATTGCCCGATTTCCTGTGATATCTACATGCTCTGCCTTGCATCTGTAATTGTCATTATAAATGCACTTAATGGCTTCACAATCAATGCTGATAGTCCTGCTTGGATGTGCTGTCGAATTTGTATATGACTCTGCACTCTGCTCACGAAAGCTCTCACAGCATGTATTATCACTGCTGTCTGCATGCTTTCCACCTACCATGATATCACCCTTGCAGCAACACTTGTCCTTATTATAAGTACAAGTTACTGCTCCACATATTAATTCTGCCATACCTGATACCTGTACCTTTCCGACATCACAGAACATTACTCTGCTATGCCTGCCTTGTACGCATCCATCGCACTTATTGATAATTATTATCAACATTGCCACAAATGCTTACACAGATAGTATGAACAGTTTTTATCAGAGTATACCTGATTTTATTTACTCTCTTCAGTTACTTCAATCTTTCTGATTTCCTTTGTTCTGATTTCTTTGCAGATATCATTTACAAAAGTATCAAGAGGCTTCTGACCTTCATCACCTGCATAACGGCTGCGAACTGAAACAACACCAGCCTCCTGCTCCTTCTCACCTACTACGAGCATATAAGGAATTCTGTCTAATCTTGCCTCACGAATCTTGTAACCAATCTTCTCTGAACGCTCATCAACAGTAGCGTCAATACCATTCTTCTTAAGCTCAGCAAGTACGCTGTTAGCATAGTCAATATATTTATCAGAAATAGGAAGTACTCTTACCTGCTCAGGACATAACCATGTTGGGAATAAACCTGCATACTTCTCAATTAACCACGCCAGTGTTCTCTCATAGCATCCCATAGAGGTACGGTGAATGATATATGGTCTCTTCTTCTCGCCATTCTCATCAATATAGTACATATCAAACTGCTCAGCAAGAAGTGCATCCCACTGGATAGTAATCATGGTGTCTTCCTTACCATATACGTTCTTAGCATTGATATCTACCTTAGGACCATAGAAAGCAGCCTCTCCAACATCCTCTGTAAATGGAATATTAAGCTCATTCAACATATCGCGGATATGCTGCTCTGTCTCTTCCCAAACCTCAGGAGTTCCAATATACTTTGTCTTATTCTCAGGATCCCACTTAGAAAGATGATAGGTTACATCCTCCTCTAAGCCTAATGTCTGCAAGCAGTACTGTGCAAGTGCGATACAGTCCTTGAACTCCTTTACCATCTGGTCAGGTCTAACAATTAAGTGTCCCTCTGAAATTGTGAACTGTCTTACTCGTGTTAATCCGTGCATCTCACCTGAATCTTCATTTCTGAAAAGTGTAGATGTCTCACCATATCTGCATGGTAAATCTCTGTAACTCTTCTGGCTTGCCTTGTATACATAGTACTGGAATGGACATGTCATAGGACGAAGTGCAAATACTTCCTTATCCTTCTCCTCGTCACCAAGTACGAACATACCGTCCTTATAGTGATCCCAGTGTCCTGAAATCTTATAGAGGTCAGACTTAGCCATTAAAGGAGTCTTTGTACGCATATATCCACGGCTTGTCTCTTCATCCTCAATCCATCTCTGTAATCTTTGAATCATCTTAACACCGTTTGGCATTAATAAAGGAAGTCCCTGACCAATTACATCTACAGTTGTGAAAATTTCCATCTCACGTCCTAACTTGTTATGGTCTCTTTCCTTAATCGTCTCAAGATACTTCAAATACTCTTCAAGTTCTTCCTTCTTATTAAATGCTGTACCGTAAATTCTCTGCAGCATTGGTCTGTTAGAATCACCTCTCCAGTATGCACCTGAAGATGAAATTAACTTAAATGCCTTGATATTCTTAGTAGACATTAAGTGAGGACCTGCACAAAGATCTGTAAATCCATCTCCCTGGCTATAGAAGCTAATCTCTGCATCTGCAGGTAAATCCTGAATCAACTCAACCTTATATGGCTCGCCCTTCTCTTCCATGAACTTAATGGCATCTTCTCTTGATAATGTAAATCTATCAAGCTTGTTGCCTTCCTTGATAATCTTCTTCATCTCTGCCTCAAGCTTATCCAAATCCTCTCTTGAGAATGGAGCATGCTCGAAATCATAATAGAATCCTGTGTCAATAGATGGTCCGATTGCAAGCTTTGCATCAGGGAAAACTCTCTTCACTGCTTCTGCTAATACATGACTTGTTGTATGTCTTAATGTAGAAAGACCTGCCTTATCATTTGCTGTTAAAATGCTTAATGTACAGTCTGTATCTACTACTGTTCTTAAATCTACTACTTCTCCGTTTACTTCACCTGCACATGCCATTCTGGCAAGACCTTCACTGATGTCTGCTGCGATGTCTATTACTGACATTGCTGATGCGTACTCTTTTACTGAGCCGTCTTTTAATGTTACCTTCATTTCTTCTCCTCCTTTGGGTTAATGACGAGCGTGCATCTACGCGGAGTATTTTGTTTCAAAGGAAACAAAAATCCCATGCACTACTCACGTAGCGCATGGGACGAATAATCGCGGTTCCACCCTGCTTGCCTGCTGCGCACTAAAATAAGCTACGTCTTACACAGACCTCTCATTAGATGATAACGGAATCACCGGACCTGATTGGGGTCACTCAGAGTTAGTTTTCAAATATCTCCCGTAAGGATAATCACAGCACAGCTTCCGCCGTTATCCCTCTCTGATACGTTCTAATATCCTACTCGTCTCGTCAACGTGTTATGTGTATTCATAAAGATATTTTATGCCTACAAATTCATTTTGTAAAGTGTCTTTCAGAAATTAATTCTTTCCGCAGCACTTCTTAGACTTCTTACCGCTACCGCATGGACATGGATCATTTGGATAAACCTTAGCATCCCTAACGATAGTTGTAGAAGACTTCTGTTCCTTATAAAGAGCCTTCTTGGTATCTGCATCAAAGATTGCATTCCACTCTTCAAGATCATATAACCAGTCAGCCTCTGCTGCAATCATATTCTTGTAAAGTAATTCCTTATCGAAGATGAGGTTAACTTCTGTCTCCTCTTCCATTGTCTCGATAGGATTTGCTTCCTTTAAGCTGTCGTTGATTCCATCAAGGAAACCAACCATAGTCATAACATCTACCTTATATTTGTCAGCAAGCTCCTTAACAGTTCCCTTAACTTCCTCATCAGGGTTAGCTAAAAGCTGCTTATAAATCTCCTGTTCCTTCTGGAAATAAGTAATCCATAACTTCTGGAGCTTCTCCTTATCAGCCTTCTCATCGTAAGCCTTTGATCTCCACTTCTCTAATAATGTCTTCTTCTTTGCCATGATTCTAACATCCTTTCGCTATTGGCGTTTTTATCGGAATTGTCACCACGTTCCCGCGGTCTGTCCATCATATGACAGTAGTATATACTAAATCCTTTAGAAAGTCAAAGGGAAGTATTTTACAGGTTGATTTTCTTTTACCTTCTTTTTATAATGAAAGTGTTACTGCGTAACAAAATACAATTCATAAGGAAGGTCTATATTATGAAAAAGTCACCGAAACAAATCGCTGCAATCATTGCATTAATCGCTATTGTCGCACTTATTATCGCTTATTTTGTATCAGCAATTATAGCAACACCTGAGTCAGGTAATACATTTTTTGCATTCTTCTTTGCAATCATTGCAATTCCGATTCTTCTGTGGCTGTTCTTATTCTGCTATGGTCGCCTCACTCAAAAGCATACTATAGCTGAATACTTCCCTGAGAACGACGAAGAAACCAAGAAAATATTGGAAGAAATCGAACTTAACAGGTTCAACGAAGCTATGGCTGCCGAAACCGAGAATATGGAAACTAACGATACTTCGGCTAATGCTTCAGATGAATAATTTCATCGTGAAATAATTTCAAACAATTTCCCTGCTGCCGCGGACAGTGGGGATTTTTTATTGCGTACAATACAGATTTGTCTTTTCGGAATCATTTGATTAAATCGTAGTTCAAACAGGCTTCCTTCCTCTATAAATTCTCTTGCAAAATTCTTTACCACATATCCAATTCCCAGATTACGCAACGCAAACTGCACAATCATTTCACTGGTAGCCAGCTCAAACTCTGGATTCAATACAACATCTTTTTCCTTCAAAAACTGCTCTATATACCTTCGACTGGAGGTATTTCCTTCCAGACAGATTATCTGCATATTCTCCAAATCCTTAAAATCCAGCATATGATTTTTATAGGAAATGAACCTTCTACCTGCGACAAAAACATCCTCTACCTCCTGCACCGCAATTGATTCTATATCAGTCGGAAGCACAAACGGTGTCGTCACGATACCAAAATCTATCTTCCCTTCTTCGAGATTGGACAAAGTTTCAGGTGTCGGGACATTGGTAACACTAATCTTGATATTAGGATAGCTTTCATGAAATTTCTCAAGAAACGGCAGCAAAAAGTACTGTAAAGTCATATCACTTGCACCAATCTTTATCTCACCAAGCTCTATATTTAGCATCTGCTCTAATGCCTTTTCGCCTAACGCAAACTGTTCATAGCCTTTTTCCACATGAGCATATAAAATCTCACCTTCTTTGGTTAGCTTCACGCCCTTAGCCGTTCTTTGAAACAGCTTTGTACTAACGCTATCCTCTAACAGCTTAATTGCCTGGCTAACAGCAGGCTGTGTAATCGAAAGCTCCTTTGCCGCTTCTGTAAGACTTCCACACTTTGCCACTATATAAAAGACTCTGTATTGCTCAAGATTATTTTTTACCATCATACTCTATAAATAATATCCTCTCTTGCAGGTCCGTTACTTACCATAGTAATCGGATAACCAATCTGCTCCTCGATAAACTCAATATATTTACGACAGTTCTCAGGAAGTTCCTCATACTTGCGAATGCCTCTAATCTCACACTTCCAGCCTGGTAATGTCTTTAATACAGGCTTAGCCTTTTCAAGCTTGGCTGTTACAGGGAAATCTGTTGTTACCTCCCCATCAATTTCATATCCTACGCATACTGGAATCTCATCTAAGTATCCTAATACATCAAGGACTGTAAAGCATACATCTGTAGTTCCCTGCAGACGGCAGCCATACTTAGATGCTACACAGTCAAACCATCCCATACGTCTTGGACGTCCTGTGGTTGCTCCATACTCACCACCATCACCACCGCGTCTTCTAAGCTCATCTGCCTCATCGCCAAAAATTTCTGATACAAACGCACCAGCACCAACTGCCGAAGAATAAGCCTTGCACACGGTATAAATCTTCTTAATCTCATATGGTGGAATACCTGCACCAATCGCACCATATGCTGCAAGTGTAGAGGATGAAGTAACCATCGGATAAATACCGTGGTCTGGGTCCTTTAAAGTTCCTAGCTGTCCCTCTAATAAAATATTTTTTCCTTCTTTAATCGCCTTGTCAAGATATAAAGATACATCGCATACAAATGGTGCAATCATATCTCTGTACTCGTGTAATGTTTCCAATAATTCCTTTGCATCAATCAATGGCTTCTTATATAAGTGTTCAAGAATAATGTTCTTCTGTTCACATACTCTCTCTACCTTCTCCTGTAAAAGCTCTTCCTCAAAAAGCTCACTTACCTGGAAGCCAATCTTTGCATATTTATCTGAATAAAATGGTGCAATACCTGACTTTGTAGAACCAAAAGACTTTCCTCCAAGTCTTTCCTCTTCATACTGGTCAAATAAAATGTGATAAGGCATTACTATCTGCGCTCTGTCTGATACCAAAATCTTAGGCATTGGTACATTTCTATCCGTAAGTGACTTAATCTCATTCATAAAAATCGGAATATTTAATGCCACGCCATTTCCTATAATACTGGTAGTATGGTTATGAAATACTCCAGATGGTAATGTATGAAGAGCAAACTTACCATATTCATTTACGATTGTATGTCCTGCATTTGCGCCTCCCTGAAAACGGATAATAATATCTGCTTCCTTTGCGAGCATATCTGTAATCTTTCCTTTACCTTCATCGCCCCAATTGGCGCCAACTACTGCCTTTACCATTAATCATTCCTCCATATAAAATATATAATCGAGCAGATGCATCTGCTCGCAGTGCCAAGTGCATGTAGCAAAGCTACATATTCCTTATGCACTTGTGCAAATAATTAAAGGGATAAAACAAAATACAATCCCTACATAGATATCATATCTTGTTTTATCCCATAAGTAAAATCAATATTTATTATAAGTAATATAAGTTGCACTTATGCCTTACTCTTTACCATCCCAGCAGTAAGTACAAAGCTTAGAAGGGTCTAAACCTACAGATGCAATCATGTCATCCAATCTGTGATAACGAAGTGTTGTAAAATTAAGCTTCACACGAATCTTCTCTATCATCGCTGCATACTCTGGCGAATCAGGGTTCACATAGGCATTCAGATGAGTCATATACTTCTCACCCTCAAGCTCTTGCATCACCTGATGTGTAATAAGCTCCATCGCAGATGATGTACGTGAGAAGTTCAGATACTTACATCCAAACATCAACGGTGGACATGCTGGTCTGATATGAACCTCTTTCGCACCACTCTGATATAAGAACTCTGTTGTCTCACGAAGCTGTGTACCACGTACAATAGAGTCATCTATTAATAACATTCTATTATCCTGAATCAAATCGTGAACAGCAATCAGCTTCATCTTCGCAATCATATTACGCTTCGTCTGAATCGTAGGTGTAAATGAACGAGGCCAGGTTGGTGTATATTTGATGAAAGGTCTCGAAAACGGAATACCCGACTCATTAGCATAACCAATCGCGTGTGCCGTACCCGAATCAGGAACACCCGCTACAATATCCGCCTCTACATTATCACGCTTTGCAAGCTCAGCACCACAGTTATAACGCATCTTCTCTACGCTGATACCTTCATATGAAGATGAAGGATAACCATAATATACCCAAAGGAAGGTACAAATCTTCATATCCTTACCTGGTGCTACTAATGGCTTCACTGCCTCAGGAGTCACAATTACAATCTCTCCAGGTCCCAACTCACGAACAGGCTGATAGCCAAGATTCAGATACGCAAAGCTCTCAAATGCTACACAATACGCACCGTCCTTCTTACCAATTGCCACAGGGGTTCGTCCCATCTTATCACGAGCCGCATAAATTCCCATCGGTGTCATAACCAGTATTGTCATGGAACCATCAATTAAATCCTGTGCATGTTTGATTCCTTCAATTAAATTCTCTCTTTGATTAATAATCGAAGCTACAAGCTCTGTCGGATTAATGTCTCCACCACTCATCTCAAGGAAATGTGCGCCGTGGCTGTCTCCAAAAATCTCATTTACAATCGCATCTGTGTTATTAATCTTTCCAACGGTTGTGATTGCATAAGTACCATGATGTGAACGTACAATCAATGGCTGTGGTTCATAATCTGAAATACAACCAATTCCAAGATTACCGCTCATCTTGGAAACATCTCTATCAAACTTAGTACGGAATGGTGAATTCTCAATATTATGAATCGCACGGTCAAAGCCATTCTCCTTACCATACACCGCCATACCTGCACGTCTTGTTCCTAAATGTGAATGATAGTCTGTTCCGAAAAACAAATCAAATACACAATCTTCTTTTGATGCTACCGCAAAAAATCCGCCCATAGGAGCCTCCTAATTCTTTTCTTTATCTATCCAATTAATTATACATTGATTTCAGCCTGAATACCAAGTAAATCCTTATTTGCATCTAAAATCGGCTGTACTACCTTCGCAAGGAAGTTATCTACCTGAATCTCTGAACGACCGATATACTTAGATGGGTCCATTGCCTTCTGTAAATCTTCAAGAGACATATTAAAGGCAGAATCATTTGCGATTAACTCTAACAGATTATTCTCTTTACCCTCTACCTTGACATTCTTACCTGCCTCCATGGACAAGGTACGAATCTTCTCATGAAGTTCCTGTCTGTCTCCGCCAAGCTTTACAGCATCCATCATAATATTCTCTGTTGCCATAAATGGTAACTCACTCATTAATCTCTTCTCAATTACCTTAGGATATACCACAAGTCCATCCACTACATTCAGGCAAAGGTCAAGAATACCATCCACTGCTAAAAAGCCCTCGGCAATCGCAATACGCTTATTCGCTGAGTCATCAAGCGTTCTCTCGAACCACTGTGTTGCTGATGTAATAGCGGGATTCAAAGCGTCCACCATAACGTATCTTGAAAGTGAAGCAATTCTCTCACTTCTCATAGGATTTCTCTTATATGCCATGGCTGATGAACCAATCTGGCTCTTCTCGAAAGGCTCCTCAATCTCCTTTAAATGTTGAAGCAAACGAATATCATTACTCATCTTATGAGCGCTTGCTGCGATACCAGCCAAGATATTCATCACGCGGGTATCTACCTTTCTGGAATAAGTCTGTCCTGATACAGGGTAGCAGTCTGTAAAGCCCATCTTCTTAGCAATCATCGGATCAATCTTATCAATTGTCTCCTGGTCTCCATCAAACAACTCCAAAAAGCTTGCCTGTGTACCTGTAGTTCCCTTTGAGCCAAGGAGCTTCAAAGAACCGAGTACATACTCCAAATCCTCCAAATCCATGCAAAACTCCTGTGTCCAAAGTGTTGCTCTCTTACCAACTGAGGTTGGCTGCGCAGGCTGAAAATGTGTGAAAGCAAGTGTTGGCTGTGCCTTATATTCATCAGCAAACTTCGCAAGCTTTGCGATTACATTGACAAGCTTCTTCTTCACAAGCTTCAACGCCTCTGCCATAACAATAATATCTGTATTATCTCCTACATAGCACGAGGTTGCACCAAGGTGAATAATTCCCTTCGCCTTAGGACACTGTACGCCGTATGCATATACATGACTCATAACATCATGACGTACTTCTTTCTCTCTTGCTCTTGCCACATCATAATTAATATCATCCTGATGTGCCTTCAACTCATCAATCTGCTCCTGGGTGATATTTAAGCCTAACTCTTTCTCTGTCTCCGCAAGTGCAATCCACAGCTTTCTCCATGTTCTGAACTTCATATCAGAAGAGAAAATGTACTGCATCTCTTTACTTGCATAACGTTCTGATAACGGACTTGTATATCTGTCTGTACTCATATCTACCATACCTTTCTACCGTCTAAGCTTTCACTTAAGACCTATATGTATTCTATTGATTACTGAATCTCTTTTCCTGTTAATAACGCATATGCTTCCTTATACTTGGCAATTGTCTTACCAACAACCTCCTCAGGAAGTAAATAATCACTGTCAGGATTCGCCTTGAGCCAGTCTCTTACATACTGCTTATCAAAAGAAGGCTGTCCCTTACCTGCCTCATATCCGTCTAACGGCCAGAATCTCGAGCTGTCAGGTGTCAGCATCTCATCCCCAAGTACAACATCACCATTCTCGTCCAAACCAAACTCAAACTTGGTATCTGCTATGATAATTCCCTTACTTA
The DNA here is from genome assembly GCA_017467805.1 of Lachnospiraceae bacterium. GTDB lineage: Bacteria > Bacillota > Clostridia > Lachnospirales > Lachnospiraceae > COE1. Next base: position 13,247 of record JAFUKJ010000002.1, read on the forward strand.
ACGCGTACTCTGCGCACTTTTTATATAAAGCAATCGTTGCATCCTTAATCTTAGTTGCATACTCTTCACCCCTGCCAGGATAAAGCTTTTCTAATACTTCAATACTCTTTTCAAACGAGATATTCTCGTCATGGTCCCCAATCTCTGCCTTTGTACTAGGCGCGTAAATAGGCTCTGGTAGCTTCTGCGACTCTACCATACCTTCAGGCAGCTTAATCCCGCAAACTGTTCCATCTGCCTTATAGCTTTCCCAACCACTTCCAGAAATGTATCCTCTTACAATACACTCAATCGGAAGCATCTCAAGCTTCTTGCATAACATACTATTGCCATCAAATCTTTCCTGTCTGAAATACTCAGGCATATCCTTAGTATCTGTTGAAATCATATGATTGGGCAACACATCCTTAGTAAGCTCAAACCAGAACTTTGACATCTGTGTCAAAATTGTACCCTTAAGGGTAATCCTGTTCTTTAAAATGTGGTCAAATGCGGAGATTCTGTCTGTAGCAACAATAATCAAAGTGTCGCCATTGTCATATACCTCTCGCACTTTACCTTCCTTAAATGGTTGATACTCTTGCATGTTTATCCTCCTACGCTATCGTGGACCTATATGAAATTAAAAGTCAAAAAAACGCATAAAGGCGCATACATCCACGAGAGTACACGCCTTTATGTACGAAAAGATTATAATACATCACTTTTTTTCAAGTCAATGCGTTTCAAAATCTTTTCATACTTGTTCCATATAAAAAATTTAGTACTATTTCCTAATTTTTTTGTGTAATTTGCAAACTATGCCAATGCTCTTTCATATTCTGACACGAGTTCTAATATTTTCTTGGCATATTCTGGGAAGGTCTGCACAACATCCTTTACCTCATCCTGTGCATCCTGCGCCATCTTTGCATTATATTCCATCTGCTTGCGCAGCTTCTGTCTTCTGATGATTAATCCATGTCTGATTTCTACCATTTCCTTATTGTCATATAACGCTACCGCCTGATGCAGCCAGATATTCGGGTCCTGAATCTTACACTTTCTAAGCTGCTTTACCAATGATGCCTGATAAAAATCAATATCACTTTGTACCTGTTGTTCTGCTTCTCTTTGCTTCTTCTCTTCGAGATATTTATCCCAAAGATTCTTCAACTGTGCGGAACTGTCTACATTATACTTTACATATAAATATTCCAGAAGATTGGTATTATTCACATATCGGATTTTCACTGTATTCTGTAATAATATCAGCTTATTAATCGCCCTGTCTACCTTCTTCTCTTCTTTGCGAAGCTCATTGAACTTCACATATACATAGGTCATGGCACCTGCTGCCACAAGTACCGCTATAATACAACCAAGCTCCACATCCAAATGGAAGGTAGTGCCGATAACTGCCAGTATTAAGAGCAATATAGCCATTGCTCCCACACAAATTGCAATCATACCCTTTAGGTTATTCTGCCCAGTCTGCAGCTCAGTTCTTCTAAAATGATATGCATGCTTCTCGCCATCTAATCTATTCAAATCCTTCTTCACAAGCACCTGATAATCTTCTGCTTCCTTAAGCTTATCATACCCTTCTGGCATGTATTCAGAAATTCGCTCCATCTGTAAATACTGCACATCCGTCATAATTGCTTTTCTCCCAAGCAGCTTCTTTTGATTGCCCTGCAGCTCTACAATATGCTTTGCGCAGTTAGCAAGCTGTTCTCTCATTTCAGGCGGCATGGCATCTATCTCTTCCATATCCGTCAAATACGACGTTACCAGATTATACTCATATCCTAAGGTCTCCAACTCCTTTGAAGCCTCTCCCATTTGGTCTAAGCACGCTTTTACATAACGTTCTCTTTGCTGCCTGTCATGGAAGTCCATGTCCTTTCTTCTGATGCCTGTTTCCTGCACCTGCTGAAAATCCACTTCCTCTGCCACCTTGTTCTTCTTACTGAAATGTTGTGTCAAACTTTTGAGTAACCCCATTACACTTCCCCCTTATGCCTTTACACAGTCTGTCTACGATAGTCATCCTTTAATGCCTTCATAATCTCGGCATCACTACTTCTATCCTTCCATTTTGCCAGTATGCTAATTTCCGCAGAAGTACACCAATCGCTGTCTGTCGCCTCCCATAGCTTTGCTACTGTTGCAAAATCATCTTCCCAGTCGGGATTATCCCTCATAAATACACCATAATCATAATCTGATAATGCCATCCGCATCGCCTGAATATAAGTTTGCCTGATATGCCTGTCGCCACTGATTCGATAGGCCTCCAGATAATACTTTGCAGCCTGTTCATATGCAAAATCCATCGCATATACAGATGCCAGATTGTGATATAGTATAGCTTTTGACCGTTCTTCCACACCAGGCTGTAACAACAGCTCCTGATAAATCTTCCCGGCCTGCGCAAAACGACCTGTTGCAAAATAATGCTCTGCCCGTTTCTTCATGCGTTCAAAGGGCGTTAATGCCGCCTGTTCCTTTAAGATACGATCTACCTTTCTGACAATTTGCTCATCATAAATCTGCGTTTTCTCCAGAATCGTTGTTACGAAAGCTGCCAATGACAACTTTTTCCTGATATATATGTCCAGTTCATCCGCCAATTCCTTCAATCCACATTCTTTACGAATCCATTCCGTAAGCCTTTGATTCATTAGGTCAGAATCCAATAAATGTATCTTATCTATTAAATAATAACACAATTCTTCGATTGAGTATACATAAATATCTGAAATTTCTAAATAAAATGGACAATTTGCAAAATTTCCTACGCACAAATATACATTGTTCACTACAAATCCATTTCCTTCCACTTATAAATCCTTCAACGAAAACTCTTCCTGCCATACCTGTCCAGATGATGGAAATATATCTCCAAAACCCTTGTCTTTTAAAGAAATTCTCACCGTATGGGCGTCCGTCATATCCATCCGAATACCTACCCGATTGGTACGATTCCCCCTGACATGCAGCCCTTCCAAGGTAATCTCTGCTTTCCTTGCAGCCCTTCCATCCACAGGTGTAATTGTTATCGGAATCTTATTATTCACGGATAACATAACATCCAGTTCCTTTTCAGCCTCATACCAGTTTGTGCCCGCATGCAATAGCGGCAGATAAATCTCCTGCATACCCTTGTTACAATTTATCCCCAAATTTGCAATCAGCTTCTCATCCGAAAGATGCACATACTCCTGCTTCAGAGTTGACGGCATCATCTGCTCTCTTGCACCGTAGCACGCACCCTTGCAGAAAAGATTATTCCCTTGAAATACCCTTCGTCCCTTACACAAATACCGAATGGACTCCTTGCACCATTGTGTTGAAAACTCATCTCCCAGTAAAAAAACGGAAGTAATATGTCTCTTCTCACACTTTTCTCTAATAATCTCCAAAAAAGCTGCATCCAATTGAAGCTGATAGGCTTCCTTCTGCTCTCTTATGGAAGTTGTAAGTCCCTGCTGCTTCATCTGCGGAAAAAGCTCTTCCTGTATCATACACACTATAGGTCTGGTCTTTAGATTCTTCTCCAGCAAATAGCTTTTTACACCTGATGTGCCATATTCAAAAAGCAATACATCATGAATCCACATTTCCTCAGGCTGATGTATGATATACTGAAAAAAGCAATCCTTTCTAGACATAAATTGCACCTGTACACCATCCAGCTTTAACTCAGCCACTGCCTTTTTCAGAACAGCCATAAGCTCAGGTGTCACCGTTCGAAGCGAAAATGCAATATGAGATATATCCTGTGGTGTTGCAAATGCAGATACCAGACCAAGACATTTCTTCAAGAAGATTTCCATAAGCTCTTCTATGGCAAATTCCATATCGCCAACTTCCACTGTGCTTCCATTATTAGCAAACAGCACCAAATCCTCTACCAGTATTCCCTCTCCTGCCTGTGCCTTCTGCAGAGCTTCCTTTCCATAATACCACTGATGCTGCTCCTGATTGCGGCAAAGTACAGTTGGAATATTATACTGCTCCTCACCGTTTACCAGACTGATTGTCTCTGGCATACTTTGGTCTGCTCTGCAATAGGTAATCTGCGTGATATCATTTCCAAAATCAATACCAAGCGCTACTTTATTCTTTTTTGTAAGCTCGTCCAATGTTCGTTCCAACAGCATCCTTTTATAAGCTCTCCTATGTCCTCAATTAATCTTATTTATTAATTATATTAATTTATCAATTATATTAATTTATTAATTATATTACCGTAAATAACTGCCTTGTATAAAAATCCTTCTTAAGATATTCCTCCAACAGCTGTGTAGCAGTTGCATCATCCTGCATACTGCATGCAGTCATCACATCATTCAACATCGCAAAGCGCCCCGCGCCGCTCTGCAGCCCCTGCACTGGTGAAACCAACTCACCGCTTTGGGTTATTACTTCACCATCAGAATGCTCTGTAATATAATATTGAAGCACCTCACCATGAAACAAGGTAAAGTTCTTTACATACATCCCCTCATATAAGTCCTTCATATCCTCTGTGACATAACAGTTATCTTCCTCTTCACCGCCATCAATAATATAATGAACCCGAACAACTGTCCCTGGTGCTGCCTTATACTCCAGAAACACCTTATCTTCATACTTGTATAACTCAGGTACCCAGTCTATATATTCTATAAAGAAAGAAAAACATATATCACTCTGCAAAAATTCTTTGATGAACATTGAAACACTTTCTCTTGCCGCCTCCCGACGCAATGCGGAATGCTCTGCCCAACATTTAAGCAACGCAAGCTTACAAGTGCTATTCAATGCTCCTGTCTGCCTATAAAGTTCATAGATTCGGTCAAAAACAGCCTCGTCTACCAGTACATCTTCTATCAGATAGGAGTAAGCAACCTCTGTCAGCATATGTCTTACCAGGGTATCATCATGTCTCGGATGCTCTGCATAACATAAAAGCACCTCTGTCTTACGTGCCATAAATGCATCTGTATACCACAGTTGCCTTAACATTCTCTGCATTAACTCGCAGGTATCAAGGCCAAGCTCCTGTGCCGCATCCCAAATATCACAAAGTTCAGAAGACTTTCCCTCATAATGTCGTGATAAATATTTTAAAATATTCTCATCATAACGCGTATGTCTGAATATATAATACGCAACATTTAGCAAAAATTCCTCTTTGGTAAAACCATTATCCACGATTCTTCGGCTGATTAATCTCGCTACAGACTTAGGATGAACTCCCTTCATGCCAAATCTACGAATCCAAATATATGCCTTTTCAAACATACCTCTGTAGATTAGATACTGAATAAACTCCGCACGCTCTTCTGCATCCAGATTCTCGGGTTCAATCTCCTCCAGATAATTATCCAGTTCACCGATCATGTCATTCTCATAATAGAATCTTAATAGATTTGTTCTAATCTCCTTTTTGAAGGAATCTACAATCTGCTCTGACTCTACCAGATACTTAAATCGCTTCACATTCTCCTGATTAATCACTATGTAGTCTTTATTTGCTTCACACAGATACAAATCAAAGCTAAGTCTGCCCTCCACGCACTTCTCAAGTACAGGCATAAATCTCTCCGTCTCCATAAGCCGATGATTCTCAAAAGCTATACTTGCACAATAGCGGTTATTCTCTCTATCCTGAAGCAGTAGCTGATAATCCTCTCCATAAATTGGAAGCTGACACTTTCCATTTATTACGGGATAAATACTTTCTCCATTTACCCTGTCATGCAGAACAACCACTGATGTAATCTGTGGATTTTTAACTACAATGCGATGCATAAATAACAATGGCGTAAAGGCATAAGCCATCTCATCACGAAGCATCTGCGGCGCTACCATCTGCTGATACAGATATGCAAGATTCTGATTGATATGCCCCTGCTTAATCTGCTCCAATACAAATCTCTCAATGGCAATACGATAATTCACCTCAATGTCAGGATATTGCTCCTTATGTCTCTCGATATACGCATACAGATATGCATTCCTCTCATAATCAAGGTCGCTTTGATATGCAAAATACATTAGAAGCATCTTAGGAAGAGCATACTCCTTCTCAAGATCCAATGACATCATATAACACTCATATAATCTTGGAACTCTTACTTCCTTCTCGACACCCTTTTCATACCATTCCAAATACTGAGGTCCACACTTATTACCAAGTACCAACAGCTTGCATATCGCCTGTATCGTCTGGGTTGACTTCGTAATACGATAAACCTCCGCTAATGTTCTGTATAGCAACGGAGAATATTCCGAAATGCGTACCACCAGATACTGAAGCTGCTCTATCAGTCCCTGATACAATGCCCCCTTCTTCGCCGCATACCAAAGCACGTTCTGCTCAAACTCATCCAGCCTTAAAATATAAGATGGATGCTCCTCTAACAGCATCACTGCTTCACAGAAAAGAATCGGACTGGTGCAGCCTAATTTAAACTGCTCCTGTAAAAAGAGCCACTTAAACTCAGGATTCTTTGTATACTCTTCGTCAGCGTACATTAAAAGCCACGCTAAACGCCATTCCTTACGATTGTTGGCAAAGGCAGTTTCAATCTCATCCAGTACCACCTGAATAAAATTCTCATCACGATTATACAGTGTAGTCAGATACATGTAATAGCACTGCTTTACTATATCCGTCTTGTCATCTAAAGCCTTCATTCGAATAGCTTCAAGATACGACCTGGCTTCCTGAAAGCGTTCTCTTTCTATCAGAATCTGAATGCGATAGAGCTGCGCTGTCAAATTATCTTCGTCAAACTCCAAAAGCTCCTCCACTGCCTGTGTAGCTTTTGTGAGCCATACATCCTTGGAAAGCTTCTTTAGGCGAACCTCTGTATAGCCTTTCATGATTTCGACTAACGCTTTCTGCTCTGCCTTTCGCTTATTACGATTACCTTTTCTCACAGTCTGCGAAATCGTTACAGGTACCCTTAAGCAATTACAGCTATCTGAAATCACTATCTCTCCCTTATTTATCCCTGGGCTAAGTCTTGTCGCATCAATATCAAGCTCCAGACGGCAGATATCCTGCTGAAAATCCTCTGCTGTTATCCACTTCTTATCAATCTGCAAAAATGCACCACTTGTCTCTATCCTAAGGTCTGTATATCCCCATCCGCGCCTGATAATACTCAGTGTTCTCTGTGTACTGTTCTTCACATCCTCCAGCACGAAAGCCTCTATATCTAATTCGTATGAAATTGGCTCTTTCTTATGAATCTGCACCAAAAACTCTTCCACATTTCTTTGGTTACCCGCAAAACGTGAAAGTCCCTGATACAACACTTTGTACTTCTTATCACTATTCTGAAATATATTCGCAAAATCCTCACTGTAAAAGAAGTCTACTGCGCCCTTCCAGTCAGTTTTTGCCAGATTAGTAAAATGAAACAGATTCCTGATATTTCCCATAGATGTTTCCATCTGCGGCTTCGTCACCTGAATACGATATGGCAGCTCATACTCACCACGATTACTAATCACAGTAAACTTTCCCCTTACAAAGCTGCCTTCCTCTAAATTTGTAGCATCAAGAAAATATTCAATCTCTATTTCTTTTCCTAAGAAATGCTTCGCAAATGTCTTCATTCTTGTATCGGAAGAAAAAATATCCCCCTCAGCATCTACTCCATCTGTGTAAATAATAAAGATTCCTTCCATCCTTTCCCCAGGATAGATAGAAAACTCCAGCTTAGGACATGAAAACTCCAGATAACGCTTATTCAATTCTTCTCGCCTTGTTTCCTCTGCGTAATTCTCATGCATGTCTTTTCTTCCTCGCGCAAAAATACTATGTTAACTTAATTATACGGTATTTTCAAAAATGATTCAACAACAAAGGAGATTGTATGACAACAATCTCCTTTAATATCATCCTATAATTCGATTTCAACAACCCATCCTTCTGGAGCTTCGATACGTCCCATCTGGATACCTGTTAATGTCTCATATAACTTCTTAGTAGTAGGTCCCATCTCAGCCATACCGCTTGGTAAGCAAATCTCCTTACCATGGTCTACAATCTTACCTACAGGTGAAATAACTGCTGCTGTACCACAAAGACCACACTCTGCGAAGTCCTTAAGCTCATCAACATATACTTCTCTCTCTTCAACCTCAAGTCCAAGGTACTCCTTAGCAACTACCATCAACGAACGACGTGTGATAGATGGTAAAATAGTATCAGACTTAGGTGTTACAATCTTATTGTCCTTTGTAACGAAGAGGAAGTTCGCTCCACCAGTCTCTTCTACCTTTGTTCTTGTAGCTGAATCAAGATACATATTCTCATCAAAGCCATTCTTATGAGCCTCTGTAATTGCATGTAAGCTCATTGCATAGTTAAGTCCAGCCTTAATATGTCCTGTTCCGTGTGGTGCTGCACGGTCATAATCACTAATGCAAAGTGTTAATGGCTTAGCGCCGCCCTTGAAGTAAGGTCCTACAGGTGTTGTAAAGATTCTGAACTGATATTCATTAGCTGGCTTAACACCGATTACAGGGTTAGTACCAAACATATAAGGACGAAGGTATAAAGTAGCACCTGAACCAAATGGTGGTACATATTCTGCATTCGCCTTTACTACAGCCTTAACAGCCTCTACAAAACGTCCATCAGGTAATGTCGGCATTACCAGTCTTGTACAGCTGTCTTTCATACGCTGCTCATTCAAGTCAGGACGGAAGGTTACGATACGTCCATCTTCTGTTGTATAAGCCTTTAAGCCCTCAAAACAGGTCTGTGCATACTGGAAAACGCCTGCGCACTCATTCAGCACGACATTAGCATCCTCAGTGATGACGCCCTCATCCCATGCTCCATTTTTATAGTTGGTTACATATCTCTTCTCTGTCTGTACGTAACCAAATCCAAGATTTGCCCAGTCAAGATTTTTCTTTTCCATGATACATGTCTTCCTTTCATCTAAGTAATGTTTTCAGATTAAGAAACAGCCTGTTATCGGTCGTTTTCTAGTCCATAAACTTCTTTTCATTATCTTACTAATAAAATAAATTGTCAACCTCTTACGGCTTACTTTTTCTCATACTTGAGGAATACATACTCCACATCAAAATAGGTCTGTTCCTCACTATCCGCGGGGATCTGCCACTCTTCCATCTCATCCAGATTCGGGAAATGAGCATCTGCCTGATAGCTGTAATCAATCTTAGTTACGTGAACCGTATCGCAATAAGGAAGCAGCTGTTCATAGACACTTTGTCCGCCTACAATATATACATCCTCACTATCGTACTGCTTAAGCTCCTCCAGTAATTCTTCTATAGAATGAACAACAATCGCTCCCTTTACCTGATAGTTCTTATTCTTAGACAGTACAATATTTACTCTGCCCTGAATCGGCTGTTGCTGGGAAAAAGTCTCCAAAGTCTTTCTACCGTATACAACTACCTTTCCCGCTGTCATCTGGCGAAATATCTTTTGGTCATTAGGAATCTTCACAAGAAGATTGCCATTTCTTCCGATTGCCCAATTGTTGTCTGCTGCTACTACTATGTTCATCCGGTGCTCTCCTACTTCTCTAATCTTGGCTTTCTACCACAGCATTTCTTCTCTGTACAGTAGCCAGCCACCTCACACTTAGGCATAAAATAATGTTTCACCAGATATGCCCACTCTTCTGAGTAAGCCTCTAATTCCTTCATAATATCCTGCATCAGTCTGCGGTATTCCCAATATGCTCTGGTACATAATCTCTGATGTGACATCTCAATTAAGTTACGCACATTTCTCTTATCGACAATCTTAGTACCCATTCCAAGAGGAAGCAGCATAGCCGCATCCTCTCTCGGTACACCACACTCTGTCTCAAGCTTGCTACAGGTATCTGCAATCTGCTGCATCAACTCTGTATAAAGTGCCTTCGCCTCCTCGTTCTTCTCAACTGTTGGCGGAATAACATACTCAAAATTCTTATAATTAATATATCTTGTGCTTGCCTGCAATCTGGTTGGTGCGCCACCGATGTGTGTATACCACTCTCTGATAACTCTTGCAGAATAGCCATCCAGTATCATCTCCACATTTACATATTCTAATACACGGTGATGACCTGACTCAATACAGTCCAAACCTCTCTTATAGTTCTTCTCTTTATCACTAATATCGGCTCCCCAGCACACACCTGCTCTCTCACCTACAAGTGTTATCGGGTTCTTTGGTGTCTCACTTATAATTGTAACTTTAGCCATATCCAGTAAATTACTCCTTCCTCTTATCTGTCCCACTTATCGCATAATGAATTAATCTGGTCTGCGAACTTCGCCAAATCCTTATTGGCACCGCCCTCATTCTTATGAATAACTGAAATCAGGCGCTGTCCTGCTGCCAAAAGTCTTGTAAAGACATCGGATACTACGATGATTCTCTTCTTCTTTACAACAGGTGCTGCCTCGTACTCAATGGTATTGGTAATCAAATCTACCCTTGTACCAGAATATGGGGCATATGCACGGATTCCATGCTCTATCTTAAGGCATTCGGTGAACAAATTGCAAACACTATCTTCACCATGCACAACAAATACTCTGTCAGGCTTCTTCTCAAAGGCAGTAATCCAATCAATTAATCCTGCCTTATCGGCATGACCGCTAAGTCCTGGAAGCTTCGTAATATTAGCTCTTACCTCCACAGGCTCACCGAAAAGTTTAACCTCTTTTGCCCCATCCACAAGTACTCTTCCCAAGGTTCCCACAGACTGATAGCCAACGAAAAGTATTGTACACTCAGGTCTCCAAAGATTATGCTTCAAATGATGTCTGATTCGTCCTGCCTCACACATACCGCTGGCAGAAATAATTACCTTCGGCTTATCATCAAAGTTAATCTGCTTAGACTCATCACTGGTAATAGAAAGCTTTAAGCCTGGGAATGTTAAAGGATTAACCCCCTTCTTCACCAGCTCCATAGCCTCCTCATCATAACAGTCAAAGACATTCTTCTGGAAAATACCTGTCGCCTCAACTGCCAACGGACTGTCTACATATACCTCAAACTTCGGATAAGAGGTTACCAGTCCGTCTGCCTTAATCTTACGGATAAAATATAAAATCTCCTGCGTTCTACCTACCGCAAAGGATGGAATTACGACATTACCGCCCTGCGAAAAGGTCTTATTCATGATATCCGCCAGGTCCTTTATATAATCAGGCTTCTCGGCACTATGCATCCTATCACCGTAAGTTGACTCCATAACAACATAGTCCGCCTCTTTGGTATAAATCGGGTCTTTTATCAAAGGCTGATTCTTATTACCAATATCACCTGAGAATACTATCTTCTTCGTGACATCGCCCTCTGTCAGCCATACCTCAATACTTGCTGAGCCAAGTAAATGACCTACATCCGTAAAACGAATCTTAATCCCTTCTGCAAGCTCTATTTCCTTATTATAATCACAAGGAACAATTCTCTTAATGGTTCCCTGTGCATCTTCCATCGTATATAAAGGCTCTGCCTGCTCTACGCCTGAGTGTCTCTTTGCCTTACGATTCTTCCACTCTGCCTCTGTCATCTGAATATGCGCACAGTCACGAAGCATAATAGAGCACAAATCAGCAGAAGCCTCCGTCATGTAAATATGACCTCTAAAGCCCTTCGCATATAAAAGCGGCAGATGTCCTGAGTGGTCTACATGTGCATGTGTCAGCAGCACATAATCAATACTTGCCTCATCTACTGGAATCTCACAATTTTCAAATACATTAACGCCCTGCTCCATGCCGCAATCTACCAGAATATTCTTACCACACGCCTGAATATAATGACAGCTTCCCGTTACTTCATGTGCAGCTCCGACAAAAGTCATTTTCATATTGCATTCCTCCTTTTGTTTTTCCCCACTTCTTTGTTCTTAGTGTATCACAAATGTGCTAATAATTACATGAAACATCACTAATTTTTACATTTTTATTTTATAGGTTTATGATATAATATCGTCAGATATTATATTGAGCCGAATGGCATGGAACTTACTGTAATCACGAAGTGATTATAGTAAAATGTATATTGATTAGTACTGCGTCCGACGTTGTACATGATAATGAAATAAAATCCCTGAAAGGAAGGTATATGATATGAAATTTAGCAATGGCTGCTGGTTACAGAAGGAAGGAACCGAGTGCTTTGCTCCACAGGAGGCATACTTCACCAAGGTGGAAGCTGACAAGGTTACCATCTGCGCACCAACAAACAGAATCAACCACAGAGGTGATACTCTCGGCGGTATTAACTTAACTTTAGTAATTACAACTCCAATGCCAGAGGTTATCCGTGTACAGACCTATCATCATTTAGGTGCTGTTAAGAAGGAGCCTGCATTTGAGATTAATGCAAACAACTTACCAATTAAAGCTGAAGAGGATGATGATAAGGTAATCGTTTACAGCGGTTCTCTTGCATTAGAAATTGGTAAGAAGTCATGGTACATGAGATACACAAGAAACGGCAAGCTTGTTACAGAGTCTAAGGGACGTGACCTTGCTCTTATGAAGACTGACTGGAGAGGCTTTGCTTATGATAAAGGCGACAATCAGGATACCTTTATCCGTCAGCAGTTAAGTCTTGGTGTTGGTGAGTTATTATACGGTCTTGGCGAAAGATTTACTCCATTTGTAAAGAATGGACAGTCTGTAGAAATCTGGAATGCTGACGGCGGTACAAGTACAGAGCAGTCTTATAAGAATATTCCATTCTACCTTTCTAACAAGGGATATGGTGTATTCGTAAATCATCCAGAAAATGTTTCCTTCGAAATGGGTACTGAGATGGTAACAAGAGCTGAGTTCTCTGTTGAGGGTTCTTATCTTGATTACTTCTTAATCAATGGTCCTGAGATGAAGGATGTATTGGAGAGATATACAGATATTACAGGTAAGCCATCACTGCCTGCACCTTGGACATTTGGTTTGTGGCTTTCTACATCATTTACTACTAATTATGATGAAGAGACAGTTATGAGCTTCGTTGATGGTATGTTAGACAGAGGTATTCCTCTTAGAACCTTCCACTTTGACTGCTTCTGGATGAAGGAATTCCACTGGAGTGATTTCTTATGGGATGACAGAGTATTCCCAGACCCAGTTGGAATGTTAAAGCGTATCAAGGACAAGGGCTTAAATATCTGTGTATGGATTAACTCTTATATCGGTCAGGAATCCGTACTTTTCAAAGAAGGTATGGAAAAGGGCTACTTCATCAAGCGTCCTAACGGAGAAGTATGGCAGTGGGATATGTGGCAGCCTAGCATGGCTATCGTAGACTTTACGAATCCAGAGGCATGGAAATGGTTCCAGGATAAGCTTGAAGTTCTGTTAGATATGGGCGTTGACTGTTTCAAGACAGACTTCGGTGAGAGAATCCCTACAGATGCCGTATACTATGATGGCTCTGATCCTAAGAAAATGCATAACTACTATACATATTTATATAATAAGTGCGTTTATGAATTATTAGAGAGAAAGCGTGGCAAGGGCGAGGCAGTTCTCTTTGCACGTTCTGCTACTGTTGGTGGTCAGAAGTTCCCTGTTCACTGGGGCGGTGACTGCTGGTCAGATTATGAGTCAATGGAAGAAAGCTTACGTGGTGGTCTTTCACTCTGTATGTCAGGCTTTGGCTTCTGGGCTCACGATATCGGCGGCTTCGAGCATACCTCTACTGCTGATGTTTATAAGCGCTGGGTAGCATTTGGCTTACTCTCTTCTCACAGCCGTCTCCACGGAAGCTCATCTTACAGAGTTCCTTGGGTATACGATGACGAGGCTGTTGATGTTGTTCGCTTCTTCACAAGATTAAAGGCTAAGATTATGCCATATCTTTATAAGACAGCGATTACAGCATCTACCAAGGGTATTCCTTGTATGAGAAGTATGGTACTTGAGTTTACAAAGGATAAGACCTGCCATTACCTTGATAAACAGTACATGTTAGGTGACAGCTTGCTGGTTGCTCCTATCTTCAATGATGAAAGCCTTGCAGAGTACTACCTTCCTGCTGGTATCTGGACCAACTTCTTTACAGGTAAGGAGTACAAGGGTGCTACATGGTATGAGGAGAAGCATGATTACTTAAGCCTTCCTCTTATGGTAAAGGAGAACTCTATCGTGGCTATCGGTGCTTGCGATGACAGACCTGACTATGACTATGCTGACGGCGTAGAGCTTCGTATCTATGCACTTCATGATGGCATGAAAGCTGAGACTGAGGTATACAGCATGAGCAACACTGTTGACCTTAGCGTATCTGCAAAGCGTCAGGGCAGAACTATCTATGTAAATGTAGACGGCAGTAAGCCTTACTCTATCCGCATGGTTAATATGCAGGCTACCGAAGCTGTAAATGGCTTTGTAGTAGTTGAGGGTAATGACTCTATTATTACACCTGATACAAATGCGAGTGTGATTGAGATTAAGTTTTAGGATATTGTGATTTTTCAAATGGGATGTGTCATTGCGCGCATCCCATTTTATATTACACGTTTGCTTTGTTTGACTCTCCACCAAGACAAATGATAATTCCTGCAAATACCACCATACAAATTACTACGAACATATTCATACCTCCTCTTAACGTAAATACAAAAATGGAACCAACCATAGGGGTAGTCCCTTTGATTGATTCCATTGTATTCGTTATGGTGTACGATAAGAATGACAGTTCTACAATATCTCCGCCGAATCCAGTACGATTGTAAATGGTCCGTCATTCAACAATGACACCTTCATATCTGCGCCGAAGGATCCGTGCTGTGTTGGGAAGCCCTTTGCCTCCAATGAGGAAATCACATACTCATACAGTTCATTTGCCATATCAGGCTTGCCTGCGTCAATAAAGGACGGACGATTGCCCTTCTTACAGTTCGCATATAGAGTGAACTGGGAAATGATAAGAAACTCTCCCTGCACATCTGAGATGGAAAGATTCGTCTTACCATCTGCATCATCGAAGATTCTAAGCTTTATCAGCTTATCAATCATCTTATCCGCTATCTGCTGATTGTCAGTGCCAGATACGCCTACCAGTACCAATAAACCATGTCCAATTTCTCCTATTACTTCTCCATCTACCTTAACAGATGCCTCTGTTACTCGCTGTATTACAAATTTCATTTTAATAACCATGCCTTTCCACTACCTGCAAACTTTCAGATGCTTTAGCATCTTGCGCAGGCACAATATTTTTCAAACTACTCTCTTTCTTATTTTACTTCATATAGCTTTGGAAGCTTATCCAATGTAACGGCATACTCATGCTGATAAAGCCTATTTAATGCCTCATACTCATTGAACTTCTCTATCATCACAAAATCCTTGCTCCAGGTCATATACCACAGCCATGAAGTGTTGGTCTTTATTAACTCATCTGCATCAGGAATGATGCCTGTCTCAGCCAAAGCCGTTCCCTTTGCTGCCGATGTGATTTTTACCAGTTCGTCATACTTATCCCTAAATGCACCATAAGCATGCTCTGGCGGATAGATATCCCTTGAGATAATGTCACAGCACGCATCTCCCACATAGCCCTCTGCTACTGGCGAATTCCATACCCATATCAGGTTATTCAGATGATGCTTCTTCGTATAATATTGATACATGAATTGGAATAGCTCCTTTGCTACCTGAGGTCCCTTTGACCCCCACCAGAACCACGCTCCCTCAGACTCATGAAATGGTCTCCACAGTATCGGCACATGCTTATCGCAAAATGGCTGTAACAGCGAAGCCATATGGTCCAAATCTTTACACATGGCTTCATGCTCTGGCGTTCCTTCCTTCAACGCTTCTATTGGATTAAAGTCCGTATTTTCACTATAAAATGACTTGTCTTTTCCCCCTAAAGGTGAAAACCAATGCCATGTAAAGGTAATAAGTCCACCTTTTTCTGCCCATTCCCATGCTTTTTCAAGAGTTCCTCTATTCTGTTCAACCTCTGTGATACATGCCTCATTGGCTATTTCCAGCTTGATATTAGGCGAATATGCCAACAGCTCAAAGCCACATACTGCTGGAAGCTTTCCAGTGACTTCTTGAATCTTTACAAGCTCCTCCTGCTCTAATGTCTGTGTATGCTGCCCTGTAAGGATTCCCTTTCCCTCCAGCTTTGCCAGATATTCCATTACATTTCTTACTTCTTCTATCGCATTCTGATTACAAGGTGTACAAATCATATGTTGCGCCTCCGTTCTTTTCAACAAACGAGCAGGCTTTTTTACCTGCTCGTTTCGCTTCTATATTCACTTGAACCTTTACTTTAACGTCAGCTCCACAGGACAATGGTCTGAACCCATAACATCCGTATGAATCTTTGCATCTGCCAGTCGTTCTTCCAAAGCCTTTGACACTACAAAGTAGTCAATACGCCACCCTGCATTCTTCTGTCTTGCTTGGAACATATACGACCACCATGAGTAAATACCCTCCATATCAGGGTAGAAGTAACGGAATGTATCAATAAAGCCATTCTCCAATACTCTGGTAAAGCAGCCTCTCTCCTCGTCCGTAAAGCCTGCATTCTTGTGATTAGTCTTTGGATTCTTAAGGTCGATTTCTTTGTGCGCCACGTTTAAATCTCCGCAGAAGATTACAGGCTTCTTCTCTTCCAGCTTCTTAAGATACTGTAAGAATGCCTCTTCCCACTGCATACGATACTCCAAGCGTGTCAGCTCTCTCTGCGCATTCGGTGTGTATACAGTCACTACATAGTAGTCCTCAAACTCTGCCGTAATCACACGACCTTCCTTATCATGCTCCTCAATACCGATTCCGTAGGCTACACTTATCGGCTCCTTCTTGGTAAAAAGCGCAGTTCCCGAATAGCCCTTCTTCTCAGCATAATTCCAGTACTGATGATAGCCTGGAAGCTCCAAATCATGCTGACCTTCCTGAAGCTTTGTTTCCTGCAAGCAGAAAACATCCGCGTCTGCCTCATTAAAAAAATCCATAAAGCCCTTTCCTAAACAGGCTCTGATACCATTTACATTCCAAGATATTAATTTCATGTCTTTCCTATTCTGCCTTTCATTTTAAATCTATTATAACTTGTCCAATACCTTCTTATAAGGCATGAGCATACCTTCCGTCATCTTATTTCCCATCTTGGACACAAGCTTTTTATTTGAAAGTATTGCGCCAACCAGCATCATTGCCCAAGCCATCGGACGCTTCTTCTGTGGGAAATCGTACATTCCATGCTGCTTATAAAACTTATGGTCTGCCTTCATCATTCCACGCATAACCCAAATCAAATCGCGGAATATCTTCATGCCGCCAATGCCCCAAAAGGTCTGTGGTAGCATCACTTTATGCTCCATAGCATATTCTAAGGTCTGTGCCAGTTCCTCAACGCCAACAGCATCTGTAGCTACTCCTGCAAGGAAGTTACTTCCCACATCAGCTCTTGCTTCTATGATATTACTAAGATTGGCTTCTCGCGCCAAATCGCCATATACCAGATAACCGACAGGCATTCCCATAGTCACGGTGCGATGTCCATTACAGAACTGACGGTCATCATACAGCTTCATCCTTGCTCCCATGGAATGGTCTTTTATGGAAAAAGCATAAACTGTTGCATCCGCCGTCTGTATCTCATTACGGAGAAACTCATCAAAATTATCCTTATAAACACACTTTCCAGAAACTGCGCACTTAAAGCATCCAAGACAGCCACCATCAAATGGATAATCCATCAGATTCACAAGCTTTGTCGGATAAGGTGCAACCGCCTGAAAATCCTCTATCATAGCAATTAAGCTCTTATCTTCCTCAGTATAGCTGGCAACGATAACAATCTCCTTGCCATCCTTCTTAGGCGCCTGCTCCCACTGTCTGACATACTCTGGCACGGACTTTGTTTCCCATGCGATACGTGGTAGTGAAATACAATTCTCTGCCCTCCATTGTACAAGCTCCCAGAAGCTTATCGCTTCCTGCTGTCCCTTTTCCTTAGGCAAATCATCCATATCAGCTGAAAGTCCTCCCAGATAACGCATTCCCATATCATCACAGTTCTCCTGAATAAAACGCTGTGCCGTCACATCATAGAAATGCTTAGAGGTACATATCTGCGCCACCATCTTCTCTGAGAAATCTGCCTCACTTGCCTTCATCAGCTCAATAAATCTATGCAACTGTGCAGGTACAATAAAGGTATAAACAGGATAGCAGAATAATAGCAAATCAGCGCGCAGCATTGTCTCAATTGCCGCTGACATATCCTGTTCAAAGCTGCGAATTCTTTGCCCCACATGAAGTGTTTCAAACTCACATTTTGGAAATTTCTTTTGCAAAAACAGTACCGTCTGATAGGTAATACTATTTTCTCCCTTAGGACTTCCTGATATTACACAAATCTTCATTTGCATTGCCCCTTTTATCCCTTTTCTATTATTATAGTGCCTTATGTAAGGTTTTTTCAAGAAGAAAGAATGTACATAAAAAGCTCATGTAAAATTATATATTTCTACATGAGCCTCTCATTTTATAAAACACCATCATATATGCGGTAATTACCGCCTGTAATCAACAGATGCTTTCCGTTAATAATATGTTCCGAAAGCTTATATCTGGCCTTCTCATAAATCTCTGTCACCGTGGTTCTTGATACATTCATACTTTGTGCACATTGTTCATGAGTTTTCTTCTCGAAATCCACAAGTCTAATGACCTCATACTCATCTACGGTTAATATTACGGTATCCACGGCTTCTGTTCCAGCCGTAAAAAACTCTCTAAAGATTGGTTCCTTACAAATCCTTCTACAACGCTGTCTTCTTGGCATACAAATATCCTCACTTCTGTCATTCAAACCAACTATACTTCAAATTCAACATCGTGATTATAATGCTTTTTTCCGACTTTGTCCTGCTTAAAAGTGCTTTCTTTTCCGCATCTTTGCCAAATTATGCAAATACCAATACTGTTACGGAATGTGGTGCAAAGGTGTAGTTCAAGGTGTTATCCAAGAGTATCTGCTTTTCTGTTACAGGACTTATCTTCTCAGGCTTATCCAGCTCATTTTCCTCAGTAAGCGCATGATCTCTTAACGCATTTACAAATGCAAGATGCTTCTCCTCGCCTTCCAATACAAGCTGTACCTCCTTTGCCTCTCCTGTCAGATTGACCACCTTTAAAATAGTATTACCTGTCTCTTCATCCGTTGCCGCAGTCACATACAGCTCCTCTAATTCTGGGAGTCTGTCAACTGTATCATTATAAAGCACACCATTTACATAGGTCTTGATACCTCTGCCATTTACTTCAAGGCGAAGTGTGTACTCAATATCCTCTACATGAAAGATTCTGTGGGAAATGGTAGAGCCTCTGCCATTTACAATCGACATAATATTACAATCCCAGTTATCCCAGCCGCCGAACTCCCACTGAACTCTACTGTTGTCCGTAGTGCCAAAGAAAATCTTTAAGCCCTTTCTTCCCGCGCTTCTCTTAAACTTAAACTCTAAGCTATATTGTGCATCCTGCTCTACCTTATGTAAGATATGCTCTGTGTTATCTGTGATATCAATATCAGAAAGCTTCTTTATCTCACCTGCCGTAGTATAAGTTACGTCCCATATCTTACCCTCTACATCATTTCCCGCTATGATAATATCTCCTGCAAGATTTTCTGTATCAGTAAGCTTAATCACCTCATCCAGATTTTCCATATCAAATCTGACTGCATCAGTTCCCTGATTCTCCATAAAGAGCTTCTGCACATAGTAATTTGGTGTCTTCATTATCGCATGGTTATTGAACCAGAGCATATCAGGTTTCCAGTTTACATAATCTACATTGCAAAGCATCGGCGCATAACAAGCCAAAGCGACTGCCTTAGAGCGCTCCAAATGAGTCATGTAAGCCGCTTCTACTATTGCATTGTAATAGGTATTGCCCCATGAAGCATACTCACCAAGGAAAACCTTTGGACCATTCTCATCATAATCCTCATAGTGATGCATATTCGCAAGGAACCACTCTGGTGATGAATAGTAATGCTCATCTACCAAATCCGAACCATACTTCTTAGCACTTTCCCAACCTACATCATAGCCTTCGCCCACTGCAAAAGGACCTGCGGTATTGATAATCTTAATCTCAGGATATTTCTCTCTGATTGCATTATGGAAATATGGATATCTCTCGAAAAATCCGTCACCAATTTCCTCATTTCCAATTCCAAGATACTCCATATTAAATGGCTGTGGA
The DNA here is from genome assembly GCA_017467805.1 of Lachnospiraceae bacterium. Lineage (GTDB taxonomy): Bacteria > Bacillota > Clostridia > Lachnospirales > Lachnospiraceae > COE1. Next base: position 33,482 of record JAFUKJ010000002.1, read on the forward strand.
TGTCCCATCTCAGCTCTCACACCACCCCATTTGGTATCTGTTGCCCCATTTGCAAATTCAATCAAATCAAGGGCTTCCTGTACCCATTCTCCAATATTTTCGATGGCTACACCCTCACCCTTATGTGGGTTAAAGCCACCTGGTAACACAGGTAACGGCTTAGCTCCGATATCCTCACAGAAACAGAAATACTCATAATATCCAAGTCCCAGTGTCTGATTATAGCGCCAGTTATTTCTCCATGTAGGTCGCTCCTCTACCTTTCCCAAGGTTCTTCTCCAACGATACATGGAATTTCTATCCTTATCATTTAAGCTACCATCATGTGTCAGACATCCTCCTGGGAAACGCATGAACTTCGGCTTCATTTCCATTAATGCTTCTGCGATATCCTTACGAAGTCCGCCCTTTCTTCCCATAAAAGTATCCTGCGGAAAGAGCGAAACCATATCAAACTCATACACGCCAGCCTCTTCAAATGTAATCACCAGCTTGGCCTCATAACTCGTATCTGCCGCTTTCATCGTCAGCTCATACTTTTTCCACTCACCTTTGGTATCTTCAAGTGTCAGTCTATTCAATGCATATACTTTTCCTGTTATATCCTGAATTGTAACTGCTACTGTTGCTGCCCTTTCTGCTCTTGCAAACACGGAAAAGTCGTAACGTTTTCCCGCTTCTACAAAGATTCCTGTATTGTAGCCTGCATTTCTGATAAAATCTCCTGCCCCTGCCTCTACTCTGAGGTGATGAAGATTCTCCTGATTAAGCGGTCTATCTGATATAACCTCCCACTTAGCCCCCTCAGACTTGTCCCATGCTGTAAACGGCGTATAGTCCTGCTTATCTATCTCACAATATTCAAAAGAACGATTTTGAATCAATTCTGCATATAATCCGCCATCTGCCGCATGATTAATATCTTCAAAAAATAATCCATATAAATCCCCAAGCTTTTTATAGCTTTCATCCTGATAAACTGTAATCCTCTTCATCGCTTTTCTTTACCTTTCTCTTATTTGTAACCCTGTTTTATTTTAAAATAATCACATCTGTTTCTATTATTATTATCGCTAACTATGCCTTGAGCCATGTATCAATTGTCTCGGCAATATCATTTACAACAAATTCTATAAAAGTATTAATACCTCTTGCCGATAAAAAACGATACTTTGATATATCAACTGCATCAACATCATATTGCGAATTTAATAAATGATTTCTTTGTTTTTCAATATCCGCTTGGCATACAAGCCCTTCCACATCAAATACCATAGCTTCTGAAAGCATCTTGCAAATTGCATCAGTATTCTCACTATTTTGATGAAGCCACAAATCAATTCCTCGAGCCTCTGGATAGTATGCATCTTTAAACTCTTCGAAATTCATAGGCGGTATATTCTCACTCTGAAGCTTTTTCCAAATTTCTATATCATTCCAATAATCCGTCAAGCAATGTACACATAATCCAAACACAAAATCTCTGTAAACTTGTCCTTTTTCTGTCACCGCATATTTACAGAAAATATCATTGATATTACTATGCCAGCGTTGATAATCTTGAGTATCACTCCATATCCCACACCCTTTAAACATATGCGATTTAATCTTCATATTGACATCATAATTCGGATTCATATGCACAGAATCTGGTGCTACAGAACCAAGAATAAATTCTGCAGCGTTTTCTATTTGAGGTATTCGCTTTAAAAGTCTATATGCAACTTCCATATGTATCATCTGAAAAGACATTATCTATTTCCTCCTTACCTTTTACTGCGGTCAATTCATCTTCAGCCCCGTTCTAGGAATTATAAATTCCTTAATAGCAAAATAATATATAATATCTCAGATATTTATTTTAGTTCAAACTATAATATTTCAATACCCATTTACAGTATCATAGTTTTCACACTTTATCTACTCATAATTCTTATACTTATGCGCATTTTATGCCATAAAATTGCGATTTACATGAGCCATGCACCTATGTGCTTGAATTGTCTGTGGGAGCTTGCTCACAAGCAGACACATTCAAGTGCAGAGGTATACGGCGAAGCCGCGCGATGAGCAAGTGCCGCAGGCAGTTGCGAATGCGGCATTGGCGGGGTGCGAATGCGACATGGCAGCAAGAACCATGACAATATCTATTTGGAACATAAGCAAAAAGTGTACAGTAACAATTAATTTACTGTGGTACACCCAATGGGGCTATTTTTCTTGGATTTCTGCCCCAAATGGTATACAGCAAACGAAAAACTTGCTCTGGTACACCCATTATAGCTATTTTCAATACATTTCAAATCAAAATGGTATACAGTAAACGAAAA
>JAFUKJ010000018.1 GCA_017467805.1 Lachnospiraceae bacterium
CCAGCGTTGGATTCGCAGGAATCATTCTCCATATGTGATTGGTTGCTTCTTCAAACGATTTGAATGAATTTACAATAGCAAATACAATTGGAAAAAGAAGCACTATTGTAATTAAGACCAACAGAATATGCGTAACAACCTGTTTTTTACTAATTTTCATAATATACTCCTTTTTCAACAAACTTAAATTCCAATAAAAGCAATACAATAAATAATGCCATAGTAATAACGGAAAGTGCGCTTGCATCTCCTGTCTGATATAATGTAAACGCCTCATGATAGCTCTGATAGATTAAGTTAGAGCTTGCATTATTAGGTCCGCCCTGTGTAACAACTGTGATTGGTGTATAAACATACTGAAGTCCCTGTATAATTGTCATAATCAATACATAGACACCTGTCGCCGAACTCATTGGCAAAACAATCTGCGTAAATATCTTAAAATCAGATATATTATCAATTTTAGCGGCCTCTATCACTTCCTGCGACACACCCATTACTCCACCTAATACAATAATAAAATTGTAGCCAAACACCTTCCATGAGGTAATCAGGCTTAGTATTACGATGACCAGTCCATCTGTCTTAGACCATGTTGGAAGCTGCATACCAAAGTTTTTTAATATAATGGCAACTGGTCCTGAAATCGGATTTAAAATCCAAACATACAATACCGAACCTACCACAAGTGAAATAACACTCGGAAGGAAAAAGGCTGTTTTATAAAAGCTCTTTCCCTTCTTAATGATAAATGTCAACAGAAACGAAACCACATATGGTGCCACAAAATTCAGAACCAACAGAATAGCAATATAAATAACTGTATTCCCCAATATCTTGTAAGTCACTTCATCCTTGAACAAATCAATATAATTCTGAAGTCCAACAAATTCTTTCACTGGCTTAATCATATTCCAGTCGAAAAAGCTTAAATAAATTGTTCGAATCAATGGCCAGAACATAAATATACAAAATGCAATCAGTGCTGGAAGAATAAACACTCCCGCCAATAAATGCTCTTTTGCTTTTCTTTTTTTCATTTTCGTTCTAATCTCCTGCTCTAATTTCCTAATAAGGCATTAATCTTATCCTGTGCTGCTGCCAAACCGTCCTTAGCAGTTATTGAGCCACCCAGAATCTGGTCCTGAGTATCACTCAAAATCTGGTCTATCTCTAAGCCTGCATCTCCTGGGAACGATGCCCAGCTTACAACTCCATCCATCTGAGTTGTTGCCGCCTTCATCATCTCATTTTCCTCTAAGAAGCTCTTTAAACCCTCAGGACTGTCTGCTACATCCTTGCGTGGAGGTACATATCCTGTTCCAATTGTCCAGGTTGCCATACCTTCAATGCTATATAAGTACTTCATAAACTCCCAAGCTGCTGCCTGCTCTTCCTCTTCCTGAGCTGTAATTGCAAGCATACATCCTCCTGCAGGAATTACACGTTCTTTGCCTTCCCACACTGGTGAATTTACTGCTGCCGCTTCAAACTGCGCAGTAGACTGAACACTTGCACGTCTTGCAATCGTTGTATACAGCATTGCAACCTCACCTGCATTGAATGCCTGACATCCCTCATCCCATGTAACATGAGGTATAAGTCCTTCCGCAATCATATCAGCCCACATCTGCATTGCCTCTATACCACCTTCGGAAGCAATATCTGTATACATATTTCCTGCTTCATCTGTCGCAATAAACTGCGCTCCATTACTCTCTAATAAAGCCTGTGCGCCCCAGTTATCATCTTCAATATAGCAGCCGTATTTTCCAGTCTTTTCATTAATAATCTTAGAATATTCATATACCTGCTCCCAAGTCTGTGGTCCTTCCTCAGAAAGTCCTGCCTCTCTGAACAAGTCTACATTATAGTACAATACGGGACTGCTCAAAGAATATGGAATACCAACCTGCTCACCTGCTGTATTCACAGCCAGATTCAAAATATTAGGTAAAAAATTATCGGTTAAATATGTACTATTCTCTGCATCATATTTTGCAATGGCATCCTGTGGTGTCAAATAGCTAAAATTATTTGAAAAGTATTCCAAATAAGACCAACCAATCTGTACAACTGCAGGTGTGTTTCCTACTGCAACCTCTGCCTGAAGGTTCTTCATAAGTCCTGCATACATATCAGGGTTATACTTCGCAATTACTTCTATATGGTCATTCTCTTCATTAAACTTACTTACTAATTCTTCTACCGCTGCACCACCCTGTGCTTCTGCATTACAATGCCAATATTCAATTGTTATCTTCTCATCACTCTTTATAGTCTCACTCTTTGCTGTCTCATTCTTTGCTATTGTTGTAGTAGTTGCTTTACCTGAACTCTCAGTTGCACCGCAACCTGTCATAACCATAGATGCTGCAAGTAATACTGCACTTAATCTTCTCAATTTTCTTTTCATAATTTTCCTCACTTACTGTATTTCGATTTGTTTTCATTTCTTTGACTTGCGCTTGTCACATTTAAAGTAACACACCAGTTTTTAGCAAACTATCATCCTTTGGTAAAAAACAAATGAAATAAAATTTACAAATCTTCCTTCATACAGCATATAAGTAAAATCCTTGAAAAGAACTTCTTTCATTTTGTAAAATTCTTTCCTCTTCTTACTCTCATATAAATAAAAGCTGATTAATCGTTTTAATTCTCCCTACCATTGACAGGATTTACTCCCCCTTGTCTAATCATCTATATATTATTCATTCATAAATATCTTTCTTAATAGTCCATCCAATACCCTTGTATTTAGTGGATACTTACTTGTCTCATGTGTAAAAAAAAGTTTATCTCCTATATAAAGACCATTCTTTTCATAAAGATTCCACTTGTATATAGCATCTTCAAGATATTCCTGCTTATCCAGCATTCCAAGATGTTCCAGATAAACTTCTTTTCTTTCTGGCATCTTTAGAATCATAAAGTCTGGGCGTCTTGTGATATTCCCTTCCAGCTTCAGCGGATATTCATAACGGTATGGGATTCCCAATATATATAACTTATCCGCAATAATCTTCTCTGACTTAGACCTAACCCGTTCTCCTCTCTCAGTTATGAATTCAGGAGCATTTTCCTCAAATCCCATTCGTGGATACTCCTCTGCCAGCCAACACTTTACATACTCCTCATCTGAAATTTCGCCAGGAGTAATTAGCTCTTTACGATACTGATTGGTTTTCTGATAGATTTTTCCTAAATCTGTTTGCTCATACACCTCTACAAAGCGTTCAATCGCTTTTTTCCTTGCTTCAGCCGCTTTTATAATCTGCATATCGTAATCTCTCTGCGCGAGTTGCTTTGCTAACCCACGCTCACTTTTTCTTAAGTATCTGCCATTTTTACTGCACTCAGCCTTATTAATACTTTCTATATCTATATAGTAATATTGAGTACCATCTTGTTTTTCCATTATGCGAAGACGCCCTTTAGGTGCATGGGATAATCTTCCTTTTACTCTTCCTTCTATCTCCTCTAACCAACTTATTTCCTTTTGTAATTTTGTTATATCTATTTTCAAAATTTTTCCTCCTATTATTTTAATCATTATCCCTACTAAACTTGTATTTTTCTTATTTTAGTAGGAATTTGGGCCTGACGTCTAGTAAATTTTTCCGCCACACTCTAATCGAATTCAAACTCCCCTCTGTACAACACATCCAACAGTAAACCTACTCCATCGTCCGCCACCCTCTTACGCTTACTTCCTCATCAACAGAAATCATAATCGCCCCATAATCCTTTGTCGCCATAACTTCGCTGCCAACAGCCTCCAAACGCTCCAACGTCTCCGCATGAGGATGCCCGTAGGAATTATCTTCCGCACAGGAAATAACAGACAATCGCGGTCTGATGCATTCTAATAACTTCATCGAGTTCGAATTTCGCGAGCCATGATGCGCCACCTTATACAAATCATAACCTTTATCATCAACCAATGCTTGTACCAACAGTTCCTCCCCATCTGCTTCTACATCTCCCGTAAAAAGCGCTCGAAATTCTCCATACTCCAAGCTCATAACTAATGAATAGGCGTTTCGCGAAGCAGTCACATAATCTTCCGTAGGATGCAATACTTCCAGCCGCATAGCGCCATCCATCAATACATCTCCAGCAGCCATATGTACCAGCTCAATCCCATGGGTATCACACAACTCCACAAGCTCCTCGTAAGCCTCATCATGAATCGCTGCCTTTGCAATAACAATACAGCCAATCTCTATAGCTTCGCCACTCTCTATCAACTCGTACACACCCGAAGTATGGTCTTCATCCAAATGCGTCAGAAACACAGCCTCCAGCCTGTCCGTTCCCATATACTTCAAAAATGGAATCAGAGTATACTTCCCGAGCTCACTCTCCGAGGTACTTCCGCCATCAATCAGATAATGATGTCCCGTATCCGTTTCCAGCCAGATACCATCCCCCTGACCAACATCCAGCATTACAATCTGTAGCTCGAACGGAGGATTCTGACTAATGAAAAATACAGCAGCAATAATCCACAGCAGCTTCGTAAAACCAGCAAACCTCACCCTTCCTTCACTTCTCTTACAACACTGGTAAACAATCAACAACAGTAGTACCACTCCATAAAATACCAATATCTGCCAGACAGAAGGTTTCCCCACAATCCAACTGGCTAAAGGCAAATGGGCTGCTATCCCGCATAGTCCCTCCATACCATCTAAGAATATCTGACATCCTACTGCCATTAGTTTCGATAATAGTACGCCTCCAACACCATTCATCACTCCACCTGCAAACAGGCACAGCAGTCCCATTCCCATCAAAACTCCCATCAAAGGAATAATAATGAGATTCAGCAGAAAAGAATAAATTGGAAATTCATAAAAAAAGCAAAGCATCATCGGAAACTGAATCAGAAAAATACTAATACTTCCAAACATTGAATTACATATTCCACACCAAACACGTTGCATATAATACACATATTTACTTTTCGTCTTATCTCTTTTTACATTTGTAGTAATCTTTATTGCTTCTAACACACACCCTAAGCCCAATATTGCGCCAAAGGATAATAAAAAACCTGCATTCTCCAAATAAAGCGGTTGTTCTACTACCAGAGTAACTGCCGCAACCGCAAGTGCTGTCAGCATATCATAGGTACGCCGCAGCACCTCCGCAATCAGCCTCATGGCAAACATAAATATTGCCCGATATGCAGAACTGCTCATCCCTACCATATCACCGTAAGCAAGCATCAGACCTATTGCCGCCAACACACGCAATACTAATGGCACATTAAGCCTTCGCAGTAGCTTATATAAGCCCATACCAATCAATGAAATATGTAAGCCCGATATTGCCAAAATATGCGATATTCCGCTTCGTTGATATAACTGCTTACTCTCGGCATCCAACTGCGTCTTATTCCCCAGAACAATCGCCTTCATAATAGATGCATACTTCTCTGGCATAAGCCTGTCATAAACTGCCTCTAATCGACGACGCAATTGATATAAGAACTCATGGTAAAAGGAATAGTCCTCGCTCTCCTTCAGCACACTTGCATTAACTAGACGATACGACAGCCCTAACACCTGATAGTAGCTTTCTGCATCAAATCCACCAGGGTTAGTCGCGTGCGAAAAACTCTGCACCTTTCCTTCTATGCACACAGTACTTCCAATTCGCGGTTCATTATCCACCTGCGTATAGCACAATATTTTGATTTTACTTTTCTCATTGGAAATTAATTTAGAAATATCTTCGACTTGATTGACTTGTTCAAGATAGAGTACAAGCTGTCCGTTCTTATACTCCTTTTGATATACCCTTCCCACATAGGTAACCCAACTGTCCTCATTAGCGGGCGCCTCTAAGGACAGCGGGAATAATTGTAAAGCAATAAAAACTGCCGCCACAAATGCTATACATATAAAGCACAGTGGTCGTCTCATCTAAAACCTAACCTTTCCGCATCTGCACAACTGCCTAATAGCCTGCGCAGACACAAACATTATTCAATTATCTGCAGATTCCGCTCAAAGACGGTGCTAAGCTCGTACTTCTCTCTAAACTTCATATCCTTATTACCGTCAACAGATATCTGCACTTTGTTCACATTCGTCAGCTCCACTAAGGAATTCACGATAGAGTAAATCACCACTTCACTGGTCACGTTATTCACAGGTGTCAAAAATGCACTGTCTAAATTCACATAGCAAATGCCATCCTTGACCGTTACACTCAGAAGCTTCGTCTCTGGATTAATCGTCGGGTATGACGAATCGTTAACAGGTCCCTTGATTAACTGCTCAATCACCAGCTTCTCCATAGAAACATTGGACATATCCATATTATGCAAAAGATTTCTGTTAATGGAAACCAAACCATCTCCAGTCTCATTTGCAAAATACAGACGAATGGTTGTCTGTTCATAAGTATTAAACGGCGTTCCTGCACCATCCAGGAACATATCTGCCTTCATAATACCAATTGCTGTTCCTGACGAATCCACCAGCGGCTCACCATTCACTGTCAGCATAACATACTCAACACCAGGTATATTGGTAAGACTTCTAACCAACGCAGCTCTTGTTAAAACTTCCGTTGTCTTAGAAAGCTCTTTATACTTATCACTCAGTGATACCATTACCTGCCCGTCCTCATAGTTATAGCTTACAATATAAATACCGCCTGATAATGCAGGCTTAAGCTCCTTACTGTCAGGCACGTCGCTCAAAAAGGATAGCACTTCAACAATCCTGTCCTTTGTCTCAGTCTCCTGTAAATAATGGACTTCAGGAATAATCTGTGTTTCACTCTGATTTAAATAGGAAATTTCTATAGGAGTTCCTGTCTCCTCTGACTCCCCGCAGGCAGTCATTACACATAGCATCGCTGCCATCAGGAGCAATACGCTGAATATCTTTTTCATCATCACATTACTCCCTTCTAGCCTATATATGAAAGCGGAATCTTCACCGTAAAGGTAGTTCCCTTTCCCTCTTCACTTGCTACTGTTACTGTTCCACGATGCATAAGTACTGCATTCCTTGTAATCGCAAGTCCTAAGCCTGTACCTCCGATTTCTCGCGAATGCGACTTATCCACACGATAAAAGCGCTCATAAATATGCTCAATCTCATCCTGCGGAATACCAATACCCGAATCAGAAATCTCTACTGTAAAATACTGATGGTCGGCATCTAAGATAACCTTTACCCATCCACCATCTACGTTATATTTAATTGCGTTTTCCACAAGATTAGAAAATGCGAGCGTCATCTTCACTTCGTCAATGACTGCACTTACCTTTCTGCGGCTCTCGAATACAAGCTTCACGTTAGCTCTTGCCGCAATTGGTCCCAATCGCTTTAAAATCAGCTCCAAAATAGCATTAACATCCATCGGCTCCACGTTCATGTCTGCAGAGGTTCTTGTCATCTTAACCAGCGCCAATAAATCCGTGATAATCTTGTTCTCTCTGTCTATCTCATCCGCAATATCCGTTAAAAACTCACGGTATAGCTCTGGCGGTGCATCCTCCTGCGCCAGTAAAGAGTCTGCCAATACCTTCATAGAAGTCAAAGGAGTCTTCAGCTCGTGAGAGACATTGGATACAAATTCCTGCCTTGAATCATCCAAAGCCTTCATTCTTCCCAAAAGCTGATTAAAGGCATCACCAATTTCCTCAGTTTCCAGATAATCCATAACATGAATTTCTTCATCTGTAAAACCGCTTTTTACTTCATTAATCGCCTCTGTAATCTTATCAAACGGCTTTAACAGGAACTTACTTAAAAATAATGCTATTCCAAACGTAACTACAATAATCAAAAGCTGTAAAATAACCGCTCTGCTCTCAAGGTACTCATAGCTTGCCATAATTGTATCCATAGAAACGCTTGTCTGCATAACGCCGACAACCTTCTTCTCTTCCTGTGACGCTACTTTTCCCTCAAGCGGTACTGTAATCTCGATATAATTTTCTATGACTCTGTTGCTGGCACCCTGTCCCTTAAAGCACTTAACAACATTCTCAGAAATCAGCATCTTACCTTCACTGATTCCATAAGTATCCTTAATAATCTCAAAATCACTATTGATAATCAGAACTCTTCCGTCATAAAGATTGGAAAGCTGTGTCAGCTCTGCATTCACTACTTCATTTCCATTATCTTTATCTAACAGGTAATTGTAGGTAATCAAATGGTCCGCCAAAATCTTTACCTGTGTCTGCACCTCACTTACGCGTACATCGATTGCATTATCCATGTATCGCTCCATGATACCGTAATGCATAATCCAACCTGGAATCGTACTTACAATCATAATAATGCAAAAGATTCTTACACTAAGACTCCGAAGAGGCTTTAGCTGCTTTATCTTCATCCACAGTTTTGACAATGTTCCTTACACTCCTACTCCTTGTAATAGTATCCCACACCCCACTTGGTATGCACATACTTAGGTTCACTTGGGCTTTCCTCAATCTTCTCTCTAAGCCTTCTAATATGTACGTCAACTGTACGCACATCGCCTGGATAATCAGTTCCCCATACAAGCTTCAAGAGATTCTCACGACTATATACCTTATTAGGATTCAACACCAAAAGCTCCAAAACATCAAATTCCTTGGTAGTCAGGTTAATCTCTTTACCTAAAATATAAAGTCTCTTGCCATCACAATCCAGCTTCAAATCGCCATTTTCAATAATAGAAGACTTCTTCTCCGTCTCTGCTTTATGCATCGTTCTACGCATAATGGCTTTGATACGTGCCTTCACCTCCAGAATATTAAAAGGCTTTGTTACATAATCATCCGCACCATACTCAAGACCAAGAATCTTATCCATATCCTCGCCCTTAGCCGTAAGCATTACGATTGGCACATCTGAAAATTCACGAATCTGCTGACAAACCTCCAAGCCGCTCAGCTTTGGAAGCATAATATCTAACAAAATTAAATCATACTGGTTCTGCTTTACCTTTTCCAGTGCCTCTTCTCCATCATAAGCACAATCTACTTCCATATCATCCTGCTCTAAGCTAAAGCGAATTCCTTTCACTATTAACTTCTCGTCATCCACTACCAGAACCTTTTTTGCCATCCCTTTACCTCCATTATGTCATATTTAAACTGTAATTTTATCTTTTATCTTTTCAAATAGTGCTTCCTTAATCCCCGATATACGCATAATCGCATCAATCGTTTCAAACTCTCCGTTCTTCTCTCTGTACTCTATAATCGCTTCTGCCCTACTCTCACCAATGCCGCTTAATGTCATTAGCTCCTCCACAGACGCAGTATTAATATTCACAAGTCCTGACGCCTGTGACGCAGACTCAGTAAGTACACTTCCGTCCGATGTTCTGGTCTGTTCACTGGTTAAAATGACAATCTGTTCTCCATCCTTTACCTCTCTTGCAAGGTTCAGATACATATCATCCGCCTCTTCAAGCATTCCTCCTGCATACTCAACCACCTCGTACAGGCGGCTCCCCTCAGGAACCTCATACACGCCTGGATTCTGTACCGCACCACATACATAGACATACAGTAACGACACCGACACTGTCTCTGCAACAGTCTCATCTGTCGTAATCTCCTGCTGCACCGCTATGGTATCCTGTTCATTTACCTGCCACTGAATCGCAGTCTTACTTGAGCCACAGCCCATTAACATAATACTTAAGAAAACACTTGTTATAATATTTATTTTTTTCATATTGCATATCCTCTTTATCTTGTTTTACCTCGATAAATGCCCCTCTATGCATACTTATTTTCATTCTATGCCAATTCCAAATTGAATACAAGACCTATTTTTTACATTTCAGGACACTGACCTATTTCTCCCACTTAAAGATAACAAACCCTATTACCGCAATGGCTGCCCCAATTGCCTTTCTCCACTGAAAGGGCTGCTTATCCACTCCAAACAAACCAAATAACTCTATCAGATATGCAACAATAAGCTGTGATATAACAATCAGCATAACCGCCTTGGCAGGACCTAAGGAATCCATACTGATAATTACTGTCAATGTAATAAACGCCCCCAATACACCTCCTAAAAGCATATACTTTGGCTCTACAGTCATCAGATTGGTAAGCGGTGTCCTATCCTTAATCATCCATGCCAGAATGCAGACAATAAATGCAGTAAACTGTACAAATGCATTCGCAGTCCACAGACTTGTCTCCTCCGTGACCTTAGTATTCCATACCCCCTGCACACTCATCAACGCTCCAGATATCAATGCAACTAAAAATCCAACCATATGTGTAAACCATACCTTTCTTAAAATGTGTTTACACTTATGATTGGATTATTTCTTACTTTTTATTCATATTCTGCGGTGTCCATCGACTCCTCGGCAGACAACAACTGTACCTCTGGACTTGCTAACACCTCTTCTATATATGGCTCACCTGTCAGCTGTGTCTTAATCTGCTCAGACAATGCCCTGATTTCCTCATTGGCATCCTCGCCGCCCCAGACCTTTGCAAAGCAAATCTCTAACTCAACCCAGAAATTACTTGTCTCTATCATCTTAGGCATAGGCACTGACTTCTCATAATTCTTAACATAAACTGCCATATTCGCATTATCATATTCTATCTGCAATCTTACAGGAATCTTTCCCGTCTTACTATATAAATCGCTGCTTGCTTCGTCTGCCAGATATGCTGCAAACCTATTGGCTGCTTCCTTATGCGCAGAATATCCATTCACTACGAGAGCATTCGTTACTGACATACCCTTGGTATCCATCTCATCATTGATATTCGGTAATGCCGCAACTCCATACTCATAGGCAAATGTACCCTCTGCCTTCGCATTCTCTAATAGCTGTAACGCATCACTGGTTGCAATAGTAAATATGGTCTTGCCTTCAAGGAACTCCTGCATGATATCTGCATAAGAGGTCTCCTCCTCTTCTACTGAAAAGAAACGTCCCAGCTCCTGAAATGCAAGAAGACTGGCAATAGAACCTGCGTTATAAATATCTATCTGATCCTTATCATCACCTGCTGCTCCACCAACATTAATATAATTACCCACAAAGAAATAATTATAAAAAATATCTGATACATCCCATCTAAAGAAATACTCAACATTCTGAGGTGCCGAATATAAATCTGCAAAATTCAGAATATCCACTACCGAATCTGGTACAAGCCCCTGCTGTGTAGCGCTTACCAATGCCTGTGCTTCCTCTGACAGCATACTAACCGTCACAGAGCTTATATCCTGCTCTTCCTGTTCCTCAGAGTTTGTCGCAGCTTCGGCAGATGTCACCTCAGACGCAGGATAATATTCAGGATATTCGTTCAATACTGCCTCTAACGCCATTCTCTCCAGATGTGTCTTATTATACAATAATGCACTGGTCTCAAAGTAAAATGGATATCCAACTATACTATCATTATAAGTTACAGCATTGCGTGCTGTATCAGAAAACTTTGCAGCATCCGCTAGCAGCTCCGTATTCTGTACATTAGTCGCAAGACCTGCAAGATATGCCTTCTCCAAGGAATCATTGGTAATAATGTAAACATCAGGTGTCGCTTCTTCATCACTGATACTTGCCTTATTAATATTCTCCAAATATTCCAACCCTGATACCAGCTTAGTCTCCACGCGGATATCCGTATCTTCATAAAAGGCTACTGCCTTATTATTCAGGTAATCGGTAAGCGCATCATCTGTATACCATAGCTGTATCGTTTCCTTACGAGTTGTCCAGAAGTCATACTCATCACTATTGTCTTCATTATTCATGAAAATAAAGCCGACAGTTCCTACTACCACCAAAAACGCTATAACAAATACTACCGATGTCAATCTCTTCTTAAAATTCATGTTCCCTCACTACTTCGAAACTTCAGTGAGACACTCCTCTAAAATCTTCATCATGTCATCAACATGCTCCTTGGTAATAACCAAAGACGGAATAAAACGAATAATCTGTGTACCTGCATTAATCAAAAGCAGTCCCTTCTCAATCGCCTTATTGATGATTTCACTTACAGGAATCTCACACTCTAAGCCCTGCATCAAGCCTACTCCTCTATGTGCCTTAACAACATCATATTTTACCACAAGCTCATCTAACTTACCAGCAAGATATGCACCAACTTCATTAACATTCTCAAGAACCTTCTGCTCCTCGAATAAATCAATGACCTTAGAAATTGCAGCACAAGCAAGCGGATTACCACCATAGGTAGTTCCGTGGTCTCCTGCTGTCAGGGAATTCTGCGCAACCTTCTCTGTCATAAGGAATGCACCAACAGGAACACCACAGCCTAAAGCCTTAGCAGTTGTCATGATGTCAGGCTTCACGCCGTAACGCTGCCATGCATACATATATCCTGTTCTTCCCATACCACACTGAATCTCATCTAAGATAAGAAGAATATCCTTCTCCTCGCAAAGTGCCTTTACCTTCTTAAGGAACTCCTCCTCAGCAGGGTAAATACCACCTTCTCCCTGAACAGTCTCAAGGATAATTGCACATGTCTTATCTGTTACCTGTGCAAGAATGCTGTCAAAGTCATTCATCTGTGCAAACTTAATATTACCAATCATTGGCTGGAAGGCTTCTCTGTACTTAGGATTACCTGTTACAGACAATGCTCCCATAGTTCTTCCGTGGAAAGAATGCTCCATAGCAATAATCTCGTGGTCGGTTGTGCCATCCTTAAGATAAGCATACTTTCTTGCTGCCTTAATCGCACCCTCTACAGCCTCAGCACCACTGTTTGTAAAGAATACTCTATCCATTCCTGAAATCTTCTGAAGCTTCTTAGCTGCCTCAATGGCAGGCACATTATAATAATAGTTAGAGGTATGTATTACCTTATCAATCTGTGCCTTCAGTGCATCATTATATGCCTTATTATTATAACCTAATGCGAAAACTGCAATGCCTGATACGAAGTCAAGATACTTCTTGCCTTCCATATCATACATATATACGCCATCACCCTTATCCCATACAATCTGGTAACGATTATAGGTATGAAGAAGAGCGCTCTCTGCCTCTTCAATATATTCCTTCATATTCATATGCTTAACCTCGCTTTTATTCCTTATTCATTTCTTCATCAGCAACAATTGCTGTTCCGATCCCGTTGTTGGTAAAAATCTCCAATAACAGGCAATGTGGAATACGTCCGTCTAAAATATGTACTCTGTTAACACCATTCTTAATCGCTGATGTACAGTTTGTAAGCTTAGGAAGCATACCGCCGCCGATATATCCGTCCGCAATCAACTTATCTGCCTGTGTTGCAGAAAGTCTTGAGATAAAGGAATCCTTGTCATTAATATCCTTATATAAGCCTTCAATATCTGTTAAGAATGCAAGCTTCTCAGCGCCTACTGCCTTTGCAATCGCACATGCAGCATCGTCTGCATTGATATTATAGGTCTGGAAATTATCATCTAATCCAATAGGTGCAACGATTGGAAGGAAGTCCTTCTCTAATAAATCATATAATACCTTAGGATTAACCTCCTTAACATCACCTACAAAACCAATATCCTGTCCGTCAGAGTACTTCTTATCAACCTTAAGAAGTCCGCCATCCTTACCACTGATACCGATTGCGTTCACGCCAAGCTCTTCTACCATGGCTACAAGGCTCTTATTTACCTTATTCAATACCATCTCAGCAATTTCCATGGTCTCTTCATCTGTTACACGGAGTCCGTTTACAAACTTAGGCTCCTTGCCTGCCTTTGCTACCCAGCGGCTAATCTCCTTACCACCGCCATGAACAATAATAGGCTTAAAGCCTACAAGCTTCAATAATGTAACATCCTTAATAACGTTCTTCTGTAACTCTTCGTTGCTCATGGCACTTCCGCCGTACTTTACAACGATAATCTTTCTGTTGAACTTCTGAATATATGGTAACGCTTCAATTAAAACCTCTGCCTTTGGTAATACCTTTTCCATGCTATCCTGCATCTTTTTATCCTCCATAAAATGTAATGTCCGAAGAATTGTGTTTACACAATTCTTCTATCAACAAAAGCTTCCGTATATGGCTTTTGTTGATTAAGAACGGTAATCCGCATTTATCTTTACGTAATCATATGTAAGGTCACAGCCCCATGCTGTAGCTTCCTCACTGCCTTCATGCATATCTACAAAAATAGTAACCTCTGATGCCCCAAGAATCTTAACCGCTAACTCCTCATCAAAGACGATTGGTGTTCCCATCTTAAATACCTGCAAACGACCTTCGCTACTCTCAAAGAACAGCTCTACATCATTCTGGTCAAACTGTGCGCCTGAATAACCCATTGCACAAAGGAAACGACCAAAGTTTGCATCACAACCGTAAATTGCTGCCTTTGACAAGTTACTTGCTACGATTGCTCTAGATAATGTTCTTGCATCTTCCTTACTCTTAGCATTTACAACCTTTGCCTCAAAAAGCTTGCTTGCACCTTCTCCATCTGCTGCCATCTTCTTTGCAAGGAACTCACATACATACTGCAATGCCGCAACAAAAGTATCATAATCTGCGCCCTTTGTTGCAATCTTCTCATTCTCGGCAAGTCCATTTGCCATAATCAAAAGTGTATCATTGGTAGAAGTGTCTCCATCTACTGTAATCATATTGAAAGTATCCTTAACAATCTCACTTAAAGCCTCCTGCAATAAGCTCTTCTCAATAGAAAGGTCAGTTGTAAGGAACCCTAACATCGTACACATATTAGGATGAATCATTCCTGAACCCTTGCTCATACCGCCTAATGTTACTTTCTTACCAGCAATCTCAAAAGTAACAGCGATTTCCTTATGAACTGTATCTGTTGTCATGATTGCCTTTGCTGCTGCTGTTCCTGCCTCTAAGCTTCCATCAAGGGTCTTGCTCATAGCAGCTACACCATTTACCAGCTTCTCTACAGGAAGCTGCATACCGATAACACCTGTTGATGCTACAGCTACATTCTCATATGGAACTCCCAATGCCTTCTCAACAGCCTTTGCTGTAGCTTCACATGCATCAAAGCCCTCTTTTCCTGTACATGCATTAGCAATTCCTGAATTCACAACAACTGCCTGCATAGGCGCACCTGAATATACAACCTTCTGGTCCCACTGTACACATGCCGCCTTCACGATATTCGTCGTAAAGGTTCCTGCACACTCACATGGCTCTTTAGAATATACCATTGCCATATCTGTTCTGTTCTTATATTTAATATTCGCTTCACAACAAGCTGCCTCAAATCCTTTTGCTGCTGTTACACCGCCTTCGATAATCTTCATATCAACACCAATCCTTTCCTATTTATTAAATGCTATTATGTTTTCACTATTTAATACGAAATCGTAATAATTCAAATCTTCTCTCTGTACCCAGCCTACATGATGCCAGAAGGAATTACCAATGTCATTCTGCGTAAATGCAATCAGGGACACCTTGTTAATCTCTTCCTTCTTAAGAGCCTCCATGCAGAATACCACCATGCTCTTACCAATGCCTCGTCTTCGGTAATCAGGATCTACACACACATGATACAAACAGCCTCTTCTGCCGTCATGACCACAAAGGATTGCTCCTACAACCTTACCATCTTCAATTGCAACTACACTGGTGGTCGGATTCCTCTTAAGAAATCTCTCCACACCTTCTTTGGAATCATCAATACTTCTGATTGCGAAGCCCTTGATTCTCATCCAAAGGTCATGTACCTGTTCAAAATCATCCATTGTCATCAAACGTACCATCTTAACACCAATCCTTATATCACACATTAAATGTCCGCGGTAAATGGACATTTTTCAAAATCACGCCATATACCACCCTACATCATAGTATAAATACCTCTAAAAAACAAGCCTTTCTGCCTTATTCTGAATAATTATTCGACATTCCACTTTCCAGTGCGCAAATGCATATTTGTATTTTTATACATCTATTCTTGAATATTATTCAAATTCTTTTTCTTTATTTTACACTTTTATTTATTTTTGTCAACAAATAATGAATAAATTTGCACTTGATTTATGTGATATAATGTTGTATATTAATTGAAGAGAAAACAAATCCACAATGGATTTCCAATATCTAATACATAAAGGAGATATATATTATGAAAGAAAAGGTAGTATTGGCTTATTCTGGTGGTCTTGATACCACTGCAATTATTCCTTGGTTAAAGGAGAATTTCGATTATGAAGTAATCTGCGTATGCGTGGACTGCGGACAGGAAGAGGAGCTTGACGGTCTTGAGGAAAGAGCAAAGTTCTGTGGCGCTGAGAAGCTTTACATCGAGAATGTTATCGATGAGTTCTGTGACGAGTACATTGTTCCATGTGTACAGGCTAACGCAATTTATGAGAATAAATATTTACTTGGTACATCTATGGCAAGACCTCTTATCGCTAAGAGACTTGTTGAGATTGCCAGAAAAGAAGGCGCTACAGCTATCTGCCACGGTGCTACAGGTAAGGGTAATGACCAGATTCGTTTCGAGTTAGGTATCAAGGCTCTTGCTCCTGATATCAAGATTATCGCTGCTTGGAGAAATGACAAGTGGACAATGGATTCCCGTGAGTCTGAGATTGAATACTGCAAGGCTCATGGTATTGACCTTCCATTCTCAGCAGATACATCTTACAGCTGTGACCGTAACATCTGGCACATCAGCCATGAGGGTCTTGAGTTAGAGG
>JAFUKJ010000019.1 GCA_017467805.1 Lachnospiraceae bacterium
AAAAAAATAGAAAAAGAACTAGTTCAAGCAGTAGATAATAAACGTGATGAGATTCGAAAAGCATATAATGCTGTAAGGGGGCATAATCCGAATAGTGAAGTTACAAAAGTTGAAAAATATATTCAAGATATAAATGTTAAAGAGTTATTCGGTGTGGAAACTAAGAGATTAGAAGCTTTGGAGAAGGATTTGATATGTTTGTCAGAACAGATACATTCTATTATTGTCGTGCAAAAGATGAGATAAGGAAAAAGTAATCAATTTGTGGTAAAGAAAATTTATTTTTAAAAAAATATTCTAGTTTACAGGAACGGGATGTGCAACGTATGCATGTCCTTTTTTTGATGTATGTGAATTAAATATTATAGGTTAGACAGAGTAAATAATAAGGTCAAAGTCGTAATTAGAATGGGTCAAAGTTTAGGTAAATGTAGAAAAGGTTTTTACCAGAGAGGGGGAGTATTTCAGATATGAGATAATACTGATATCAAGAGAAAGGTAGGTGTAGTACATGAATAAAAAAGAAAAAGTACAGTTAACCGATGAACAGATGGAAATCATTGAGCAGGCAGAACAAGATGGAAAAAACATAGTAAGACCTTTGGTATCAGAGGAAATATTCAATAATGTAGAATTTATTACGCAAGGCTCATTGAAACTCATGGATGGAAAATTTGGAGGAGCGTTTTATGTAAAGTTTCTTCAAGATTATGGCAGTAAGCGTGGATGGCTAGAGTTGATTATCGTATATCCAGATGGACAGTATAAGAGAGTTACGCTCTGTAAGAATGTTATGAAGGAAACAGAATTAGGGAATGAGAATATGGTAGTGATATCTCAAAAAGAGAAAAATGGAGAAAAGAAGAATGTGATGCCTCGCCTTAAACAGAGTATGGAATATGGAAGTTTTTATGAACTGGAACGTTATGATACACCGCAAATGCCTATACCGAGTAAGACGATTTGGAAACAGATTATTGAACATTACGAGAAAATTCCAAATGAAGTAGTATCAGTTACGGTCTCTTTTGAAGAGATATATGAGCAGTTATATGAAATCGCATTAAGAAATAATGCAATTGACATTAATGGTAAATTTGTAACGGATACTAGGTTTATTGTTACTAAGGAGGAGATGGAAAAGACCGCTAAAAATAACAACATGAAATTGTCAGAGTTAAGAGTAGAATTGAGCAGACGAGGTTTATTGGTGACTGATAAAGGAAGTACAGCGTCTAGTGGTAAGAGATATCAATCGTATCAATTTACGATAAAAGTTGATGGAAAAAACGAAAGATATTATGCAATAAAAAGAGGAATAACACCTAAAAGACTTCAGAAGGTTGACGAGTCTATTTCTATTCCCTATACGGAGGTGTTGTGAATGACAAGAGAAGAAAAGCAGATTGCAGATTTGGAAAAAGAAGTGCTGCGATTGAGAGAAGTAGTTGAAAAGAAAAATGCGGAAATAGATAAGCTATATCTTAGAATTGATGACATGACAGAGGAAGAGTTTTTAGAACATTTTGTATAGAAGGGATTAAAACAATATAAATAAGCAGTAAATAAAATTAATCCTTGCAATCCCATGTAGACTCCGATAGAATCCTACCACAATAAATTAAGGAGGCGAAAGCTATGGAGTGTTCTATGATTGAGTTCTATTTTACATTGGCATTGATTCTATTTTCAGTATTTGTGTGCGTGTGGATTATAAAGCAGTACACAAAAGCGGTAGTATGGTTTATGAAGAATGTTTACACAGACAAGGATGAAAAACCAACTGCTGCGATAACAACAGTAGATACAATTCAGAAGTAGAAGAGAAGAGGGATATGTGCGGAATGTGCATATCCTTTTTTCTTACACACGCAATAAGTCGATACAGACTAGATAACAAACAGAGATATGAAAAAATAGAAAATGTAAATGTAAGGAGTGTATTTTTATGATACTTAATGAAATGGTAATTAAGCAGGCTAATAATTTGTACTATATCTTTTCACAGCAGGGGGAACTAAGAGTAATAGTTGCTGCAACGGCTGATGGACAGATGATGTAGAATTTTGCCATGTGCGAAATGGTAACAAGAGCAACTGCGATTCGTTGGGGCATTATTAAGCCTAAGAGTAGACAGAAGAAAAGATAGATGCTAGTTCATCAGACCACTAAGAAAAAGAGTGGAAGTAAAAAATAGAATTTGTAGGTTGCAAAATTATATATAAAAATAGAAAATCAAAATTTAAAATTATATTTTGAGATTTTGGAAAAAGGAAAGTTGGAGAAATGTTGAAAAATGGTTGGTTTAGAATCTTGGAAAAAGTCGGAGTGATGGATGAAGTGGTGTTTTGGGTAAAAAATGAGCATGCGTTTCTAAAAACACCCTTTAATAAAAATTTACAATCTGTAAATAAAGAACAGGTGCATGTAAAAAACAAAAAAGTGCTTACCCGTTATCTAAAAACCCAGTAACCCCTAGTTCGCAGGCGTATAGGTATTGACAGCTATCTTTTAAAATAGGAGGTAGCACAATGCGTTACAACGTTAATACGCTAAAGCGAAATAACAATCAGAAACAAGGAACAGAATATTCAAAGCAACAGAAGAATAAGCATAGTGATAAGGAAGTGCAAGGCGGGCAGAATATGCAGCAGAGCAAGATTTATCAGAGCAAAATCAAACCAGAAGTAAGAGTAATCTTAGAATTTCCAAAACCAACAGCAGAGTCACAGCAGGCAGAGTCAGAGTTTATCGGTTTATTAAAATCCTTATACTTAGAAAAGTTTTTAAAAAACTATATGCAGGAAGAAGAATCAGCGTTAGAATCTCTATCCACTAAAGGTAAGGAGGAACAGAACCATGAGTAAAAGAGTCAGAACTTTATTGAGAGTATCATCGAAGCAGCAGCTACATGATGATGACATTCCAGTTCAGCGAGCAGAAACAATGCAATATATTGCAACCCATGCTGATTGGGTATTTGATAAAGAATATATAGAGAAAGCAGTATCGGCATACAATAATACAGCTGATGAGAGAGAAGTGTTACAGGAGATTCTTATAGATGCTTCAAATAAGGAATTTGATGTATTAGTAACATTTTGTTCAGACCGTATTGGTAGATTAGATGAATATAGTATTTATTTGAAAACATTGAATAACTTTGGGATAGAAGTTTGGACAATAAAAGAGGGACAGCTCAAGAGTGATGAGTCAGCGGATAGATTTATGAATATTGTTAGATTCTATATGAATGAATGTGAGTCTGAGAAAACATCAGCCAGAGTGCGAGGTGCACAACGTGAATTAATAAAACGTGGGAAGTTCTTAGGGGGTAAAGCACCTTTTGGGTATCAGCTTGTACCTTCTGGGGAAATCAGTAATAAGGGAAGATTATTAAAGAAACTCGAGATTGTAGAGGACAAAGCAGAGATTGTGCGTAAGATTTACAAATATGCAGTTTATCAAGGAATGGGATTTGATAAGATTGCAAAAGCATTAAATGCGGAAGGAATACCAGCAATTGTAACAGAAAAATGGAAATCGGGAACAATAGCAAGTATCTTAAAGAATCCTATTTATATGGGTTATCCATGTATTCATAGAAGGAAGAATCATAAGAATTTCATTAGACTTGACCGTAAAGATTGGATAATATCAGAAGAACAGGTCACAGACTTAGTAATTGTTCCACAGCAGCTTTGGGAAAAGGCGCAGGAGATAAGAGAAGCACGCAAAGTAAAGATTGAGGCTTCTAAGGCGAGTACAAGTAAGACTTATGAAGAACAGTTTAACGTACCATTCAGTACTAGGGGAAAGCTTGCGCTGATAGGTATTACATATTGTAAATATTGTGGTAAGCGTCTCAAAAATGGTAGCTATGCAAATCATTGGATAACAAAAAGTGGAGAAAAGAAAGTATCCTTTAGTGGAAGATACACTTGTCCAGAGAAATGTAAGGAGCGCAACACTTATTCGCAGTCTTATCTGGAAGGTATTGTATTTGAAGTCGTTGAAAGGTATATGGAACGATTGAAAAATATTGATATTACAGAAGAAATTGAGAAGATGCATGAGGAGCAGCAAAAGAAGCTAGAGAAAGAGATTAAGCAGCAGCAAAAGGAATATCGCAAGTGTCAGACAGACATTGAAACCTTGGAAGAACATATTCCAGAAGCATTGAGAGGAGATTACTATTTTAGTGCTGAAAAGTTATCTTCCATGATAAAAGAGAAAGAGCAGACAATGATAGAAATACAAAAGAGTATCAAGGATGCAAAGAAGAAAGTGATAGATACAGAGGTTCAATGTGAGGATATAAAGAAGTTTATTTTGAAGGTACCAAATTGGCGAGAGGAATTTCAGAATGCAGATACGCAGACAAAGCAAATGTTGTTAGCGACCATAATTGATAGAATAGAAGTTTGTAGTGAAGAGATTCATATTAGGTTTAAGATTAGTTTGGACGATTATATAGATGATGTGGCATTCGAATCGAGTATATACGACCAAACATCGGAATCAATAGTTTTTGATAATGGTCTGGAAAAGCCCGAAAATAGAGGGGATAATTTATTACTTGAAACTAGTGATATTGGTACCACTCAGTGTAAACACGGTTCAATGTAAAAGACATAATGGCAAGTGTATTTGCGTAAATTGTGCTTTCAGGCCAGGTAGCATAGATTTCAGAGGAAACAACATTTTTAATGTAATCAGTATATCTTACATAGTAGTTTTTGGCACTGGAATCCTGAGGGACACCATCATGTACTACGACATATTCAGGTAAAACTACACGGCTTAGTACGATTTCGCCTGTTTCACTTGTTGGTTTGATTTCGGCTTCAGGTATCTTTGGTGGATATTCTCCATACAAGGTGTGGTCTGGGATGACGATATCTTCTTCACGTTCTTCCGTTATTTCCAAAGGATTCATGCTGACAGGCTGTAATGCGTCAGTTTCAGGAAGAATTTCAGTTCCTGAGATATACACGGGTTCATAGCCAGGCGCAGTGATTTCAAGGTCATACTCGGAGTAAGGGCGTTCTTCGCTGATTTGCGTACTTAATGCGATATTAGGCGCGGGAAGTGCAACTGTGGGACTCTGCCCAGAGGAATCAGTGGAAATGGTTTCGATAATATCACCTGAACCGCCCGTTAATCGTATGGTTATTGTTGCATCCTGAATAGGCAGAGAGCCTAAGGAGGAGGTGACGTTGATTTGAAGGTTGCCAGAATAGGATAAATCTTGAGGCATAAAATACCCCCTACATATACTTATGAATAGTATATGCAGGGGGATTCTTGTTGTTTCCTTATTAAACAATAGTATCCAATATAGAAGAGGTATCCAGATTTGTCGTTGCTTTACCTGTATTAGTATAAGCAGATGATAAAGTTGTGTCTGTCTTAATTTTATCCCAGATTTCCTCTTTCTTAGTCTCCTCTGTGGCAGAAGTCTTGGTTTCTTCTGTATCAGAAGTGGTCTTAGAACTTTCCGTTGTTTCAGAAGTACTTTCCGTAGTCTGATTTTTTACATTTTTATAATAGGCATCCATTAGCTTGTAATAGCTTCCGCTTCGAATCAAAGATGCATCACCGAGCAGACTGTAGAGTCCGTTGAAGCCAGTGGTGTTCTGATTTAGAGAGGTATTAAAAAAGCTGCTAATAGAACTTGAAGTCCATTGAATATTTGCCATATAATCAACTCCTTTGATATAAAAGGCGACGTCCGTGCCGCATATATGTATTCTTTCAAGGTATATCGGAGGCTGGCGGCAAAAACTTAACCCTTATTTTTAGATTTATTTGGGAAAATAAGGACATAGAATTTTCACAGTTTAAACAAAAAGTAATAACATTTTCTTCTTAAGATAAGACAGTAACATGGAAATCAAAGGAAAAGGTGTTAGAACATGGGAAAAAAATTGAAACGAACAGTAGTAGCGGTTGGAGCCGTTGCAATTCTCGGGGCCTGTGGAGTGGGCGGATGGATGCTTTACTCTGGCGGCAACACAGAGGAGGCTGCAAGTGAGCAGCAGGGTAATATGCGAGGACAGCGTGGAGAGATGCCAGACGGTATGTCTAAGGAAGGCTTTTCGGCAGATACAACAGCTATGGGAGATATGGTGACTGCATCAGGAACAACTTCCATAGGAATTGATGCAGTAAGCTTTGAAATAGATTTTTTAGAGGAAACACAGCTGATAGTAGAAGAGGTATATCTGCAGTCAGGTGATGTTGTGGAGGCTGGAACGAAGTATTTGAAGCTGACGCAGGAAAGCGTGGATGAGGCAAGGGCTGAGCTGGAAGAGGCAGTTTTAAATGCGGATATTTCCTATAGAAGCGGAGCGATTACGACCCAGAGTAGTATGATACAGGCAAAATACAGCTATGAAGAAGCGATGCAGACGGCTTCTTACGCACAGCAGGTATATGATGAGACATTAAGCTCTTTGGCAGAAGATTTGGAAAAGGCACAGACTACCCATGATGAAGCAGTGGCAGCGTTTGAGGAGTTAAATAATGCGATTATCAATGATACCTTTTACGAGGATTATAATATTGCAGAGCTGAAGGAAGTCTATGAGCTGGCGCTGGATTTGTATGAGACAAAGCTTTCAGAGTGGAATATTGATGAAAGTGAGTTGTCAAGTAGCGGTAGTTCATTTTCGGGAAGCAGTGCTTTTATGGACGGTGAGGATACTACAGTGACGCCTGTAGTAGGAAACACAAGTACAGCGACAAGAAACAATACAAATTCAGAACGTCAGCAAAAGCTTAAGACACTTAACCTTTTAAAGGAAGAAGCAGAAGAAAACGAAGCTGCCTATGAGCAGGCATTGGAGGAGTATGAAGAGGCATTAGAAGATGCAGAAATGAATCTTCGCCTGTTGCAGAATGAAATGAAATCGGCACAGGAAAGCCTTGTAGAGGCACAGGTAAAGTATGAGAAACAGAGTCTGAGTGCAAAGACTACATATGAAACTGCCAAGGTAAAGGGACAGACTGCACAGGATGAGTACGATACACAGATTACAAGTCTGCAGGAGTCTTTGGATAAGCTTCTTGACGCTAAGGAGGAAGCAGAGGAGAATCTGGCTTTGTTTGAAGAGACTGTTGGAGATGGTTATCTTTATACACTGGAAGCGGGAACAGTATTGATGGTAATGGCACAGGAGGAAGCAGCGCTGACTGGTGGCTCTATGATTATGGCTTTTAGTAATCAGGATGAGGTGACGATTTCAGTGTCCGTGCCTCAGGAGTCCATTGATTCCATTACAGTAGGAGAAGAGGTTACAGTTATCATAAGTGATACTGAGAACAGCTATTATTCGGGTGAGGTTACCATGATAAATCCAATAGCTTCATCTGATAGCAGAACTTCAGTGAATTATACAGTAGAGGTTGCATTAACAGGTGATTTAACAGGTCTTAGTTCGAATCTGACAGCGACTGTACTCTTTGGTGTTGATAGTGCTGCTGCACAGCA
This sequence comes from Lachnospiraceae bacterium, assembly GCA_017467805.1. Taxonomy (GTDB): domain Bacteria; phylum Bacillota; class Clostridia; order Lachnospirales; family Lachnospiraceae; genus COE1. The sequence goes on from JAFUKJ010000019.1 coordinate 7,496, forward strand.
GATGATGCGTGGCGGCAAAGATATGGGCGGTCAGGGCATGCCGAGCATGGGAGAGATGCCTGATATGTCTGATATGCCGAACTTCGAAGAAGGTCGTGATATGGGAGAAATGCCAAACTTCGAAGAAGGTCGTGATATGAGTAATATGCCTGATTTTGGTGGAATGAATGGGCAGGGAGGAACTGTAAATGAGTAAGAGAAAAATGAGCAGAAAAAAGAAAATACAGCTTTTCCTGGTTATCCTTTTGCTATTGATAATTATTTTTGCGGCATGCTTTACCTTGTTTATTAAGCCTGCAATGGAGGCTGAGGAATGGGTATATAAGGAAAATACAGCCGAATACGGTAAGCTGCAAAATGGTATCACTGAGAGTGGAACCGTAGAATTTATAACAACCTCACAGCTTTATGAGTTGGATATTACTACGGATGAAGAGGATGACAGTGACGATGATGAAGATGAAGACGAGGATTATCTTAAGGTAGAAGAGGTATATGTTGCAGTTGGTCAGCGTATTCAGGAAGGAGATGCGGTATATAAGTTCACCGAGGATAGTGTTGCGGATGTCAGAAAGGCACTTACCTATGCTAAGACAGAGGCAGAGATTGCATTGGCAGAAGCAAAGACCTCTTATGATATTGGAGTTAAGACAGCAAGCCTAAGCTACGATGAAACAATGCTTGCAAAGAATCTGGCACAGCAGTCCTATGACGCGACAGTTTCAAGGCTCAATACTGAGGTAGAAGCACAGCTGATACAGATTGACCAGCTCTTAGATGAGATATTAGAGCTACAGTTAAGTATTACTTCGGAGGATTATATAGAGCAGAAGGATGCGATTATTGAGGCATATGAAGATGCCGTGGAAAAGGTGGAGGATGTCAGCGAGGATTATTTTACAAATCAAATCGAGGCTGCGCAGCAGTTAAAGTCTGCAAAAGAGTCCTATGAGAATTTCTTCGAGCGTCTGGACAGTTCCAATGAGCAGATTCAGAGCAAAATTGATGAGGTGTATGAGATTCAGACGCAGATGGCATATGATGAGGCGTTAAGTGAAAAGGAGCTTCTTGAGGCAAAGCAGGAATATGAAAGTGCGCAGGTAAAAGGTGAGATTGCAAAGACTCAGTACGATAATGATATGGCAAGCTACGAAAATGCGTTAACAAAAGCGCAGAACGAATTGGATGAGATTACCGCAAAGCTTGATGCATTTGAAGCTTTTGTAGGAGATGGAACGGTCTATGCCCAGGGAACAGGACTTGTGACAGAGGTGGGCTATGCAAAGGATGATTACCTGATATCACAGGGAACATTGCTTTCCTATGTGACAAGCGATGCAATGACAATTACTGTTGATGTATTTCAGGAGGACGTCGTTATGCTTCAGGTTGGCGATAGTGTTGAAATTAATCTGACAGCATATGAAGACGAGGTTTATCAGGGAATTGTGGATTCGATTACCACAACCTCTACCAGTCAGGGTTCTGCTACGATTAGTTATCCAGTTGTGATTGCTATTCAGGGAGATACCTCTAAGATTTATGGTGGAATGACAGCAGATGTTACCTTTGTAATAGAAGAAACAGAGGATATTGTCTATGTATCACGTAAGGCAATTGTAGAGAAGCGTAATAAAGAATATGTCTATATCAAGAATGGAGATTCCTATGAGTTAACACCTGTTACAACAGGCTTTACAGACGGAATCTATGTGGAAATTACAGAAGGCCTGGAGGCTGGAGATACTTATTATATTGCCAGTGTTGTATCAGGTGAGGCGCAATAGGCATTGGAAAGGATATAGATAACAATGAGTAAAAAAATAAATAAAAAAGTGGTCGGAGCCGTGACAGGCGGTGTGGCTGCAGTAGGTGTGATAACGGCAGGCGTAATCTTTGCTACGAAGAATGCCGAGCCTGAGGAAGAAATTGTATATAAGGAAACTATGGTAGGCTTTGGTGATTTGACAGTTGGTGTGACTGAGGATTCAGAGGTAAATATCGGAACGCAGACACAGACCTTTGATTTAGATATCAGTGCGCTTGTGAGTGATTCCGACAGTTCAAGTTCAGCAGGAAGCAGCTTTAGTAATGCAGGTGGTATTCAGGTTGGCGGCATGGGCGGTGGTTCCATGGGTGGCGGTATGCAGGAGATGACCTTTTCTTTTGGAAACTTTGGTTTTACATCTCAGGAACAGGAATTAGAGGTAGAAGATGTACATGTAACGGTCGGACAGAAGGTAGAGGCTGGAGATGTTCTGTATACATTGACGCAGGAGAGTGTTGATGAAATCAGAACACAACTGCAGGAGGATATTACAGATACACTGGCAGAGTATGATACTTTGAAAATTGAGCAGCAGGAGTCTAGAGTAGAAGCACAGCAGGGCTATGATTCCTATGTATTAAGCGGCAAGCTGGCACAGGTGGTATATAACGAGACTGTAGCAGAGTTGCAGGCGAAGGTAGATGAGGCAGCAGAAGCTGTTAATGAGAAGCAGGTGCAGATTAATGAGAATCTGCTTGCACTTGGGGAACTTGCAGTCGAGCTTTCTACCGCAAAGGTGTATTTAGAGGAGGCAGAGTTTGCAGTGGAGCAGGGCTTTGCGGACAGATACAACAATGCATTTTATTATACCACCTATGAGAATGCCAGAGAGGAAGCGCAGGCTTTTGTGGATGAGATAGAGGATGAAATTGAAAGCCTTGAAGAAGAAAATGAGAAGCTTTTGGAAGAAGTAGCTCAGGCAACGACTAAGTGGAATCAGGCACAGCGTGATTATGAGAGTGGCGTACTTAGTGCTTCACAGACTATGGAAACCAGCTTGTATTACGCCAGTGTGGCTTCTGACTGGTATGATATTCAGACTGCAGGCTTGGACAGTCAGTTAGAGTCAGTTTATGAAGGCTATGAGGACGCAACTGCAAAGCTTGCTGAGTTTGACAGCTACATAGTTGATAATCAGGTCGTTTCAGAGTATAGCGGTGTGGTAACTGAGGTGTCTTTGGCAGCAGGGGATGGTGTCAGCAGAAATACAGGTCTGATTACCTTGTACGATGAGGAACAGGTAACGATGGCGGTTAGCGTGCTAGAGTCTGACTTAGAGTCAATTGATACAGAGGGTAAGGTAAATATTAGCCTGACGGCATATCCTGATGTCATTTATGCAGGTGTAATCAGTGAGGTTTCTGATGCAGAATATGATAGCGACAGTGGAGATGTTTACTATACAATTACAGTTACGGTACAGGGCGATGTATCAGGCTTATATGAGGACATGACAGGCGAGGTAACCTTTGTAACTGAGGAAAGCCAGCAGGTAATCTATGTATCAAAGAGAGCAGTTTATACGGAGGGAGACACTTCCTATGTGAAGCTCTATGATGAAGCAGGTAATGTAGTAACCAAGGAGGTTGTGACAGGCTTTACGGATGGCGTAAATATAGAAATTGTGGAAGGACTTTCTGAGGGCGATGTAGTTCTGATTGAAAGTAAGGTAACTAAGTCATGAGAATAACGGAATTATTAAGATTGGTGTTTATCAATCTAATGCAGAATAAATTTAAAGTCATTCTGACTTCTGTAGGTATCATCGTAGGCTCAGCCACAATTATGCTTGTGTTTGCCATTGGTACAGGTGGTCAGATGGAGGTTGCGGAGCAGTTCAAGAACCTGAATGCAGGAGCAATTGACATTACCTATGAAGGAAGCGCGTCTTCTTTTAATATGGAGGACTTTGCGGCAATGGAAGGCGGTATACCTGACATGGGTTCTATGCCAGATATGAGCAGTATGCCTGGTGGTGGTGCATCCTTTGGCGGTTCATCTGAAAGGGGCGGTTCAAGAGGCGGCGGCTTTTCTATGGGCGGCTTTGGAGGCGGACGAGGCAACAGCAGTAGAGATGATAGGAATAAGGTGGTATTAACCACAGAGGATATAGAGGAAATAGAAACCTTTGTACCAGGTATTGCTGATTCGACTATTTCTTATACCACGACAGCTAGCGTAGAGGGTGGGGAGCTTGAAGAAGCAGGCTCCTACACCATAGCTGGCGTAAAGAGTAATTACCGAGAGATGAGTAATCTTACTATGGCAATCGGCGAGTTTCTTACAGATGAAAATGATGAGAATAAGGAAAAGTATTGCGTATTGGGAGCAACTGTCGCAAAGGAAATTTTCGGTAGTGCTTATGATGCCTACGACAATATTGTGTACATAGATGGCAGACCATATGTGGTAAACGGTGTGCTTTCGGAAATGGGAAGTGTTTCCTCGGGAATCAGCCCTGATACAGCTATCTTTATTCCTTATGAAACGGGTATTAAGTATATTACAGGCTCTGACATCAGCCCTACAGTCACTGTTATTGCGGAGAATGTGGATGATGTAGACACGATTATGACAAATATCGAAACAGTACTTGCGGACAGCTATTCAAATGCTTCCTTCTCAATTTCTGATGCAGGAACGAAGATGGAGGCAGCCTCAAAGTCTAATGACACCTTACAGCTTTTGCTGATAGCTATGGCTGCGATTGTGTTTATAGTTGGTGGTATCGGTATTATGAACGTATTGTTTGTATCGGTAAAGGAGCGAACCAATGAGATTGGTATCTTGAAGGCACTTGGCTGCAAGAAGAGAGATATTTTGATGGAATTCCTGTTTGAAGCCTGCTTTATGAGCTTTATCGGTTCGATATTAGGAGTGTTGATTTCACTTGGTATCACGCCTATTATTGAGAGCTTTGGCGTAAGAGTTGAGCTTTCGGTATCGGGTGCAGTGCTTTCGCTTGCCTTTGGCGTAATCACAGGTACTTTGTTTGGATTCTATCCTGCATTTAAGGCATCAAGACTGATTCCTGTAGTGGCATTGAATCAGGAATAATGAGGTATGAGAAATGGAAAAAATTATCGAGATTAAGAATGTAAATAAAGGCTATATGTTAGGTGAGGAGAATGTTCCTGTATTAAAGGATGTTAATTTTACTGTAGAAAAGGGAGAATTTGTAGCAATTCTTGGACCGTCTGGCTCTGGTAAGACGACTTTGATGAATATCATCGGGTGTATGGATGTTTTGGACTCTGGTGAATATTACTTAAATGGCAGAGCGATTCATGACACGAAGGAAAAGTATCTGACAGAGGTTCGTAATAAGGATATCGGATTTATTTTTCAGAATTATCAGCTGATTCCTACCTATAACGTCATGCAGAATATTATGATGCCATTACTGATGCGCGGAATGAGTCATAAGGAAGCCAGAAATCAGTGTATGGAGATTGTAAAGCTTCTTGGAATCGACCATAGACTTGAGCATAAGCCGAATGAACTTTCAGGAGGTCAGAAGCAGCGAGTATCCATTGCAAGAGCCTTGGCATCAGAGCCTGCGGTTCTACTTGCAGATGAGCCTACGGGAGCGTTAGACAGCTCCAGCGGTCAGGAGGTATTAAAGCTTTTTAAGAAGCTGAATGAGATGGGGAATACAATTGTTATGATTACCCATGATTTGAATGTAGCACAGAATGCGAAGAGGATTGTACATATCGTGGATGGTGTGTTGAGCGAAGCGTAGATGACAGAATCATATAAAGCTCTGGAGACTAAGAAGTTTCCAGAGCTTCTTTTATTGTTGTTTTTGATTCGAGAATTCGGTTGGTAATGTTGTTTCTTTGAGATGCAGAGATTTCTCCTCATGCTTAATTTCCCAATGTATAAGGAAGGTTAAAAGCCCTCTTAGAATAATGACTGCCCCCAGAATGCCAAGTTCTTCCCATTCGCGGACAACAACAGTTCTAAGAACCTCGCTTCCCATTTTGAATTCTAAGGAGATAGCGATTCCTTTTGCTAAGTCCAGACGTACTTTGGTATCATGGCGAATCCATTCGAGGAAGCATTTGAGAGCAGTAAAGACAAGAATGGCAACACCTAGCAGTTCCAATATGATGGTACAGAATTCGACAAAGTATCTTAAGTAGGATTCGATGGTGTGTAGAAAATCGGGCATATGGAGACTCCTTGTAGATTTTCTATATAGTATTGCCAGACTAAGGGATGGATATACTTGAGCCTCCTTATGAGGTTTGATAAATTTTGGTTTGTCGAGCTAACGAACGGTGGCTGGATTTATTACCTCTGGATTGGAATCTTGGAATAGTCAAAGGTACGATAACTCAATTAAATTTTAATTTAACTGGCTAATGAAAGACATTCTGCCCTGTTCTTTCATATCAGCCAAGCTTAAGGTATTGAATTAGAATGAATTAATTCTATACACAGGTGCTTTAACTCATGATTTCGTTCTTATATTTGTATATTGATAATGCCTGCGAGGTACTGTAACGAAAATCCTGTCGTGGTACCTCGAATCTAG
>JAFUKJ010000020.1 GCA_017467805.1 Lachnospiraceae bacterium
AATAAATAGCGCGATGGGTATACTATAAAATAAATTATGTAATCTTTACATAAAAATAAATAATTTTAGTAAAAACTAAAGCAAAACTCCCAAAACATCGGGAGGGATTGGAGGGGCATGAAGAAGAGGGTTTTAAGCATTTTATTAGGATTGTCCATGGTTATGGGACTGTTATCAGGATGTGGAAGCAGCTCAGAGAAGACAGAGGAGGTAAAAGAGTCAGCGACATCTTCAACACAGGAGGAGGTAGCGCAGACTACAGCCGAAACAGAGGTAGAGGAAGTCGAGACCTATGCAGGTTTTGAGGAGACTCCAATGGACTTAGGAGGAAGAACCATCCGACTGAAGGTATTTAATACTACATACTGGACTTATGCTTCCAATGTAGATGATACATCTAATGAAACATTGGCATTAATGGAAGCGCTGGAGTCTATTGAAAAGGATTATAACTGCGTATTTGAAATTTCTCAGGCTGATAAGGGAGAGGATTTTGAAGCAGCACTGTTGACTGCCAAGGCAGCAGGCGAAACCTATTGTGATATTTACGAAGGTATGCCATATTGCCATTTTGATGCAGCTAATGTATACGGTTACAACGTCATGATGGATATGAATGACCCACAGATTGCAGATATTATCAAGCTTGACAGCAATCCATGGGGAGATGCTAATAATTTAGGATATCTCTATGGTAAGCAGTATGGTGTTAACTTTATGAGAAAGAATAATGGTGATATTATCCGTTCTGTTCTTTGTTTCAATAAGGACTATATTGAGCAGTACGGTATCGAGGACCCATATGAGCTTGTAAGAAATGGTGAGTGGACCTTTGATAAGTTTGAAGAGATTTGTGCGGAAATCGTTGCACAGTCTGACGGAACTGTAGCACCTTTATCATGTGGTTTGGAAGAGATTATTGTTCCACAGTTTGTATTGGCAAATAATGGTTCTATTGCAGAGTTGGATGAGACAACAGGCGGTTATAAGTTTACAGGACTTTCAGATAATACAATGGAAGCTTTGAATTACCTTTCTAACCTGTCACAGAAGGAGTATTTGTCTTATGCAAATGCAAACTTCTACAATCAGGAATCAGTATTCTACTGTGCGATTTATAACGAAATGAAGTACTTCGTACAGGGTGTAAATGATATCGGATTTAATGTAGGACTTCTTCCTGGACCTATGGGACCACAGGCAGATGATTATTGTACAACATCTTACTCAGCAGCTATGTATCACATTATGGAAGGTGTAGAGAAGCCTGAGGAGATTGCAGCAGTACTTGTTGCTATGGCAAACAGACTGACACTTGTAGAGGAAGAGGCTCTTGAGTATCAGGAAATGTACGGAATTCCTGATGAGGATTCTATTGAGATGTTCCAGATTATGTTTAACAACTATAAGTATGATGCGTCAAGAGTTGTATCAGGTAATGAGCTTGTAAGTGTAAATAACGCAATCTTAGATTTGGAGAAAACACCAGCAGAAGCATATGCAGAGATAGAGCCTGTTATTCAGGCTATGTATGACAAGGCAGTTGCTGGAGATGTTACATCTCTTGAAGATAAGTTTGCTGATTTGAATAAGCCTTATGTGGCAATTCCTGAGACAGATGGATTGCTTGCACATTTCACATTTGATGATGAAGCAACGGGCTTTACATCTAACGGAATTGAAGCGGTTGCATCAAATGGAGCAGCAGTGCTCGCTGATGACGGACATAATGGCAAGGCTATCCATATGGATGACGATGAGGGTAACTACTATCTGACCATTCAGGATGCTTCTGGTAATAATCCTCTTGCAGGTAAGGATGAGTTCACAGTTATTGTATCAGTTAATACAAAGAGCATGACAAACTGGCCATTCTTTATGGCACCTGATGGTAATGCACCTGAGTATTTATATGAGAAATATCTTGCAATTCTTGATACAGGTTCAAATGTAACAGTTGAGAGATATAACAATAATGGTGAAAGAGCGCAGACAGTAAGCTTGGCAAGTGATGCAAATGGATGGAAGCAGTACTTACTTGTTGTAAAAGAGAATTCGCATACATTGTATTCAACAAAGGGAGAAATTATTTCTCTTGAGATGCCTGAAGGCTACAAGCCAACAGATATTACAGGCGGAGAGGGTGTAATCTTTGTAGGATATGCACCATGGGGTACAGGTGAGTATTATCATGGTTACTTAGATGAATTGGCAATTTATGATTATGCATTCTCAGATGATGAGATTAAGGCATTTTCAGGTTTAACTTCACTTGAATAATAGGAAGAAATACGAAGCGAGTAGGAAAGCTCCTACTCGCTTTACTTTCAGGAAGGCGTGTTTATATTGAAGAGAATACCGAATAGAATGATTAGCTTAGCACTGACTCTTGTAATGCTTGCAGGAACATGTAATGTAGCAGTGGCAGGTAATCAGGAAAATACGCAGTCAGAGGTGGTTTCGACGAATAAAGTCAGCATTTCTGATGCAATAAGCTACAAATATTATCAGGAACAACATAATGATAAAGAGTTTCACAATGAAACTTTGACTATTTTGGCATCACAGGTAACAAAGCTTGATGGTGGTGAGATAGTAGATGAATATTTTGGAAAAGAAAATGTAATTCTGACGGACGAACAGGGTTCGACCGAATGGGAATTTGTAATAGATAAGAGTGGAATGTACTCGATTAATGTAGAGTATTATCCAATGGAAGGCTATGGCAGTACCATTGTTAGAAATATTCTGATAGATGGTGAGGTACCATTTGAAGAGGCTAAAAATGTAGAGTTCAGTCGTTTCTATGCGGATGATGAGGCAGGAGGAAGAACAGATACAGTATGGGCGGACCAGGTAGAAATACCTCATTGGAGTCAGTGTCGCATTAAAGATGCCTTTTGCTATTACGGCGAAGCACTTTACTTTTATCTTGAGAAGGGAACACATACATTGAGTATCGTATCTGAGAAGGAGCCGATGGCAATTAGTCAGATTACCTTGTCTTCTGAAAAGATAGAAGTAGATTCGTATGAAGAAGTTTATGCAAGACATTTGGAAGCAGGTGCAGTGAATGCAGAGGGAGTTTTCGATGGCGGTGTATTGTATCTTCAGGCAGAAAGCTGTGATGAAAAGAGCGACCCGACACTTCACGGTAAGAATGATAATACCTCGACTAAGAATCACCCATATTCTACATCAAAGAAGCTGATTAATGTAGTGGCAGGTTCGGCGTGGAAGTATCCTGGACAGTGGATGAGCTGGAAGGTAACTATTCCAGAGAGTGGTTTTTACTACATTGGCAGTAGAAGCAAGCAGAATTATGCACAGGATATTTATAGTAACAGAACGATTTATATAGATGGCGAGCTGCCGTTTAAGGAGGCTGCAAATAATCACTTCTATTATGATGAAGACTGGCAGACAGATGAATTTGGTGGCGAGACACCTTACCTGTTCTATCTGGAGGAAGGCGAGCATGAGATTACATTAAAGCAGACCTCTGGTGATATGTGCGACATATTGGTGGAGGCAGATGAGGTACTGGAGAATTTGAACAGTATCAACATTAAATTATTATCTCTCTTGGGTGCCACACCAGATACGGACAGAGATTATCAGATTGCGACTTATATGCCAGAGACGGTAGAGGCATTGAAAGTAAATGCAGAAGCCTTACAAGCGATACATGATAGCCTGATAGAGATGACAGGAGCGAATAACTCTCTGACAGCGCAGTTGAATCAGTTAATTTTTGTTTTAGAGAAAATGTATACAAAGCCTTCTAACATCGCAAGCCAGTATACAAGATTCAGAGATTTGGTAGGAACCTTTGGTAACTGGATTATGACAGTTAGAGAGCATCATCTTATGATAGATTACATCTATATTTCAGAGCCTTCAGCAAATGTAGATAAGAGTAATGATTCATTTATTGTGAAGCTGACAAAGGGTGTTAAGGAGCTGATTTATTCCTTTACGGAGGATGAAAATATTCTTGGAAGCGGCGAGACGCTAAAGGATGCCGAGACGATTACGGTATGGATTGGAAGCGGTATTACAGGTGGTCGCGACCAGGCATCAGCCTTAAATGAGATGATTTTAAAGGACTTTACAGAGGAATATGGTATTAATGTAGAGCTTCAGCTTGTGCCTGAGAATACGATTTTAATGGCAAGCTTAACAGATAACAGCCCTGACGTGGTATTGCAGACACAGGGACAGGTTCCCGTTGATTTTGCATTGAGAAATGCTGTATATGATTTAACATTGTTTGAAGACTATGAAGAGGTTGCTGAAAGATTTTATGACAGTGCGATAGAGCCGTTCGAATATGATGGCGGCGTGTATGCACTTCCAGAAACTTTGTCATACAATATGCTTTTCTACAGAACAGATATCCTTGAGGATTTGGGAATTGAGCCTGAGCAGTTGACTACATGGGAGTCAATTATTGAGATTCTTCCTGTATTGCAGTCTCAAAATATGAACATTGCGATGCCTGCAATTGTATCAAGCTTTACGATGTTCCTTTATCAGTTTGGCGGGGAATATTACACTGAGGATAACAAAGCGAGTGCTTTAGATGAGAAGGTTTCATTGGATGCATTCAAGTTCTGGACAGATTTTTACACAGAATACAGCTTACCTGTAGATTACAGCTTTGAGAATCGATTTAGAACAGGAGAGATGCCGATTGGTGTTGCAGATTACACCATGTACAATCTGCTTTCCATCAGTGCTCCTGAGATTAAGGGAAAATGGGCAATGACCGTTCTCCCAGGAGTAGAGCAGGAGGATGGCAGTATCAATAATGTTTCACCAGCGACATCAAAGGGCTGTATTCTGATGAACAGTAGCGATAACAAGGAAGCTGCATGGACCTTTATGAAATGGTGGACAGATGCGGATGCCCAGTACGAATTTGGCAGCCAGTTGGAGGCAGTAATGGGCGCGGCTGCAAGATATAATACAGCGAATATTGAGGCTTTGAAGCGTATGCCTTGGTCTGCAACTGATAGAATCGGATTGTTAGAGCAGCTGGCAAATCTTAGAGGCGTTCCGAATATTCCAGGTGGATACTATACGGAAAGAAATGTTAATTTTGCAAAGCTTGCAGTAATTAATAATGGTGAAGACCCAAGAGATCAACTGATGAAATATTCGGATAATATTACAGAAGAAATTACGGTAAAACGTAGTGAGTTTGGATTGGAGTAGTGGATTATGAAGGAGATGACCTTAAAGGAAAGGGTGCATGCAGATCTGGCGTATCAGTGGAAGCAGATTAAGAGAAATAAAGTGAAGTACCTGTTTCTTGCACCATATCTGATACTTTTTATTGTATTTACGGTGTGTCCAGTAGTGGTATCCATATATTTCAGTTTTACGGATTTTAACATGCTGGAGAAGCCTAATTTTATTGGAATTAAGAATTATTACAGATTATTTTTGGCGGATGATTTGTATATCAAGGCACTTGGTAATACACTGATGTTTGCATTAATCACGGGACCTGGCGGATATTTATTGTCACTGCTGATGGCGTGGTTTATGAATGAATTGCCAAGAGCCGTGCGCGTGGTGTTTACGGTGTTATTATATTCGCCGTCCCTTGCAGGTGGTATGACGAATGTATTTAAGATTATCTTCAGTTCGGATGCGCAGGGATATTTAAACGCATTTCTCATTAATTACGGATTTATTTCTGTTCCTATTAAATGGCTGGAAAATGCGGATTATGTAGTTCCGATTATTATTTTTACAGTATTGTGGGGAAGCCTTGGTACCTCCTTCCTGTCATTTATTGCAGGACTTCAGGGTATCGGTAAGGAGTACTATGAGGCAGGTGCTATGGATGGTATCAGAAACCGCTGGCAGGAGCTTTGGTATATTACTTTGCCATTGATGAAGCCGCAGATGCTGTTTAGTGCTGTTATTTCCATTACAGGAGCCTTTTCAATTGGTGCAATTATTACAGGTCTTGCAGGTAATCCTAGTGTTGACTATTGTGCGCATACAGTAATGCAGCATTTGGAGGATTACGGTACAGTGCGCTATGAGATGGGATATTCGTCCTCGATTGCGACGGTGCTGTTCCTGATTATGCTGGGACTTAATACAGCAGTGCAGAAGTTGATTAAGAAAATCGGAAGATAAGAATTTCTATTTTCACAATATTTTAGTAGCAGAATGGAGATAGATATGAAAACTAAGAAAAAACAGCATTTGATTAAAAAGAGACTGTCAAGGTCCAGAGGCGGCGACGTGGTAATGATTCTGGCACTTAGTGTTTTTACACTGATTATGATGATTCCGCTAATCTATGCGATAGGAATGTCATTAAAGCCTGCAAATGAGCTTTGGGTGTTCCCGCCTACGATTTTGCCGCAGCATCCAACGTTGAAGAACTATAAGGACTTGTTTTCGTTGATGACAGATTCATGGGTGCCAATCCAGAGATATCTCTTTAACTCAGTATTTATCACAGCAGTGGGAACCTTTGGACATATTATTCTGGCATCAATGGCAGCGTATGTTTTATCACGTTATACATTTCCTGGCTCAAGGTTCATATTCTCAATGATTAAGGGAACCCTGATGTTTAGCGGTGCAGTACTTGCAATTCCTAATTATCTTGTGATGAATGCGTTAAATTTGACAGATTCTTATATGGTATATATTTTACCTGCTTTCAGTAATACGCTTGGTTTATTCCTGATGAAGCAGTTTATGGACCAGATGATACCGATGTCACTTTTAGAGAGTGCAGAGATTGATGGAGCAAATGACTGGGTTAAATTTTCACAGATTGTTATGCCATTGGTAAAGCCTGCGTGGTTGACCTTGATTGTATTCTCTGTACGTGATTTGTGGGCAACAGGAGCGTCACCATATGTTTATACTGAGCAGCTCAAGACATTGCCTTATGCCTTGAGTCAGATTGCGACAGGCGGCGTGGCAAGAGCAGGCGTTGGTGCGGCGATTAGTATTATTTTAATACTTGTGCCACTCGTGGTATTTATCCTGTCACAGTCAAATGTTATGGAGACGATGTCAACATCGGGTATGAAGGAATAAGGTATAGAAAGTGGAGAAAGCTATGAGGAAAAAAATTCTAATGGGATTGGCATTGGCTCTTTGCATTGTGCTTGGTAGTACGCCTGTAAGCTATGCCAGTGAAGACTATTCTCAGGAATCTGCCTATATTTATTCAAGGGAAGGAAGAGCAGTCAGTATTCCAGATGCTTATGAATATAAGAAGTCATTGTCTTTAATGGATATCGAGGTAAACGGTGAGGGCTTAAGCAGCGCCGCAGATATGTTTGTCAGCGGAAGTGACAAGATTTATATTGTGGATTCCATTAAAGGTGCTGTAGTAAGGCTTGATGAGAATTTAACAGTAGAGAGAATTTATACGGAGTTTATCTTGCAGGATGGTACTGTAACAACACTTAAGAAGCCAGAAGGTATTTTTGTTGCAGATGACGGTACTATGTATATTGCAGATACTGAGAATAAAAGAATATTAATTACAGATGAAGAAGGTAATGTGCAGCAGGAGATTTTGAAGCCTGAGAATCTGGTGGGAATCAAGCTTACATCCTTTTTGCCTACCAAGATTGTTGTAGATTCTACAGGCAGAATGTCAGTGGTTGCCAGAAATAACAACAATGGTCTGTTGCAGTTTACAAAGGATGGCGAGTTTACAGGTTACATGGGTGCGCCGTCTGTACAGATTTCGGCGCTGGATAAATTATTAAGAAAGATTTCGACAGATGAGCAGCGCGCACAGATGCAGTATTATGTGCCAACTGAGTATAACAATATTAAGATTGATGAGAAGAACTTTATTTGGGGAACAATCTCTTCTGTATCAGCAGAGGAAATTGACCAGGTAATTATGTATGGTGATATGTCTGGTAAAGTAACACCAATTAAGAAGCTCAATACCATGGGAACGGATGTGTTGAAGAGAAAGGGACTGTTTGCACCTGTAGGAGAATTGTATTTTGGAGACACCCCTTCTAAGATGACGGATGTGGCTTTGGGTGAAAATGGAATCTATACTTTGCTTGACAGCTATTATGGAAAGCTTTTTACCTATAATTCGGATGGTGTTCTTCTTCATGTATCCTTGCGCAAGGGTACAAAGAAGGGGCAGCTTATGACACCTGTTGCCGTAGATTATGTAGGAAGCAGATTATATGTATTGGATTCGGGACTTGGACAGATTCTGATGTACAGTCCGACGACCTATGGCAGCCTTTTGATTGAGGCAGAGGGTTATGCTGCAAATGGTGATTATGACCTTGCAAACGAAACCTGGAGAAAGGTAGCAGAGAGAAATTCTAATTTTGATTATGCCTATGTTGGCCTTGGAAACTCTGAGTATTCGACAGGTAATTATGAGCAGGCAATGGAATATTATATGAATGCGGATGAGGTGGAGAAGTATTCAGATACCAAGGAAGCGTTACGAAAAGAGCAGGCAGACAGTATATTTCCTATAATGTTCATGGCGATTATATTACTGGTGGTTATTCTGACGCTTGCATCCTTAGCTCGCAGAATCAGATGCTACGTCAAAGGTGAGACTTATATACAGCACGGAAGGGAGGATGAATAATGACAGGGCTTTTAAAAGAATTAAAATATGCTTTGTATTTAATTGTACATCCCTTCGATGCTTATTGGGATTTGAAGCATGAAAAGAGAGGTTCTTTGCGAACCGCAATTGTAATTTTTATACTGTTTAACCTGGTTTTGGTTGCAGAGAATTTGTTCACAGGATATATTTTTGGCGGAAGAAAGAATGTAGATTACAATATGTTCTCTACCTTTTGGGGAACCATAGGTGTTATGGCACTTTTTTGCGTAGGCAACTGGGGACTGACTTGTCTGAGTGATGGTAAGGGAACCATGTATGATATATGCACAGCAACCGCTTATGCTTTGGTTCCATATATCATTATTCATATTCCTATGATTTTTCTGAGTAATTTCTTTGTTCAGAGAGAGGCAACCTTTTATGCTGTGTTTGGTATGCTGGCAACCTTCTGGTGTGCATTCCTTTTGTTGGTAAGTCAGATTGTAACGCATCAGTATACATTGTTTAGAGCATTAATTGTCCTGTTTGCAACATTTGTTGCGATGATGGCAATGGCGTGTTTATTGATTCTTTTTGTAAATCTGCTTCAGCAGGTAATTGTATTTGCCAGCATTATTATTGAAGAGATTTATCTTAGGATGAAATACTAAATGGGCGGTTAAGGAGATAGAAATGTATGATAAGACAAAAGAATAAATGGCTTGTCCTGACCGCAGCACTTTTAATGAGTATTGGACTTGGCGGTTGCGGACTGACCGAAGCCACAAATAATGAGATAAGAGATGATTACACTCAGGATGAGCAGGTAGTTATTTTACCTGAGAGTAATAACAAATACACAGGGAAGCTTCCACAAGGTTTATCCAATATGGAGCTTGCCATTGAGAATGATTATCTTGCCATGTATTTTGGAGAGGATTTCCAGTTTGCCGTATATAACAAGACAGATGGTTCTGTTCGTTATTCTAATGAAATCTACAATCTTTCAACGGCAGATTATAATACGATTCCAGAATCAGTGAAGAAGACCTTACAGAGTCAGGTAATGATTGAGTACTATACGACGGACCTTGCGAAATTCAAGATGAGCTCTTATCCGGATGCGAAGTCATCTATTAAGAATCAGATTTGGATGGAGGTAAATGAGGATAATACCGTTACAGTGACCTATGGATTGGGGACAAACTTTGATCAGTCGGCGGTATTTGCGTCACTTACCAAGGAAACCTATGAAAGCTATGACGCCAGATTAAATGAGATGATGGACGCTGGCGAGATTACCAGACTGGTTTATCGAGATTTTGTAAATAACTATACAAAGATTGTGTATGATAAGCTTTCGGATTTGGAGAAGGCTTCTTATACGGAGACATATCCGAATCTGCCAGAGCTTGGGACAATTTATATTGTAAAGCCTTTGAAGGTGAATAATGTCATCGAGAAGATTGCAGAGGTTTATGACTTATTAGGAATTACCAAGGAGGATAAAATCGCGGAGGCTGAGAAGATTGGTTCTTTAAAGGGTGATTTAGATTTTACTTATTTTGAGATTCCAGTAACCTACTCTCTCGAAGGCGCAGATTTGGTAGTAAAGTGTGATATATCGGATGTGTATGTGTCTGGACAGGAGTATTTGACAAGAATTTATCTTCTGCCATGCTTTGCGGCATCTAATTACACACAGGATGGATATCTCTTTGTGCCGGATGGAAGTGGATGTATTGTTGAGAATGATACTTCTGGTAATTCCATGACAAGTATGGCGGTATCCTTCTATGGCTATGACTATGGTTTGGATTATTCGGATTACTCAGAGCTTGGACTTTCGGCAAGCTTCCCTGTATTTGGCGTAAAGAGCGATGATTATGCAACCTTTGGAGTGGTAGAGAATGGTGCGGCAATGGGCGGTCTGACAGCTCAGATTGAGCAGTCAAAGTTTGGCTATAATTTGTTGTATCCGTATTTTGAATATGAGATTATTGATGACTTCGGTGTGGAAGGCGTGTCCTACGCATTCTATGAGAATCCTGCCGATACAGATTATGTAGTCAGATATCATATGTTGTCAGGAGAGGATGCAGATTATTCTGGAATGGCAAGATATTATGCTGATTACCTGACACAGAAGGGTGTATTTGATGGAAAGACAGAGGTTACTGGCCAGGAAGTAGATATTGAACTTATTGGAAGCATAGATAAGACAGTGAATTACATCGGAGTGCCAATTGATTCTGAATACGCTCTTACGGATTTTGAGCAAGCATATGAGATTGCGTCCTTATTAAAGGAACAGGGTGTAAATGACTTATCATTGATTTACAAGGCAATGATGAATGGTGGTTATTATTACAAGAATCCATCAAAGGTTAAGGTTTCTTCAAAGCTTGGTGGAGAAAAGGGCTTTAATGAATTGCAGGAAAAGCTTTCGGCGATAGGGGCAGGGCTTGCGCCTAGCGTAGATTTTATAAGAATTTATGAAAAAGGAAACGGTATTACGGATTCGGAGGATGTTGTACAGTACTTGAAGAAGAGTACTGCTTATCTTGCTAAGCTTAATCCTGCAAGCCTGAATAAGAGCTACAGTGGAGCGTCATATCTGGTTTCACCAAAGCTTTACGGCGAGACTGTAGAGAGCTTTATCAAAGAATATGACCTTGCGTCTAATGAACTGTATTTATCAAGTATGGGAAGTATTCTGTGTGGTAATTATGATGTTAATGAAGGAATGACCCGCAATACAGCAAAGCTGTATCAGGAGGAAGTGTTACAGAAGCTTTCCGAGGAGGGCTTTGCATTAAAGCTTGATGGAGCCAATGAGTACGCTCTGCAATATGCTGATAGCCTGACGAATGTACCGACATCAAGCAGTCATCAGAGACTGGAGAGTTATTCCATCCCGTTTGTAGGCATGGTGCTGAAAGGGAATATTCCATATACCTGTGGCAACATTAATCAGGAAAATAATCCTGATAGGAGTCTGCTTGAGGCAGTGGAGAGCGGTGCAGGTTACCATTTCCTCTTAATGTATGCAGACCAGTTAGAGCTTCAGGATACAGACCAGTCGGATTTGTTTTCAGTAAACTATGATTTGTGGATGGATTACATAGTGGATAGCTGCAAGGAGCGTGAGACCAGCTTTGGAGTGTTAGAAAATAGTAGAATATACAGTCATACACATATTTCAGAGGATGTAAACATGGTTACATACGAGGATGGCACGAAGGTATATGTAAATTATGGTGACAGAGCTTATAAGAGTAAAGACGGAAGCGTTGAGCCTATGTCATATTTGGTAGTAAGAAAGTAATGGAGGGTATGAATCATGAAAAAAGGTAGAAAAAAAGCATTATTTACCAAGCGTGAATTATCAGGGTACATATTTTTACTGCCAGTAATTCTTGGTGCAATCTTTATATTTATTCCAGCCATTGCGAATTCTTTCATCTATTCCTTTAACAATGTTACAGTTGAGTTTAGTGGAATAGAAAAGACCTTTATAGGCTGGCAGAATTACATTGATGCCTTTATGGTAGATACAGAATTTCGATTGATATTAGCCAATGCCGCTAAGGGAATCGTATTGGATACGGTGGTAATTATTTTATTCAGCTTCTTCATTTCCAATGTGCTGAATCAGCAGTTTAAGGGAAGAGGAATTGCCCGTATGATTTTCTTCATGCCTGTTATTTTGACAACTGGTATTGTTGCTAAGGTGGAAGGGGCAAATGCTCTGTATAGCACGATGGAAATCGCAACAGACAGCAGTGGAAGTGCCTTTGGTCAGATGGGAATAAGAGGGTTCTTTCATTTGGAATCCATGCTGGCAGGCGTTGGACTTCCTGCATTTGCAACCAATCTGGTTATGAGTGTTGTAGGTAATATTCAGAATATTGTAAATTCATCAGGTGTACAGATTATTGTATTTATTTCAGCACTTCAGGCAATTAATCCTTCTGTTTTTGAAGCCTCTAAGATGGAAGGGGCAACCAAATGGGAGGAGTTTTGGAAGATTACATTCCCACTGTTACTGCCTAACGTATTGGTATGTGTGGTGTATACCATTATTGATACCTTTACAAATCCTGTGTATGGAGTGGTGGATTATATTCAGTCACAGGCATTTAATAGTGGAAAAATGGGATATGCAGCGGCACTTTCATGGATTTACTTTGTGATTGTATTAGTATTTCTGGGTATTTCATCATCAATTATTTCAAGGAGGATAACATACATTGACTAAGCATACATCATTTGTGAAAAAGAAAAAATGTTGGAAAAAGCCGCAGATGAGAGATATTGCTCGTCTTACGTGGTCAATCATCAGATTTGGAATCCTGCTTGGATTGTGTTTTATGATTATATATCCGTATATTGTAAAGATATTGAACACCTTTAAGAGTTATCCAGATTATCTTGACCCGACAGTGCGTTATATTCCAAAGTATTTCACTCTGGATAATCTGACAACGATTTTAGAGCAGATGAATTATAAGAAGACATTGATTACAACAGTTCTATATTCTTCATTGATTGCTTTAATCGAAGTAATAGTGAGTGCATTGGCAGGGTATGGTCTTGCCAGAATTAAGTTTAAAGGGAATAAGCTTTTATTTATGCTGGTAATCTTTGAATTATTGGTTCCACCGCAGACGGTGTTTATGCCAATGTATATTAAATTCAGATTTTTCTATGGCGGTTTGAATCTGATTAACACCTATTGGCCAGGTATTATTCTCGCATGTACGGGTTTGGGAATTAAGAATGGATTATTTATCTTCATGTTCAGACAGTTTTTCAAAAATATGCCAAAGGAGCTTGAAGAGGCAGCATATGTGGATGGCTGCAGTGTATTTAAGACCTTCTTCAAAGTCATGCTTCCTAATGCAGTAACATTAATGGTAACAGTATTCTTATTTGCATTTGCATGGCAGTGGACGGATACAACAAATACCACATTATATATGCGTAATACAGAGTTAATGGCGAACGCGGTTAACAATGTAAATGGAGGAGAGTTGAGTTCTTTAGTTGTTGCGTATAACAATTCGGGTGCGATGCTTGCAGTACTTCCGATTGCGTTGGTATATTTAGTGGGACAGAAGTTCTTTATTCAAAGCGTAGAGCGTTCAGGAATAACAGGATAGGAGAATGAAAACAGCACTTCAATCAATGAAAATGGTTGAAGTGCTGTTTATTTTATGTCCTTGTTAAATTGAGAATCAGGGAGTACTGGTTGAATAAAGTGATTGAGCTTTATCGGTGTGTGCGGATATTGCTGATAGAAGCCGTCGATTAACCTTTGCATGACCTTCTGGGTATTCTCAAAGTTAGCATTTGGAAGCAGGATAAGGAACTGGGAAGGGCTGCACATGGATACGATGTCACCTCTTCTTAGCTTATCGCAAAACAGGTTACGAAGGTTTTTTACACCTACTGCAAGACTTCTCTTGGAAAGTGGTTCGCCGTTGATATCAGTAATATTGATTAGAATCAGATGAATCACAGTTCCGTTGCGTTCTATGCCTCTGGATGAAAAATGATAAATCTGCTTGAAGATATCAAATTCACAGTATAACGCCATAGTGCGGTCATCATTGTCAGCATGCATAAGTCTTGGAATATCACTAATATCAATCAAGTCAGTATGAAGTCCCTGGCGTGCCTGGCGGAAGAGGGCTTGTAATTCTTCACATGGCTGAACACCGAACTCCGTATAGAGTTTTTCACGCAGGTTACGATATAATTCTGCGGCTGGCAGGTATTGTTCGACTTCCAAAAGAGCTTTCATGTAATAAATATATAGGCTCTCCTCATATTTTTCTGTTGAGCAGACATGCTGGCAAAGGTTAATGATTTCGCTGTATTGCTCTGCTGCTTCGTATAGCTGTAGCATCTCTTCTAACACTTCGACATATAACCCATGATAATAGGAGGCAATAGGGATAACCCATGCATCACCTACAAATTTTTCCAAAAAATCGCCCTTATAGAGAGCAATTGCATTCTGAAAGTGCGTTAGCCTCTTTGTGGTATCAGTTTGTTTTCTTCCAAGCTCTATTTCCTTTTCAAATTCTATAATATCCAGCTTGTAAGCAATTTCCGAATTTAGATAATACTCGCCCTTGCCTGACACAATCCATTGCTTTCCCAAATCAGTATCTAAGTCATTTAGCAGCGCTCTGGTTCGATGAAGCATAACCTTTAGAACATTAGCTGGATTGTCTGTTTTCTCATCATCATTCCATACGGTAGAAAAGATTTCATTTTGCGATACTTGTCTTTCATGATGGTAAATCAGATACGCCAATAAAGCCCACATTTTACGTGAGCGATTATTGCGGTCGCTTATGCAATTACCGTTTTTTTCTATGGTAAATGAACCCAACAGGTTTATCTGTAGTGTATGAGGCATTCTAAACTCCTTTCAGAGTATTATCTATATAAGTATATTGTATCACAATATGTGCTTTGGTGAGTATGGTTACAAAATAAAAAGAAATGAAAAACATATTTTGAAATGTAACCGTTCATGTAACCATAGACTGTTATACTCGCCATAGAGATTGAGAGGAGGGAAGCTGTTTTGGGAGACAGAGCAGTAGCGAATAAGTATAGAGATACTGTTGTGTGCGTGGATTCCTATAATGAGAGAGTGATGAAAGGCAGGATATACAATCCGTTTTTTGATGGGAGTATAAAATTTAATGGATTGATGTCATTTATTCTGGCAATGGAGGAGCTGCTGGATGAAATGAAATATCCTCAGGCATATGAGCAGAGGAGGAGCTTTGATGCTGAGGATATGTACATAACAGATAAGGGTAATGAGCCTACGGGCGTAAGAGGAGAGCAGGAGACATTTGACGTGAAAATTTTTTACCGACAGAATGCGAGCTGGCAAGGCACCATTTTGTGGGGAAAAACAGGAAGGGAGCAACCCTTTCGAAGTGTACTGGAGTTGGTATTACTAATGAACAGTGCGTTACAGAAAAGGTAACGATTAAGCGGGGTATAAGCAGAAAAGGAAGTATAAATTAAAGAGAGGGATTATCATGAAAAAGAACGAGAGCAGAATTAGAAAAACACCAAGAATTGTCGCGAATACATTGGCACTTTCGCTCATTATGGGAACTGTAGTACCTGTGGGAGGACTGGGAAGAGTTGCTTATGCTGAGGAGGCAAATGTTGAGTCACAGATTCAGGGTGAAGTGAAGCAGACGGCTGAGAATCTCGTTGATGAGGTTAAGGAGAGTATTGTAGAGGAGAAAGAGGAGCTGCTTGCCGAGGTGAAGGAGGACACCGAAGCAGTAGTAGAGGAGTTGAAGGAGAATCTCGATTCGGACGTGATTGAGGAAGCAAAGGATGCCTTGATGGATGCAGCAAAGCAGGAGGCTGATGCAGGAATTCAGGCGGTTGTAACCATTGGACAGGGCATCATTTCATCGGAAGCTTTGGGAATTATTAATGAAGTTCAGGCAACTCAGGATGTGGAAAAGGCTGAGGATGCGATTATTGAGGGAGAGCAGAAGGTAGACGAAGCATTAGATGGCTTTGATACAGATATTGAAGAGAGTAAGAATGCTGCAAATGAAGCGGTAAAGGAAGCAGATAAAGCGGCTGATGAGGCTGATAAAGCAGCTGACGCTTTGGAGGAAGCTAAGAAAGCAGAAACCAGTACAGAGGCAAAGGAAGATGAAGCAGCAGCTTTGGATGCAGCAAATAAGGCACAGGACGCAGCAGAACAGGCAACTGGTGATGCACAGGCATCAAAGGATGCTTATATTGAGGCGGAGAAGGCATATAATGAAGCTGTAAAGGAAGCAGAGAATGCACAGGCTAAGGCTGATGAAGCCATTAATGCAGCCGAGAAGGATGCGCAGCAGGCTGTTGATAAGGCTACTGACGCAAAGGAGAAGGCAGAGGAATTAAAGGCAGAGGTAGAGGCAGCAAGAGGCGAGGCAGAGAAGCATTTTACAGAGAAGGAAGCTGAGCTTTCACAGGCACAGCAGGAATTAGTAGCAGCAAAAGAGAATTTAACAGAGGTAGCTGCTAAGGAAGAAACGGTAAGAGAAGAGTTAAAGACAGCAACAGAGGCTGTAGTAGAGACAGGTGTATTCCTTGTGGCAGCAGAAGCATATGAAGCGTTATCAGAGCTGACAGTAGAAGGAATTGAAAATGCGATTACAGTGATGGAAGAAGCAAAGGTTGCAGCTGATAAGGCACTTGCTGAGGCAGAAGAGGCATTGAACAATGCAGAAGGAAATGAGGCTGAGGCTCAGGCGGCATATGATTCGGCTTTAGCAGCGTATAATGCAGCAAACTCTACATTAGAGCAGGCAAAGAGTGATTTGGATAAAGCAACAACAGAGCAGGAGAAGGCAGAGACTCTGGCGAATTCAAATTATGGTCAGCTTTTACAGGGAATAGAGAAAGAACTGTTAGATGCGGAGAGTACAGGTGATAAGACCGTAGTTGAAGAAAAGACAAAAGAGTTAGTGACTGCGGTTATCAAATATGACCAGGATTCTGCGGAGGCTAAGTATGATACTGTAGATTTAGTTGATACAAAGCAGATGATTTACGAGGCAACAGATAAGGATGGAAATACAGCATACTATCAGTATGTTAAGAACGCAGATGGAAGCTTCAGCTTCTATGAGTGTAATAAAAATGAGGAAGCTACAACGGTAGCGAGAAGGGAAACTGTTACAGAACTGCCATCCTTTGAAGGTATGAATGCGTGGGAGTATCAGGTTGTAGCGTTAGAGGGTGGTTCTTACGAAATTATTTACTTTGATGTAAAGGATTCAGAAAGTGTATTTACAAGCGAGGAAGAGGCTAATAGCAGTATCACAGAGGGAGAGAATAAGGAGATTTATACATTTGAAGTTCCAACTCAGAGTACAAGCGATGCAATTGCGTATCCTACAGCGCCAGAGAAGCCTGTAGCACCGATAGAGCCAGTGGATTTGGAGACTTTCTTAGAAGAAAACGATATTGAAAAGCCTGTTGATTGGGAGACCTATAAGGCTGAGAACAGTATAACCGAGCCTGTGGCACCGACTATGACAATGGAGGAACCTGAAACAGAAAGACCAAGCGCAGAGGAGCCGAAAAAGCCTTCAAGAATGAATCCAAAGTATTATTCAGGATTTAAGTTCAATGAGAGCAAATATAATAGTGATATGGCTGCGTATAATGAGGCAATGGCTGAATACAATACACTTATGGGAGCTTGGGTTGAGTATGATAAAGCACTAGAAGAGTATAAAAACAGTTTATGGCTTTATGAGAACGTTTCATATCCTGCATATAAGGGATTTGTAGATGGATATAAGAAGCTTGTGGATACATACCAGAATAAAGTGGATACTTATGATGAAGAGTATGCAGCATACTTAGAGCAAAAGGCTCAGTACGATGCTGATATGGAAATCTACAGCACAGATAAAGCTGAGTATGATGAGGCAAAGGCAAAAGCAGACCAGGCAAACAACGATAGAACAGCAGTCTTACGCACATGTTTAGAGAATGGAGATACACTTACAATCACTGTAGATGGAGAAGAGAAGACTCTTCTTAGTGATGAGAGAGGCTTGTATTATACATATAAGGATTCGCTCACTGGTCTTGAATTGAAAAATTATAATGTTAGCGGCTATACAGTTAATGTATCGGGAACAGAGACGAATTATCGCGTTGTAGAGTATAACAAGATTATTAAGGTTGATTATTCTAAAGTTGATAATACGGCTGATGACAGCTATGAAAATGTTACACAGAAGGTAGAAACAGCTAAGAATAATTATGTATCTGCTACAGGAAAGGTAGAGACAGCGACATCTGAGAAGAAGGCAGCAGAGGAGAAAGAAAAGGCAGCGGCGACAGAGCTTGAAGCAGCAGAGGCTGAGCTTGCAAAGGCGCAGGAAGAGTTTGATGAGATTGAGGAAATTTACAATAGCTACTATGGAAATCAGGTAATTGATATTCCGTTTATGGGAGAGGTAGAGATTGAGATTCCAAATAGTTCACAGTATGACCAAGATAAGGCGGTATTAGAAATGTCTAAGCTTGCTGCCGAGAAGAATCTGGAGGAAGCACGCAAATTAGTAGAAGAAAAGCGTGGCGAGCATGAGCAGGCAGTTAACGAGCTTGAAGAAAAAGTGATTCAGTATGGAGAAGCGGTTAAAGAGTTGGCAGATGCAGCAGTCGAGGTAGGCAAGGCAGAATTAAAGGTTGGCGTTGCAACAGTAGACCTTAAGGCGGCAGAAGTTGCATTAGAGGCTGCTCAGGCGGCAGAGGCTTATGCAGCAGAGTTATTCGTGGAGGTTGAGGAAGCCAGAGTAAAGGCAGAACAGGCAAGAGCTTTGGTAGAGGCGTTGAAAGCTAACTTAGCTGTAAGCAGTGAAGAACTGGCAGTAGCAGAGGCAGCATTGGCAGAGGCAGAAGCTGAGTTAAAGGCAGCCGAAGAGGCAGCAGTGCTTGCACAGGCAGAGGCAGATGCAGCAAAGGCGGCATATGAAGAGATTTCTGCCATTGTAGCAGATTTAGAAGCTAAGGAAGTGGAGCCAAGCGAGGACGAAGAGTCATCAAGCGATGAAGAGCCAAACGAGGACGAAGAGTCATCAAGTGATGAGGAGCCAAGCGAGGACGAAGAATCATCAAGTGATGAGGAGTCAAGCGAGGATGAAGAGTCATCAAGTGATGAAGAGCCAAGCGAGGACGAAGAGTCATCAAGTGATGAGGAGTCGAGCGAGGACGAAGAGTCATCAAGCGATGAAGAGCCAAGCGAGGACGAAGAGTCATCAAGTGATGAGGAGTCGAGCGAGGATGAAGAGTCATCAAGTGATGAGGAGTCAAGCGAGGATGAAGAGTCATCAAACGATGAGGAGTCAAGCAAGGACGAAGAATCATCAAGTGATGAGGAGTCAAGCAAGGACGAAGAATCATCAAGTGATGAAGAGTCCAAGAAAGATGACGCTGACGATAAGAAGAATGACAACGCTAATAATAGCAGCAACAATAACAACAAGGGTGACTATGTCGTAATTGAAGATGAAGAAACACCGCTTGCTGATCAAATTATTGTAGAGGACGGAATTGTTCATATAGCATTACCAGCAGAAAAAGCAATTCTTAGAGTAGAGACCTTACAGAAGTATTATGGTATGAGAATGCATGTATATTCATACCTTACAAATCTAGTAGGTTACACAATGAATGTAGATGACGTAAAGACTGATATTGATTTTAGTGCAACCATGGATGTTGTTGAGAACTTTTTAGAGGGCTTCCATACAGTATGCATCAAACAGATGAAATTTGCAAAGCTGGGAATGACAATTGGAGTTCATGCAAATATAGGAACTGAGTATGTAGGCAAGACCGCTTATATCTTTACATGGAATGCTTTAACAGGTGAGTATGAGCAAAAAGCGATTACAACTGTTAATGAAATTGGAAATGTAGGTTTCTTTACAGAAGAATTAACAAATGTCATGATTATGATTGAAAAATAATTCCTACTAAAATTTAAAATGATATGGAGAAGAGATAAAGTAGAGATGCTTTATCTCTTTTTCTATCAAATATGTGGATTTATTATATAAATATGTGACATATAGATGCTTTTTGTGTTATAATTTTTTGTGCAAATTATGTAAACATTAGGAGAAGGTAGTGTGTGTACGGTGAAAAAAAACAGACTTAAGAAAATCTGTGTGGGAATACTAGTTACGGTGCTGCTATCAGGTACCATAGCCGTGGAAGCGTCTGAGTGGCGTAGTGGGGGATTTGGCAGAAATGGAAGAGGGAATGGAAACGGTATTTCTCATGGAACATCAACAGAGAAGGTATCGGAGGATATGCTGAATAATACACCTCCTGCGGATTATACAGTAAACCCTTCTACGCAGGCGGATGCAATGCTAGGAGAATATAATAAGTATTTCTTAGAGGATTCAATACAGACTGTTTCCATAGAGATAGATGAGAATAATCTGAATTATCTTTTACAGAATGCCACAGCGGCTCCGTCGGTAATGACTACCAGTGTGACGATAGGAGATGTGACCCTAGGGTATTGCGGCTTAAAGACCAAAGGAAATTATACATTGGAGCATTCCTATACGGATAACTATGGAAGTGACAGATTCTCTTTTACCATTAATTTCGGTAAGTATGTGAAAAAGGCAGATTATGGTCAGACGCAGAATTTCTTTGGCGCGAATAAAATCAGTTTTAATAACTTTTTCTTTGATAAGTCCATGATGAAGGAGTTCTTCTCGCTGAAATTAATGGATGAAATGGGATTGCCGACACCGCAGTATGGTCTGGCAAAGCTATATATTAACGGAGAGTATTATGGTGTATATGCCATGATTGAGGCGTTTGATGAGTCTATTCTTGAGCAGTATTATCAGGTGGATGATGATGATTTGAGCAGTTATTTGTGTAAGCCTTCAGGGACAAATCTGATTTATGAGGAATTGTTAGAGGATGATGCACCACTTTGGGCGTATGACGAGGAGACTTATGCGGATGTAGAGGATATGCTTCCGACAGTGATGGATTGGGTAAGGAAGCTAAACTGCTTGAGTGCGGGGACGGATTTTGAAGGAAATGAGATTGATGTTAACAGCGAGTCCTATTTGGAACTGTTAAATCAGATTATGGATGTGGATTCTGCGGTGAGATATTTTGCAACCCATAGCTGGTTATGTCAGATGGATGATATGTTTGTGAATAAGCAGAATTATGGTCTGTATATAGATGAAGATGGAAAGTGCCTGCTTATGCCATGGGACTATGACCTTAGCTTTGGCTGTTATTTTCCAAGTAATGCAGAGTCAACAGCAAATTATGACATCGAAGTCATGTACAGTCGTAATGTAAGACCAGGTGCAGATGGAACTGCGAATAAGGAATTTTCTACAAAGACTTATGCAAAGTATCCGATATTCAATGTCATTTATCAGAATGATGCGCTGATGGAGCAGTATCGCGGTTACATGAAGGAGTGCTCAAAGATTGCTGCTTTGGGTGGTACGATAGAGCATACAGGAAAGTCTTATAATCCTGGATATTTTAATTCTTACATAGAGACAATGGAAGAGGAGATTTACGAGGCGGCAGCAGAGGATTTGGCAGAAAATGTTTATTATATGAACTGGACGAATCAGCCTAATGATGTGAAATCAGCATTGCCTAATCTTTCCAGGATTATTGCTATGCGTTCGGTGGGCGTCTACGAACAGGTAGAGCGAACAGGGGCAACTGTATGTGGCGAGGGCTGCGATTTGTCCACTCTTGGAAATGCAGGCAGAGGAAAGAATTCCACCAGTGGATTGTTGTCGGTGGTTGACTCTGCAACAGGTATCTTTGTAACTGCAGAATATGCAGAAGCGGCAAAGGGCAGCAGAGCGAATTCTCCAATGCTGGTATTGGATGAGCTGGAAGCAGAAGACGGCTATTATCAGGATATACAGGCACAGCTTGGAGCAACAGAGGAAGATAGTCTCGTCGTGTATGGAATGAACACTTGGGTAAAGCCAGAGTCAGATTATACATTACATATTCCTTTAGCCCAGGCTTATATGGAGGCAGAGGGAGAAATTAAGTTTTTTAGTTATGACAGTAATAGCAAGACACTTACGGAGATTTCCATGACTACTGAGGATAATCTGTATACAGGAGTGGCAGATAGTATAAAGTATATTGTGATTTATCAGGAGGGCGGTCATAACGTCGATATAGAGTATTCTGCAGAGATGATTAAAATAATAGTAGTAGCTGTGGTAATTTTTATTTTGGCAATGCAGGTATTATTGGCAAAATATTTTATGCAGAGACGTAAATATTAGGAAAGTACAACATAGGAGAAGAAAATGCCAAAGGGAACGAATCAAAAACTGAAGCTGATTTATTTGATAAAAATTATGCTGGAGAAGACAGATGATGAACATGGAATCACGATGCCTGAGATTTTGAAGGCATTGGAAACCTATGACGTGACTGCGGAGCGAAAGAGCATTTATAATGATTTTGAGACAATACGAGAGCTTGGAATTGATATTATAGGAGAGCCATGCGGAAAGAGTCATATGTATCATGTAGCATCAAGACAGTTTGAGATTGCGGAGCTGAAGCTTTTGGTAGATGCGATTCAGTCTTCGAAGTTTATTACAGAGAAGAAATCTCATGAGCTGATTAAGAAGCTTGAAAGCTTTGCCAGCAATTACGAGGCAAAGCAGCTGCAAAGACAGGTATATGTGTCAGGCAGAATCAAGACCATGAATGAGAGCATTTACTATAATGTGGATGAGATTCATGCGGCGATAGCTTCCAATAAGAAGCTTAAGTTTCAATATTTCCGCTGGAATATTCAGAAGGAAATGGAATTGCGTAAGGATGGTGAGTTCTATATCATCAGTCCATGGGCTTTGTGCTGGGATGATGAGAATTACTATATGATTGGTTATGATGCCCAAGCGGACAAGATTAAGCATTTCAGAGTGGATAAGATGGTTAAGAGTGCTTGCGTGGATGAACTAAGAGAAGGTAAGGAGAAGTTTGATGAATCAGACATGGTTGCCTATACGCAGAGGCGTTTTGGTATGTTTGATGGCGAAGAGGAGACGGTAAAGCTTTTATTTGACAACGAACTGATAGGTGTTGTTATTGACCGATTTGGCAAGGATATTATTACTGCACGCGCTGATGAAGGACACTTTACTATTCGTGTGAAGGTGGCGGTGAGCAATCAGTTCTTTGGCTGGATATTCGGTCTTGGAGACGGCGTGAAGATATTGGAGCCTGAGAATGTTGTCAACAAGATGCAAGAGCAGGTTAGCAGGGTATTTGACAGGTATCAGTAGTATATTTTGTGCTTGAGCAGGGAATGCTATCTATTGGAATGTGAGGTAGATAGCAATGGTAAATAAAGATACAATCTGTTTATTAAAGGAATGTGATGCAGGCTCGAAGATGGCGGTGTCATCTATTGATGATGTGGTAGAGAAGGTAAGCGATTCGGCAATGAAGCAGCTTTTGCAGGAGAGTAAGAAGCATCATGAGAAGCTTGGGAATGAGATTCATGTGCAGTTAAATGAGTATGGAGCGAAGGAGAAGGAACCAACACCCATGGCAAAGGGGATGTCGTGGATGAAAACTACCATGAAGATGAACATGGATAACAGTGATGCCACAGTGGCTGACTTGATTACAGATGGATGTGACATGGGGATTAAGTCTCTTCACAAATATATGAACGAGTATAGTTCGGCGGATAGTACGTCAAAGGAACTGTGTAATAAGCTTATTGATATTGAGGAAGAGCTTAAGACGAAGTTAGAGAAATATTTGTAGGATTGAAAGAAACGTCATTACATGGCGTTTCTTTTTTGGGGCTGAATTCAGCATGGCGACATGAACCATGACAATCTCTATTTGGAAGATAAACAAAAAGTATACAGTAATAATAAACTTTACTGTGGTACACCCGATTAGGCTATTTTTCTTGGATTTTTGCAAAAAATGGTATACAGCAAACTGAAAACTTGTTGTGGTGCACCCATTCTAGCTATTTTTCATACATTTCAAGCCAAAATGGTATACAGTAAACGAAAAGTTCGCTCTAGTATACTCATAGGGAAATTGAGCTTCAGTTACACCTGCCTACAAGGTACAGAAATACAAAAAACATCGTGAGACCTCGAATATAAGGAATTCATATCATTCCTACGGTGTTTTGAGGTACTGGAGTATTTTTCTTACTCTAGGGTATAGGTTTTTCTGTTTTTCGATATCCTACAAAAGATTATTTTAGTATGTACCTAGATGCTACATAAGAAGGGGGGAAAATCAGCAAAATTATGGAGTATTCGAGGTACCAGAAGAAAAAAATTGCTCTTGTACCCCAATATGAGTAAATCTACAAAACCTAGATTCGAAAGTTTATTTCAGAATAATTGACGTACAGAATGCAGTGGGATAGAATAAATGTACGAGAATTATGTAAACAAACTAGGGGGATTATCTATGGAATACGATTGCGGATTTACAAGAGATGATAAGTGGTTTCGATACAGGGCGGGAGCAATTATTATTGAAGAGGGCTGTGTATTATTTGTTGGAAATGCGAAGGAAAGCTATTACTACTCAGTTGGTGGGGGAATTCATATGGGAGAGACTGCCGAGGATGCAGTAAAGCGTGAGGTATTCGAGGAAACAGGTGTGCATTATGAGGTGGACAGGCTGGCATTTATACATGAGAATTTCTTTGAGTCGGACGGAAGTCTTGAGGGACTAAAGTGTCATGAGGTAGCGTTTTATTTCCTGATGAAGCCAAGAGGTACGAAGGAGCTTAACAGCAATAGCTATACATATGGAGTGAAGGAAGAGATGCATTGGATTCCAGTAGAGGAGCTTGGCAATTACAAGGCATTTCCAACTTTTTTTAGGGATAAGCTTAAGAATATAGGAGAGGGAATTGAACACATTGTAACACATGAGGACAATTCAAAGAGTAACTAATATTCATGTAGAGAAAGAGCGGCAACCAAAAGTGGAAAGGAAAATAGCAAAATGACAAAAGTATATTTTGTGCGTCATGCACAGCCGAACTATGAAAATCACGATGATATGACAAGAGAGCTTTCACTAAAAGGATTAGAGGACAGGAAGCTGGTAACTGAGTTTTTGAAGGACAAGGCAATTGATGTGGTATTATCAAGTCCTTTTAAGCGCTCGATAGATACGGTCAAGGATTTTGCAGATACATATGGACATGAGATTACAACAATAGATGATTTTAGAGAGCGTAAGATAGATAGCTGCTGGATTGAGGATTTCTATGGATTTTCCAAGAGACAGTGGGAGGATTTTGATTATAAGCTGCAGGATGGCGAGACATTGCGTGAAGTGCAGACAAGAAATATTGCAGCTTTGAAGCAGGTAGTGCAGGAATATAAGGATAAGAATATTGTGGTTGGCTCTCATGGAACGGCACTTAGTACGATTGTTAATTACTATCAGCCAAGCTTTGATTTTATGGAGTTTGAAAGAATCAGAACCTTGATGCCTTGGATTGTTTGCTTTAGCTTTGATGGCGAGCAGTGTGTTGGGATTGAAGAATTTAATTTGTTTGAGGAAGAATAGATAAGTATGATAAGAGAAGCACGCAAAGAAGATTTGCAAGAGATATTAGATTTGTATTTGTTCCTTCATGAGACATCAGTTCCGCAGGAGTCTGAGCATTTATCACAGACTTGGAAGAGAATCATAGAGGACAGCAATCATCACCTTATTGTATGCGAAGTGGATGGAAGGATTGTAGCGTCCTGTGTCTGTGTCATTATACCGAATCTGACTAGAAATATTAGACCATATGCTTTCATAGAAAATGTGGTAACACATGAAGCATATCGGGGGAAGGGATATGCGACAGCCTGCCTTAATTATGCTAAGCAGATAGCGGAGGAGCAGAATTGTTACAAGATGATGTTGCTCACGGGTTCTAAGGAGACAAAGACACTGGATTTCTATAAAAATGCAGGCTATAACAGTGCAGATAAAACGGCGTTTATACAGTGGTTGGGTGTATGATAATAAGGAGGAAACACAATGGAAGCTAAGATATTTTCAAGATGCGGTATGCGTTGCGACTTATGTCTGCTGTATCGCCCAAATGTAGAGAAGGAAGACAGACGCGAAGAAATTTGCAATGTATATAGAAAAATGTTTCCAGGATATAATCCTGATGCCAGTACGATTATTTGCGATGGCTGTTCTAGTGAAGCAGAGAATGCTGTATTGTTTGACGCAAATTGCAAAGCGCGTAAGTGCGTAATTGAAAAAGGTCATACACATTGTGGTTATTGTGATAGTTATCCCTGCGATATATTCCCAGCCGAACCATCACATGAGGAGATAGTACATAAGATAGAGGTTGAGAAGCTGTGGACATGGGAGGATGAAAAGCTAATGGAGGCGTATGCCTGCAAGAAGAATATGGATGAGTTTAGGAGAAACAAGACATGAACAAAGAAACCTATTCATTAATAGAAAAATATATGCTTTCCTGCATGGAGGACAGCGCGCATGACAAAGAGCATGTATACAGAGTGTTGTACAATGCGTTAGCAATTGCGAAGACAGAAAATGATGTAGACTATGACGTATTGATTGGAGCCTGCCTCTTGCATGATGTTGGACGTAAGGAACAGTTCGAGAATCCCAAGCTATGTCATGCAATGGTTGGTGGAGAGAAAGCTGAGAAGTTTTTGAGAGAGAATGGATTTGCTGAGAATTATGTGGAGAAAGTGAAGCACTGTATTCAGACACATAGATTCAGACAGAACAATCAGCCGCAAAGTATCGAGGCAAAGATTTTATTTGATGCGGATAAGCTGGATGTGGTAGGTGCAATGGGAATTGCCAGAACATTAGTGTACAAAGGTGCAGTAGCTGAGCCGTTGTATTCTGTTTTGCCAGATGGCAGGGTATCAAATGGAGAAGGTGATACGAGTCCATCCTTTTTCCAAGAGTATAAGTATAAGCTGGAGCATTTGTATTCCAAGTTCTATACACAGAAAGGAACGCAGATGGCAATGGAAAGACAG
Organism: Lachnospiraceae bacterium; assembly: GCA_017467805.1. Taxonomy (GTDB): domain Bacteria; phylum Bacillota; class Clostridia; order Lachnospirales; family Lachnospiraceae; genus COE1. The sequence goes on from JAFUKJ010000020.1 coordinate 27,232, forward strand.
CAGGCAGCGGTTGATTTTTATAATAGCTTGTATCATGAGGTCGAGGTGTCTTATGAAAATGGAAAGGACGAGCTTGGGAAGATAATAGAGTGATATTGTGGAGGGGAGAAAATATGGCACAATCAAAGGAATGGAATTGGAACAACGCAGATAAAGAGAAATGGTTAAAGCCGTCGGAGGATAGCATTTACTTTGCAAAGAAATGGAGAGAGGAAGGTGCGCGCTCTATCTTGGACTTAGGGTGCGGATTAGGCAGACATGCTTTATATTTTGCCGAGAAGGGCTTCAAAGTAACCGCCGTTGATTTGTCTAAGGAAGCGGTGGAAAGTGCAAAGAAGTTGAGAAGGGAGAAGCAGGTCGATTTTCTTTGTAAAAGAGCAGATATGATGCAGCTTCCTTTCGCCAATGACGCCTTTGACAGAGTATTTTCCTATCATGTAATCTCACATCAGGATACCGAAGGCGTGCAGAGTGTAGTGGATGAAATCACCAGAGTGTTAAAGCCTGGTGGAAAAGTCTTTCTGACATTATGTTCAAAGGAGCATTATGCCTTTTCTGATGACAGATTCCCGCATATAGATGCGAATACGGTATTAAAGACAGAAGGCGCAGAGGTGGAGGTACCGCATTTCTTTGCAGATAAAGAGGCTTTGAAACAGCTCTTTCATGATTACAGCTTTGTACAGGTACGTCACATTACAGACTGTGAAATGGGAGAAGCTGATAGCAGGGAGAGAAGTCATTATTTTATCGAGGCTGCGGTTCGCAAAGAGCCAACCAAACTGGACTATTCTGATGTTATAGGGAAAATGGTAGATTGCACCATAGACCGTCCGCTTGGAAGCTACCATCCAAGAAATAAAGACTTATATTATTCAATTAATTATGGATATGTAAATGGCGTTTTTGCAGGAGATGGCGCAGAGCAGGATGTGTACATATTAGGTGTGGAGGAGCCGCTTCAAACCTTTACAGGTAAGGTAATTGCAGTGTATCACAGGCACAATGATAATGAGGACAAGTGGATTGTTGCACCTGAAGGTAAGGATTTTTCGGATGAAGAGATATTGCAGAAGATAGAGTTTCAGGAGAAATTCTTTGATGGGGTATTGGTAAGATAATAGAATGGGACTGTTTGATATATTTAAGAAGGAAATGAAAGAATTTCAGTATTGTGGTAGCGGAGAACATCTAAAGAACGATGATGAAATGAAAGCCATGAATGCAGAAGAAGCAGATGCTGCATTTAAAAAGTATAAAAAAGAAATTTTAGATGTTTATATGAAAGAGCAAGGCTTTGATAAATATAAGACCTCAAGCTATGTTCGCCTCAACAAGATAGGTTTAATAGAATACATCAATCTACAAAAGGAGCAGCATGGCTCGAGAACCTTTACAGTTAATATCGCTTTATTTCCGTTATATGCACCTCATTTATTTATTACGATTGGATTTGGAGATAGGATAGGTCATTTTGTTGATGATAATGATTTTTGGTGGGATTACAAAGACATGGATACTGCTCGCAAGAGCTTTGGAAATGTTGTGTGTGCACTTAATGAATATGTGCTGCCCTGGTTTGAAAAGCATAATGATGAAACTCTATATGAAGAAGAATTGCGCAATGAAAAGTATAGATTAGGATATGATTCTATTATTTGGATAACACATATTTTTATTAAGAATAATGATATCGCAGGAGCAAGGAATTATATAGAGAACATTAAGGATATGAACTTTTATAAGGAAGCGACTGGCGGTAGAAAGGAATACATTGATAATAAAGTAAAGGAAATGCAGGAGATATTAGCAGGATTGGATGATGTGAAGCAATATATTGCTGACGTAAAAAAGAAAAATGTGACTGAGTTTAAGCTGCCTGCAAAGATGATGGAGAATAAAAAATGATACGAGCAGTTATTTTTGATATGTTTGAGACACTAATTACCCACTATCAAAGTCCCTTGTACTTTGGGATGCAGATGGCAGAAGATGCAGGGATTTCAGAGGAGCGATTTCAGGCGCTTTGGCGTCCAACAGAAGCTGACCGTTCTATAGGGAAGATGACATTAGAAGAAGTGCTGGAAATGATCCTAAAAGAGAATCATTGTTACTCTGAGGAAATCTTGAAGAAGATAGTAGATAAGCGTATAGCAGCAAAGGAAGAGTGCTTTCGACATTTACATCCTGAGATTATTCCGATGCTTACGAAGCTGAGAGAAGAAGGAATTCTGGTTGGGTTAATCAGTAATTGTTTTTCAGAGGAAGCAGATGTAATTCGAGAAAGTGTACTATTTCCATACTTTGATGCACTATACTTGTCTTATGAACAGGGAGTTCAGAAGCCTGACAAAGAGATTTTTATAAGGTGTATGAATGAGTTGGGCGTGAAGTCGGAGGAATGTTTATATGTGGGAGATGGAGGCAGTCATGAGCTGGAGGCAGCAAGAGGATTAGGGATGCAGGCAGTACAGGCTTGCTGGTATTTGCAGGAAGGAACAACACAGCCAACAGGGCGTAAGCGGGAGTTCTTACAGATGGATAAACCATTGGATGTGTTAAAGTATTTAGGAAATTAAGGACGAGAAGCATGAGAAAAAGACTATTATCACTATGCATTCTTATAGGAATTTCACTTATGGGATGTTCGGCTAAGGCGACTACAAGTAAGGTTGAAACACCCGAATTAACAGTAAATGTGGAGATTCCACAATACAAAGGAATGACATATGAACAATTTCGAGAACATACGGGAACAGATTTAGAGCAGTATTTTTCGTTTTATTACTTTGCACCTATACCGAATACAGAGCTTGATTTGGTTTATAGGGCGAATAAATATGATGAGGAGCTTATAAAAAATGTCCTGCAGGAGGATGATATCAGCTATCGTGTAGAAGGTAAGCTTGGAGCAATGTTTGATGGATTCACAACAGAAATGTCGTTAGAAGATTTTTTAGAAGCACTTTCTTGGAATCAGCAAATACCTGAGTGTGAAATGAAGGAAGGCGCAGGTACAGCATACTATGTGGGAAACCTCTATGCGGAGATACACTTTGACAGTGATGGAGATGCTGTGAAGGATATGCTATTGCAGATTTGTTTTGATTATTCGGATTGTGTAGGACCAGATTCAAGAGCATGGTTGTCGTGGAAATCTGAGGAATAGGAGCTACCATTATGAAGAAAGTATTAGTGACAGGTGGAACGGTATTTGTAAGCCGATATGTGGCAGAGTATTATGTGAAGGCAGGCTATGAGGTTTTTGTATTGAATAGAAATAGCAGGCAGCAGTGCGAGGGAGTAACGCTGATTGAGGCAGACAGGAATGCGCTGGGAGATAAGCTAAAGGGGTATCATTTTGATGTGGTCTTTGATGTGACCGCATATAATGCCAAGGATGTAAACTGTCTGCTTGATGCATTGGACAGCTTTGATGACTATATTTTAATTAGTTCCAGTGCAGTATATCCCGAGTATTGTAAGCAGCCATTTACAGAGGAAACAGAGGTAGGGGCAAATAAGTTTTGGAAAAAGTACGGTACGGATAAAATAGAAGCAGAAGCAGCACTTATGGAGCGCGTACCGAATGCCTATATTCTTCGTCCGCCATATTTGTACGGTTCTTTGAATAATGTCTATAGAGAGGCCTTTGTTTTTGATTGTGCCATGCAGGAACGAAAGTTTTATCTGCCAAAGGATGGAGCGATGAAGCTACAGTTCTTTCATGTAAAGGATTTGTGTCGATTTATGGACATAATCCTTGAGAAAAAGCCAAGTCAGCACATCTTCAACGTAGGTAATAAGGAGAGTATTTCTATAAAAGATTGGGTAACCCTGTGTTATAGAATTGCAGACAAAGAGGCGGAATTTGTAAATGTTTATGAAGAAATAGAACAGCGCAAGTATTTCAGCTTTTATGATTATGAATATGCATTGGATGTACAAAAACAGTGTGAGTTAATGCCTGTGACAGAGGACTTAGAGGTAGGATTGCGAGAAGCATATAACTGGTATTTAAATAATCAGGACAAGGTGATAAAGAGACCTTATATAGAATTTATCGATAAGGAATTGAAGGAGATATAATATGTATCTAATCTCAATTTATTTTGACGAGGCGACCAGCGGACGAATTCAACAGTATATCAATCAGGTGGCGAAGGCATCGGGAAATACTTATATGATAGACGAGAAGGTGCCAGTGCATATTACGTTATCTGCAATTGACACCCGAAATATAGAAAAAGTAGAACAGGTTTTGGAACAGGTGATACAAACCTTGCAGCGAGGAACTTTGCAATGGGTAAGTATTGGAGCATTTTTACCACATGTATTATTTTTACAACCGTTACAGAATCACTATCTGTTTGAATTGATGAATCAAATATATGATGCTGTAAGTGCAGTAGAGGATGTGGCGGTTCGAAAGTGCTATCAACCTTTTTGCTGGATTCCGCATACCACCATAGCTAAGAAGTTGTTACGAGAGGAAATGCAGGCAGGCTTTGAAGCATTGCAGAGCAGCTTTGGTATATTTGAAGGAACAGTAACACGGATCGGTCTTGCAAAGACAAATCCGTATAAGGATATAAGAAGCTGGGAACTATAGCTTATTTAGAAAAAGAATTGATAGGAAAATTGCGGTTTAGTTGAGTCATGGCGGGGATGTGAATGAAAAGGGAATTATACTTTAGCAGATTTACTCATATTGAGGTACAGACCCAAATAATCTTTCGTAGGATATCGAAAAGCAGAAAAAACTATATCCTATAGCAAGAAAAATACTCCAGTACCTCAAAATACCGTAGAAATGATATGAATTTCTTATATTCGAGGTCTCACGATGTTTTTTGTGTCTCTGTACCTTGTAGGTAG
>JAFUKJ010000021.1 GCA_017467805.1 Lachnospiraceae bacterium
GCTGTTAAGTCTGCTAAGACAGTTGTATGGAATGGACCTATGGGTGTATTCGAGAACCCGACTCTTGCAGCAGGTACAATTGCTGTAGCTAAGTCTTTAGCTGAGACAGATGCAACAACAATCATCGGTGGTGGTGATAGTGCAGCAGCTGTTAACCAGTTAGGTTTCGCTGATAAGATGAGCCACATTTCTACAGGTGGTGGTGCTTCTCTTGAGTTCTTAGAGGGTAAGGCACTTCCAGGTGTAGTTGCAGCTGACGACAAGTAATTCGCGCCATAGCGCGAATTACTAGGAGAATTGCCTTTGGCAATTCTCCGCAATAGATGAAAGAATAAGATAAGAAGAGGATACTAATATGGCAAGAAAGAAAATTATTGCTGGTAACTGGAAGATGAACATGACTCCAAGCCAGGCAGTTAAGTTAGTAGAAGAGTTAAAGCCACTTGTTCAGAATGATGAAGTGGATGTAGTATATTGTGTACCTGCAATTGATATTGTTCCTGTTGTTAACGCTGTTAAGGGAACAAATGTTAAGGTTGGTGCTGAGAATATGTACTATGAGGAGAGCGGCGCATATACAGGCGAAATCTCTCCAGAGATGTTGGTAGATGCAGGTGTTGAATATGTTATCATTGGTCACTCTGAGAGACGTGATTACTTCAAGGAGTGCGATTGCATGTTAAACAAGAAGGTTAAGAAGGCATTAGAGCACAACTTAACTCCAATTCTTTGCTGTGGTGAGTCATTAGAGCAGAGAGAGATGGGCGTAACAATGGATTGGATTCGTTTCCAGATTAAGTCTGACCTTGTAGGTGTAACAGCAGACCAGGTTAAGACAATCGTTATCGCTTATGAGCCAATCTGGGCTATCGGTACAGGTAAGACTGCTACAACAGAGCAGGCTGAAGAAGTTTGCAAGGGCATTCGTGAGTGCATCGCTGAGATGTATGACGAGGCTACAGCAGAGGCTGTTCGTATTCAGTACGGCGGTTCTGTTAATGCAGGTAATGCAGCAGAGTTATTTGCACAGCCTGATATTGACGGAGGACTCGTTGGTGGTGCTTCTCTTAAGGCTGACTTTGGCAAGATTGTTTGCTATAAGTAAGATTTGTATATAATATGGTTACGATGACGCATACTGGGTTGATACCTGGTAAAAAGGGAAAAGTTATTCATGTTTCTTTTGAACGAAAGACGGACAATGGTCGTGATTACGCGGAGTTTATGCTTCCGAGTCGTAAGCTTCTTCATAACGAAGGCTTTGATGAGGGAGAGCTTGCGCAGCTACAGCTTTATCTGAAAGGGCAGGAGAAACAGATTATCCACGATGCTAAACAGATTAATCATGATATTATATATAAGTTATAGACGAAATCACTCGCTTACGGGCGGGTGATTTTTTTGAAAAAGTCCCTTTTTTTAGGGATTTTCTTTATTTATTCGTTGGCTTGTGATATTATTTACATAATTGGAATTTAGTAGTATTTGTGGCGGATTAGTCACATATTTGCTCGAATATGGGAGTGTTCGGCGAATATAAATACGGGAAGATGTGGGAGTATGGAGAACCTAAGAACGAATAAGTATTTTAAGTGGATTACAGGATTCCTGATACTGGTTATACTTGTGGCAGTTGTTGTGGGCTGCTGCAGTTTGTATTCAAGGAATAAGAGTGAAGAATTTGCAGATGAGTATGGGCTGGAGGCTGCAGTAAAGGAGCTACAGGATGTATCTTCGGATATGGCTTATCAGCTTCGTAATTTTGCATTATCAGGAGATATGGAGTTCTTGCGCGCGTATTGGGACTGCGCTTTGAATCAAGGTGGAAGAGAAGCGGTGTTGCAGAGACTTGAACATATTGTTACTCCTGGTGATGAGTTTGAACAGCTGATGGATATAAAGGAGCAGTTCAAGGCTGTGGAGGCAATGGAAGTAAGCTCTATGCGTCAGGCGATTGGAGAGCATGGTATTGTAATTGAGCAATATAAGGACGATGACCAGCTGCAGAATTATATAGAGCATATATATAATTATCAGTTGCCGACAGAGAGTGAGATTAATTATCCGCGAAAGGCTTTGAGTTATCTTATTAGTAGCGAGTATATAGAGAGTGTAGAAGTAGCGTGTGAAGCTACTGCAAAGTTGACTGCGCAGATAAGAGAGCGAATGGATATACAGGCAAAGGAAGAGGAAGATTTACTGAACCGTATTTATATGATTCAGATTTTAGGACCCATATTTATCGTGATTTGCCTTGGTGCCTTTTTATTATTGAATAATAGAGTTTTAAGCTTAAGACGATTTAATAAAGATGTTTTGTCTACACTGACAGATGAGTTTTTGATGATATCTGTAATTAATCTTAAGACAGAAAAAGCAAAGCCATTAAAATGTGTATTAAAGGATTTCAAGTGTGAAGCAGATACAAAAGGTTATTTGGAGATTTTGGGTAACTATGCTTCGGTAGCTATCTCTACAACACATAGAGAGAACTTTTTAAGAACTATACAGCCTAACTACATTATGAATAAGTTTAAAAAAGGACAGGCAGTTGTTTCCTGCATCTATAAGACAAATCGTAATGAGTGGATAATTCTGGAGATTACAAAGTCGAGAGATTATAGTGAAGAGAATCCGATTGTTGTATTCTCGTACAAGAATGCCGTAGGTATCGTGCAGCAGCAGAATGAGCAGCGACAGAGAGATGAGATGCTCATGCACTTTAGTAGAGATTATTTTGAAGTGTACGTTGTTGATTTGAATAGTGATTCTTATGAGATTATCCGTTCGGCAGAGCGATATGGTAATTATATCAAGAACCTGACAGGAGACTTTGGACAGTTGATGGAGCGTGCGTATAACACATGGGCGAAGGACCCATACCGAGATATGTTCCGCCAGTTGACTGATGTAGAAGATGTGAAGCAGAATTTTGCGAATGGTAAGAAGAACATCGAGTTTATTTACGAGTCGAATGATGGTAAGTGGAAGCTGTTGCAGTGTTTCCCCGTTCCAGAGTACGGTGTTGGTAATGAGAAGATGATTTTCGCGCTGCGTGACTATAACGAAGAGATGCAGCTTCGTACAAATGAGGTTTTGGCTTCTGTAGCGTTGACGAATGTGTATATGCTGGTAGCATCACGAGATGTAGAAGCAAACAAATATGAATTTATTCACTGTTCAGAGAATTTGCTTGGAATTCCTGAGAAGGGTAATTATGAGGAGTTCTGGCAGACCTTTATGGATAGTGTGCATGAAGAGGATAAAGAGAAGTTCAAAAGAGATTTGTCGGATGCCAGATATGAACAGGATGGTATGGCTGAGTGCGAGTATCGTTTGGTGGATAAGGATGGAAATATCCATTATTACCATGAGTATATTACTACGGTAAAGGTTCCTTCGGGTTCTCGTATGGTTATTTTGATTAAGAACATTGATGAGTCGAAGAAGCATGAGATGTGGGTTGCAGAGCAGTTGCAGCGAGAGCTTCGCGTAAAAGCGAAGGAGCTTGAAATGACAAAGCTTTTAGCGAAGAAGAGTAAGGATTTGGAGAAAGCGTTGCAGCAGGCAGAGAGTGCAAACCATGCTAAGAGTTCATTCCTTTCTAATATGTCGCATGATTTGAGAACTCCTATGAACGCAATCTTAGGTATGACATATCTTGCCAAGAAACGTTTGGGTGAAGAGGAAGAGGTAAATAAGTGCCTTGATGTGATTATGTCTTCATCAGAAGATATGCTGGCATTGATTAATGATGTACTGGATATGAATAAGATTGAAAGTGGAGTCACAGAGCTTCATGAGAAGCCATGTAATCTGGAGAAGCTGTTTGCAGAGATTGAAAACGTATTTGCAAATAAATGTCAGGCGAATAATCAGAGCTTATCAATTCGCTATGATAAGGTGCGTCATGTTAATGTTGTGGCAGATGAAGTGCGTATTAAGCAGATTCTTACAAATCTTGTATCAAATGCAGTTAAGTATACACAGGAGAACGGACATATTAGTCTGGAGGCGATTGAAGATAGCTGGGATACTATGAATAACTGTAGTATGCGTTTTGTAATTACTGATAATGGTATCGGTATGAGCAAGGATTTTATCAACAAGGTATTCCTTCCATTTGAGAGAGAGGAAACTGTGTTGTCTGATAAGATTGAAGGTACAGGACTTGGTATGGCAATCGTTAAGAACCTGGTGGATACTATGGGAGGAACCATAAAGATTGACAGTGTTGTGGGCGAAGGAACGAAGGTATCAGTATGTATACCGATGCAGTTGAGTGAGACCAAGATAGAGTGTGAGTTGCCAGAGGCACTTGCAGTACAACATAAGTATCCAGGTAAGCATGTTCTGATTGTAGAGGATAAGCGTATCAATATGGAGATTGTAAAGGGCTTCTTAGAGGATACCGAGATTACTATTGATGAAGCACACAATGGTAAAGAAGCTGTGGAGAAGATGCGCGATGCCGTAGAAGGTACCTATGATTTGATTTTCATGGATATTCGTATGCCGATTATGAAGGGCGATGAAGCAACTATGGCAATCAGAAATATGGATAGAGATGATTGTAAGAATATACCGATTATTGCCATGACTGCTAATGCAATGGCAACAGATGTGGAGAATTCTTATAACAGTGGTATGAATGGTCATATTTCGAAGCCGATTGAACCAGAAGAGGTATATCGCTGCTTGAATAAGTGGCTTTTGGAGGTTAGCTAATGGCGGCATGTAATTTGTGTCCGAGAGGCTGTAATGCTGACAGACAGCAGGGAAAGATTGGATATTGTGGCGTATCGGGAGCAATTCGTGTGGCAAGAGCATCGCTTCATATGTGGGAAGAGCCGCCGATTAGCGGAACAAATGGCTCAGGAACTGTATTTTTTACAGGCTGTGCATTGCGGTGTGTTTATTGCCAGAATAGGAAAATAGCATTAGCAGATTTAGGAGAAACAATTTCCGTCAGTCGTCTGGCGGAAATTTTCTTAAAGCTGCAGGAAAAGCAGGCGCATAATATTAATCTGGTAACGCCTTCTCATTATGTCCCTCAGATAGTAGAGGCATTAGGAAAAGCAAAGCAGCAGGGACTTGTGCTTCCTGTTGTGTATAATACGGGCAGCTACGAGAAGGTAGAGACCTTGCGAATGCTGGAAGGCTTGGTGGATATTTATCTGCCTGATTGCAAGTATTATAATAGTGAGTTGTCAGCAAGGTATTCTAATGCACCTGATTACTTTGAGGTGGCTTCTGCCGCCATTGCAGAGATGGTAAGGCAGGTTGGAACGCCAGTATTTGAAGGTGAGCTGTTAAAGCGCGGTGTTGTTGTAAGACATATGATATTGCCAGGGAATACCAAGGATTCTAAGGCGGTATTAAAGTATTTACATGATACCTATGGTGATGATATCTATATCAGTATTATGAATCAGTACACACCGCTTGAGGCGATGAAGGACTACCCAGAGATTAATCGTAGGATAACCCAAAGGGAATATAAAAAGGTAATTGATTATGCGCTTTCAATAGGGATTGAGAATGCATTTATTCAGGAAGGGGAAACTGCCAAGGAAAGCTTTATTCCTGATTTTGAAGATTCGGTACTATTGTGATAAGATATTAGTTGTGTGAACTGACTAAGAAAGGTGGAAAATAATGTATCAGAATTATATTTTTGATTTGTATGGAACTTTAATTGATATTCATACAGATGAAAGCAGTAAGAATTTTTTTAAGAAATATGCAAAATGGCTTCGCAAGGAAGGCTATGCTTTTTCATGGAGGAAGTTCCATAGATTTTATACTTTGATTGAAAAGCGATATCGCGAGATGCCAAGTGAGCATACAAGACCCGAGATACATATTGAAGATGTATTCAGAGAGGTATTCTGGTGGAATGGCTATTTTGTATCAGAGGACGAGGTAAAGTATTGCTGTGAGAATTTCAGACGTTTGTCTTTGATTTATTTGAGTCTGTTCCCAGATACCTTATCTACTCTGAAGGCTTTGAAGAAAGCAGGTAAGAAGATTTATCTTTTATCCAATGCACAGAGAAGCTTTACATGGCAGGAGTTGGAGGAGACAGGGCTTGTGCCGTATTTTGACGGTATACTGATTTCATCAGATGAGGGTTGTATGAAGCCTGACCCTGATTTTTATGATATATTGTGCGACAGATATCAGCTGAACAAGCAGGAATGCGTTATGATTGGAAATGAATTAAAGTCCGATGTGGCTGGTGCGGCTGCTGCGGGAATTGATGCCTTTTATATTAACAGATATCCTGTATTCCATGAGCCTGCTAATCCTGAGTATAAGTATATCTCTAAGGATGGAGCCTTGACAGAGGTGCTTACACAGACAGGAGTGGAGGTGTAAGCAATGCTGGAAAGAAAGGATTTTTTGTCCTTGAACTTTGTGAAGAAGGAAGATTATACGGGAAGCCATCAGGGAATGCGCTTTATGCTTCACCAGGCAACCGTAGAGGACGAGAAGAAGCTGCAGGTATATATTTGGCCTGAGCCTTTCTGCTTTGGAGCGACAGAGGATGAGAAAAAGCTGACGGAGTACTTTGCGTTTAGTGAGGATGGGTTGGCAGAGGCGATAGAGTGGATGAACGAACGTTATCCGCTAGTGAAATACAGGGAATAAAATTAAAATCAAGCAGGCTAAATAGCCTGCTTGTATTGTGCCGAGCGCAGTCGCGTTAGCGACATATTCCTTATGCGCGAGTGTACATAAAAAAAGACCCACATGACGGTATGGGTCTTTTTAATGTCTCTATATATCGATTAAGCCATCTGGTTAACAGCTTTTGATAAGCGAGAAACTTTTCTAGAAGCATAATTCTTATGATATACGCCCTTAGTAGTAGCCTTATCAATAGCGCTAGTAGCGTTTAATAAAGCTGCTGCAGCAGCTTCCTTATCATTAGCTTCAACAGCTGCATATACTTTCTTGATAGCAGTCTTAACACCAGATTTGATAGCCTTATTTCTGTCAGCCTTTGTCTGATTAACTAAAATTCTCTTCTTTGCAGATTTGATGTTTGCCATGCTTAACACCTCCCATTTTCATAAAATCATGTATTCGTACAAATGAAAATGTTTCATTAAATCCGGACACGGACGTTCTAATGTAAACATACTCAAATATTGTAATTTATGGAACTCTTTCTGTCAATACATATTCTGAAAAAAAACGAGAAAAATAAAGATATATTATGATTCTTGGAAAGGTACGGATGTGTATGAAGGATTATCAGATTAGAACGGACTTGGCGTTGGAAGCAACTGAGGAAATGAAGCGTGTAGATACTCACGAGATGCGTGGAATTGCTATTGAGGAGTATAACTGTCTGGATGAGGTTCGTGTAACAAAAGTGATGATAAAGACGAAAAATGCGGCAAAGAGTATGGGAAAGCCTGTAGGAACTTATATCACTGTGGAGGCACCAAATCTTCAGGATGATGATGATGAGTACCATGCGAATGTCGCTCATGAGCTGGCAAGAGAATTAAAGGATGTTCTGCCCGATATCAATAAAGAAAAGTCCGTATTGGTAGTCGGACTTGGAAACAGGGATGTAACAGCTGATTCGCTGGGGCCAAGTACTGTGGATAATCTGAATATTACAAGACATATTTTACGCGAGTACGGTAAACAGGCATATAACAGCAGACAGATGCATAGTATTAGCAGTCTGATTCCTGGAGTTATGGCAAAGACAGGAATGGAAACTCTGGAAATTGTAAAAGGTGTCATAAAAGAAACAAAACCCGACATAGTAATAGTAATAGATGCATTGGCGGCGAGAAGTACAAAGCGATTAAGCCGTACTGTGCAGATTTCTGATGCAGGAATTCAGCCTGGCTCAGGTGTGGGGAATCATAGAGAGGCTTTGTGTAAGGATAGTCTTGGAATTCCTGTCATTGCAATTGGCGTTCCTATGGTGGTAGATGCCCAGACAATCGTGGTTGATGCATTAGAGGAGCTTACTTCTGCTGAGGATGTACATGCGCATACGATTTGCTATAGAGCCAGAGAGAATTCCCAGCTTCACAATATGTATGTGACAACAAAGAATATTGATGAAATTACCAAGAGGTTAAGTGAGACACTGGCAGAAGCAATTAATATTGCACTTTCTATACAAACGGAAAGGGGAGATGAGAGATAAGTGAATTTGCAGAAAAAGTGATTATGTGGTTAATGCTTTTGGTGCAACCATTGATTGGATATATGAATAGCGAACCGACGAACAATATGGCGGTTGCTGTTTATCAGAATATATGGGAACAAATTCCTGTGGTAAGTTATTTGGAGGAAACGGAAGAATTCGTATATATAACGCAGTCGGCTCAGCCCTATAATGGGGAAGAGCTGATTAAAATGATGCAGGAGGAGAATGCAGCAACAGCTAATGAGACTGAGGCGGTAGAGGAGAGTACGGAGGTAGAGAGTACGGAGATAGAAAATACAGAAATAGAAAGTACAGAGGTAGAAAGTGAAGTGGCAAGCGAAGAAGCATCAGGATCTGGTGTCATTTATATGGATGAGGCAGGCTTTGTTCCAGCAAAAGAAAAGAGCATTACCTATACAAAGGAGCAATTGATGGATACGGAGTTTGTGAAGAGTAAATTTTATACAGAAGACCCTACAACACAGATTAGGAATGAACAACTGGCATATGATAAGCTGATGGGATTTGATGCTACTCTAAAACAGGACAACTCACTTCCTCAGATATTAATCTACCACACTCATTCTCAGGAGACTTTTGTAGACTCTGACCCTACAAGGGCAGAAACAACCATTATGGGAGTAGGGGAATGCCTGACAAGGATATTGCGGGACCAATATGGCTTCAATGTCATTCATCATCTGGGGCAGTATGATTTAGAGAGCAGAGATTATGCCTATACGGAGGCTGCCAAGGGATTAGAGGCGGTGCTGGCAGAGTATCCGTCAATAGAGGTCGTTATAGATTTACATAGAGATGCAGTGCCTGAGGATACGAAGCTGGTAACTACGATACAGGGAAAAGAGGTTGCAAAGTTCATGTTTTTTAATGGGCTTAGCTATACAAGAGCAATGGGGGAGTTGACCTCTCTTCCGAATCCTTATGTACAGGATAATCTTTCTTTTGCGTTTCAAATGAATCTTGCGGCGCAGGAATATTATCCTGACATCACAAGAAAGATTTATCTAAAGGGGTATCGTTATAATATGAACTACCGTGCGAAGAGTCTTTTGGTGGAGCTTGGCGCGCAGACCAATACGGTGGAGGAGGCGATGAATGCCTGCGAGCCGCTGGCACATGTGATTGCGATGGTGTTGAAGGGGGAAACAGACTGAAAAGGTGGCAGTCTCTCATAGACAATTCCACATTTTATGTGTTATACTTAAACGGATTGTGAAAACATAGATATTGGAAGAGTTTGGAGGAAGATTATGTCGCAGATAGACCAGAGTAAAATCAGGAATTTCTGTATTGTTGCACATATTGATCATGGTAAGTCAACGTTGGCAGACAGAATTATAGAGAAGACAGGACTTTTGACCAGCAGAGAGATGCAGGAGCAGGTTCTGGATAATATGGAGCTTGAGAGAGAGCGTGGTATCACGATTAAGGCGCAGTCTGTTAGAACTGTATATAAGGCGAAGGACGGCGAGGAGTATATCTTTAATCTCATCGATACCCCAGGGCACGTTGACTTTAACTACGAGGTAAGTAGAGCGTTAGCTGCATGTGATGGTGCGATTCTGGTAGTTGATGCGGCACAGGGAATTGAAGCGCAGACCTTGGCGAATGTTTATCTGGCATTGGACCATGATTTGGATGTGTTCCCTGTTATTAATAAGATAGATTTACCAAGCGCCCAGCCTGACTGGGTTAAGAATGAGATTGAGGATGTTATCGGTCTTGAGGCACAGGATGCACCTTTGATTTCTGCCAAGAATGGCATTGGTATTGAGGATGTATTAGAGGCGATTGTAGAGAAGATTCCAGCGCCAAAGGGTGATGCGGACAACCCATTGCAGGCGTTAATCTTTGACTCTGTGTACGATTCCTATAAGGGTGTTATTATCTTCTGTCGTTTGATGGAGGGTAAGGTTAGTAAGGGAACCAAGATTCGTATGATGGCAACAGGTGCGACTGCGGATGTTGTTGAGGTTGGTTACTTTGGTGCAGGTCAGTTTATCCCATGTGA
>JAFUKJ010000022.1 GCA_017467805.1 Lachnospiraceae bacterium
ATTCTCTCCCTGACCGTATTGTAAAAGCTCCGAAAGTCCTCGCAGGCTGTCCAGCACAAATCCGCTTAACTCACCCGACTTTGTACGAAAGAGGATTCCTCTGTCACCGCTTAGCTTTGATGTCGCAAGAGGAATAATGATACCTACTACAATATATGCCGCCAAAGCAATCAACCCTAGCACTCCGTGGTATCGTCCGATAAAGCCGCACATCAGCGCGCAGAATAATACCGCAATCGCCACAGGTGAAATGGTATGCGCATAAAACACCTCTAACAGCTCAATATCCGATGTGATTACCGAAATCAGATTCCCCTTGTCCTTTCCTTCAAGCTTTGCAGGGCATAGCTTTCTCAATGCTGCAAATACCTTATCTCGAATCAGTGCAAGCAGCTTAAATGCAATAAAATGATTGCATGACTGCTCCGCGTAGCGTAAAAAGCCTCGCACCATCGCAAATACAACAACACTAACAAATATAACCATTGTCGTAAAAGGCGTGTCAAATTCCAGTACCTCAAGAATCGCAAAGCCTCCAAATACGGTAATAAAGGTCGCACAAAGATGTCCAATAAGTCCCATAAGGATTGCCAAAAGCATATAACCCGTTAATGGCTTTACCAATCCGATTAGTCTTGCCATTACTACAAAGCCGCTTCTCTTCTTCATCCCTGTTCACCTTCCTTTCCGTAATTTTCAAGGCTCTGCTGTGCCTTCCACAGACCTGCATAAGTACCATTCTTTACTAATAGCGCTTCATGATTACCGCTCTCCACTATATTTCCCTTATCCATAACATAGATATTGTCCGAACCCGTCACATTTGCCAGACGATGCGAAATCAGAATAATGGTCTTAGTCTTTGCCAAACGGTAAATCTCTGCCATAATATCATTCTCACTCTCGACATCAATATTAGAGGTTGCCTCATCAAAGATGTAGATATCACTATTATGAATCAGCGCCCTTGCCAAAGCCAGACGCTGACACTGACCACCAGAAAGATTAGATGCCTTCTCCAAGAGCATAGTATCTAATCCCTGCTCCTCTCTTAAAAAGCCTGCCAGATTCACACACTCCAGCGCTTCCCAAAGCTCTTTATCCGTTGCAAGTTCATTACCCATCAGGAGATTCTCTCGCACAGTTCCCTTAAACAAATAGCTCTGATGACTGATATATGTGAGGTTCTCCATTATGCTGTCTTCTGCGATATCAGAAAGCTCTGCGCCTCCAATCGTAACAGAACCTGTATAGCCCTTATTTCTTCCCATAAGAATTGATGCAATCGTAGACTTACCACAGCCGCTCTCACCTACAATCGAAGTAAAGCTTCCCTGTGGGAAATGCATATTCACGTCATGCAGAATCTCTCTATTCTCATCATAAGAAAAGCAAAGCTTTTCACAGATAATCTCCACAGCACTATCTATAGACTCTGATTTCTCCGCCTCCTCAGGCAAATCCAATAATCTAAATATCTTATCGCTTGCAGCCATACCGTTCATAGCAATATGGAAAAAAGATCCAAGCTGTCTCATCGGAATAAAGAAATCCGCCGCCAAAAGGATAATCAGAAGACAGCCTTCCAGTGAAACATTCCCATTTCTGTACTGTGTTACCGCTAGAATAACACCAAGTGCCGCACCACCATAGGCAATCAAATCCATAATTGTAATAGAATTCAACTGCATGGTAAGTACCTTCATGGTAATCTTGCGGAATTTCTCTGACTGTTCATTCATTTCCTCATGTTTAAAATCATCCGCCTGATAAATCTTAAGCGTAGTCAATCCCTGCAAATTCTCAAGGAAGGTATCTCCAAGTGCCGTATACTGTCCCCAGTACTTAGAAAGTAGCTTTTTCGCCCAACGCTGCACTGCAACTATGGTTACAGGTATCAACGGCACACAAATGAGCAATACAATTGCCGAAGGCAGGCTGACAAAGCTTAATACTGTAAACAAAGTAAGCGGTGCAAGCATGGCATAGAAAAACTGAGGAAGATAAGCACCAAAATATGTCTCCAACTGGTCAACACCCTCTACTGCCACCTGTACAACCTCTGAGGTCTGCACCTTCTCCTTATAGGAATTCCCCAGTCTCAAAAGCTTTCTATAAATCATTTCTCTCAAGGTCTTTTTCACTGCCTTGGAGGATAAATAACTCATTCTGTTGGCCAATACCGTACAGGCATATCTAATGCAGGCAATTACCGCCACAATCACTGCCGATGTTATGAGACGATTCGTATCCACAGTCTGCGCCAATAAACCGCCAAGCAGCTTTGTAATCGTCGCCATCATAACAATATTCGCTACAAGGGAAATCCACTGCAATACAACATTACCTGCAATATATTTCTTACTCTCACTGACTGTTCCAATCAGTCTCTTGTTAATCATCATTACCTACTACCTCTTCTGTAAGTGTCTTGATTCCAAAGCAGAAATAGAAAATATGGAATACCCAAACACATGCCAAAATAATTCTTCCTACAGGAACTCTGCTCATCATAATAAAACCAACCGCCATCGTCAAAGTCACAATCGTCATGATGCGAAGCTTGGTTGCCCATGTCATTCCCCGTCCCTGTACATAGCTTTCCAAATTATTCTTATATAGCTTTGTTCCAATAAACCATGTATGCAATCTCTCTGAACTCTTTCCAAAGCAGATTGCCGCTAATAACAAAAACGGAAATGCAGGAAGCAACGGCACAACTGCACCTACCGCTCCAATTCCTAATCCAATACAACCAATTACAATGTACACTATTTTCTTTAAATTCATATATGTTACTCCTCGCAAATCATTGTTAGTTCATTCTAATCCACAGTAGTGTATCATAACATATTGCGTTTTTTCAATAGTTTTTTGGTACTTTGTAACTATTTACCTCAAAAGGCAGTCGTACTAATTATTTAGTACGACTGCCTTTTGAAAATTTATAATATGTACTTACGCAATAACCTGCTCCGCATATCGCTTAATATTCGATGCATTCACAAACTTCTGGTGCTTCTCATCCTCCACTACAACAAGTGTTGGTGCCTGCATAACGCCATACTTCATGGCAAGCTCCATGTTCTCCTCTGCATCAATCACTGTATACTCTACATCCTTTAAGTATTCCTTCGCAAGCTTACAGTTCGGACAGGTCTTTGTGGTAAAGAGATAGTTCTTCGCTGACTCCTTAGCTGCGCTAAAGGATGCCTTTGCTGCCTCCATTACGCTCCCAGTCAAACGCCTTTCCACACTATCCTTAGAAACCACATACTCTGTTCTGTTTGCATACTCCTGAAGCTTACCGTCATTCCAGTTCTGAACAGGTCTGTAGTAGCCTGTAATACGGCTGTAAACCTCTGTTACCTTACCACAGTGAGGACAAGTCTTCTGCTCACCATTGAGATAGCCATGCTCCTTACAGATAGAATAAGTAGGTGAAAGTGTATAATATGGTAACTTATAGTTATCAGCTATCGTCTTCACCAGGTTCGCTGCTGCCTTCCAGTCAGGAAGCTTCTCGCCCAAGAATGCATGGAATACAGTACCTGATGTGTACAGTGTCTGTAACTCATCCTGAATATCCAGTGCTTCAAAGATATCCACTGTATAATCAACTGGTAAATGAGAAGAGTTCGTATAATATGGCTTATCTCCCTCATGTCCTGCTGTCTTAATATCAGGCCACTTTGCTCTGTCATGCTTTGCAAGTCTGTAGGTAGTACTCTCAGCAGGAGTAGCCTCAAGATTATACAAGTCTCCATACTTCTCCTGATAATCTGAGAGACGCTCACGCATATGATTCAAGACATCCTGTGTAAACTTCTGTGTCTCCTCATGAGTCATATCCTTACCAAGCCACTTTGCGTTAAGACCAACCTCATTCATACCAATCAAACCAATCGTTGAGAAATGGTTGTCAAAGGTGCCAAGATAACGCTTTGTATATGGATATAAGCCTTCATTTAAAAGCTTTGTAATAACATTTCTCTTAATCTTAAGAGAACGTGCTGAAATATCCATCATTCTGTCAAGACGCTTGTAAAAGTCCTCTACATCTGCTGCCTGATAAGCAATACGAGGCATATTAATCGTAACAACGCCCACACTTCCTGTACTCTCGCCTGAACCAAAGAAACCACCAGTCTTCTTACGAAGCTCTCTAAGGTCAAGACGAAGACGACAGCACATACTTCTGACATCGGATGGCTCCATATCTGAATTAATATAGTTAGAGAAATATGGTGTACCATACTTAGATGTCATTTCAAATAATAAACGATTATTCTCTGTATCAGACCAGTCAAAGTCCTTTGTAATCGAATAAGTAGGAATCGGATACTGGAAGCCTCTGCCGTTAGCATCGCCTTCAATCATCGTCTGGATAAATGCCTTATTGACCATATCCATTTCCTTCTTACAATCCTTATAGCAGAAATCCATCTCCTTACCACCTACGATAGCAGGAAGCTCTGCCAAGTCATTTGGAACTGTCCAGTCCAAAGTAATATTACTAAATGGTGCCTGTGTACCCCAACGGCTTGGAGTATTCACACCATAAATAAATGCCTCAATGCACTTCTTAACCTCTGCATAGGAAAGGTTGTCCACCTTAACAAAAGGTGCCAAATATGTATCAAATGAAGAAAATGCCTGCGCACCAGCCCACTCATTCTGCATGATTCCCAAGAAGTTAACCATCTGATTACAAAGCACTGACAAATGTTTTGCTGGAGCTGAAGTAATCTTACCTGTGATTCCTCCAAGTCCCTCTGTAATCAACTGCTTAAGGGACCAGCCTGCACAATAGCCTGTCAGCATGGACAAATCATGGATATGAATGTCTGCGTTCTTATGTGCCTCTGCAATCTCCTCATCATAAATCTCTGATAACCAGTAGTTGGCTGTAACCGCACCTGAATTCGATAAAATCAATCCACCTACGGAATATGTAACTGTTGAGTTCTCCTTAACTCTCCAGTCCTCCACCTTTACATAGCTGTTCACAACCTCCTTATAATCAAGGATAGTTGATTTCATATTACGCATTTTCTCACGTTGCTTACGATATAAGATAAAAGCCTTGGCTGCCTCTGCATATCCTGCCTGTTCCAAAACCTTCTCTACACTGTCCTGAATCTCTTCAACGTTAATGCTTCCCTCTTTTACCTTCGTCTGCATGTCTGCAGTAACTCTCAGAGCCAGTAAATCCACAATATCCTGTGTATACTGTACCTCTGTTGCGTCAAATGCCTTAATAATCGCGTCACTAATCTTGCTCAAATTGAACTGAGATTGCTGACCATCCCTTTTAATCACATTTAACATTATAAAACTCCTTCCCTTACCACTTGCGCGGCTACCCCCATATAATCCATGAATCATTGCCTAATTAACATAAATACTTCCAATAATTCATTATTTTAATATTAGCAGATGAAAATCTTAAAGTCAATTAAGCGTACTAGATGTTTGTTGCTATTTGGTGTTTTACACAATATATTGCGTTTGCAAGTACCAATTTAAAATTTTATCTGGTACACAGAAAATCCCACTCTCTCAATGCTTTAGCGTCATCAGGATAGTACTTTAGATACTCCTGCATAAAAGACTTGGCTTGTGCAAAATTACCAAGATACTCATTTGCAACAATTCGATTAAACCAAAGTGTCTGCTGCTGCGCCACATCATTCAATGTGATACCAGCCTCAAATGCTGCAAGTGCCTCCTCATACTTCTCCTGCTGCATCAGACAGACTCCCAAGCTATTGTAAATCGCTGCATTCGCAGGATTCGACTCCAAATAAGTGCTATATACTACTACTGCATAGTTCCTGTCGCCAAGCTTTTCATAGGTTTGTCCAAGAATCAATGAAACCTCAGCATCACCACTGGTCAATGCTCCATCCAGATAGATTCTGGCATTCTCATAATCTCCGAGATAGTAATATAAGGTTCCCTTCTCTGAATCTGTCAGACGTTTATTCTCCTTAGACATAAACTCCTTCACATATTCCAGACCTTCCGCCTCATAGCCTGCTGCCTGTAACTCAATAAATGCATCCGCTACCAAATCAATATTCTCAGGTTCTAAAGAAAATGCCTGCTCAAAATCTGCCAGCGCAGAATCAAAATCCCCCTGCTGTAAATAGCAGCAGCCACGCAGAAAATACGCATCTACCGACTTGGCATCCAAGCCCAATATTGCATCATATATCTCTTTCGCGGCTTCATAATTGTTCAACTTATAATAGGCAGATGCCAGATAATAGTTCGTATCAAACTCCAATCCTGTTACCTGACCGTCTGCCTCCTTGATAGACATTAGAAAACAATCCACAGCTTCCTGATAATTACCAAGTCCCATGTTGGCAATTCCCTCACCTCTGTAGATAAGCTGCAAATCCTCTTCATAGAGTTCTGCTGTATCAAAAGCTTCTAAAGCACCATTGTAATCTAATGCCTCTATCGCTTCCATTCCCTTCAAAATATTTGTATTATCAACCTGCTTTGCACATGCTGTTACCATGCAGGCAAATCCTAATATACCACTAAAAATCAAAAATCTCTTCACTCTTCTCAATACATACGCTCCCTTTAATTCCCACAATACGACATTATATTTACATAATTCAAGCATAACACTTTTCACACAATGCCGCAACGCAAAAAAAGAAGGGAAACACATCCCTTCTCTTTCTTTATTCCATAGCATGAACAACCTTATCCTCTACTGTGATGTCCTGTCCCATCTGTACCTCTATGATATGCAGGTCTGTCTCAGCTATTATCGTATGCTTACTCTCAGCAGGAAGTGTTACGACATCCCCAGCCTTTACTCTTCTGGAAGCGCCATCAATTACCACACGTCCTCTACCTGCTACCACAGTCCAAACCTCATCTCTGTAATAATGACTATGATACTTCATCTGATGACCAGGCTTTAGGTTCACCTTAATCGTGTAAGACTCTGGCTGAACATCAATAACCGTATAGCTTCCCCATGACTTCTCTGCATACATAATAATACCGCCCAGCTTATCCACATAGGGCTTCATATAGGAGCTTTGCTCCTTATCAGCTACCAGAATACCGTCATTACTTACTGCAACTACCATATCCTTACAACCCATGCAAAGCACAGGAATATCCAGTTCATTTACTACATGAGTATTCTGACAGGTATCATCCAATGTAACATTACCGATGGTTGGCTCAGACATAACTTCGGTCATCATATTCCATGTACCAACATCCTTCCAGTTACCAGCATATCGCACCACCTGAATCTTTGACTCCTTCTCGACTACTGCATAGTCAAAGCTTATCTTTTCCAGAGTGTCATATTTCTCATACAAATCCTGATAGTCGGTAAACTCAATCATTCGATGCGCAATTTCTATTAAATATCCCAGACGAAATGTAAATACGCCCGCATTCCAAAGCGCTCCCTGCTCGATATAACTGCCTGCCGTTTCCTTATCTGGTTTCTCTTTAAACGCCAAAACCCTGCTAACCCTGTCATTACTTTCAGGAATAATATATCCATATTTCTCACTCGGATAAGTAGGTTCAATTCCCATCAGTGTCAGATTGCAATCCGACTCCACAGCAGCCTTTTCCAGCAAGGCAATTGTCTCGTAATAAGTATTCTCTACAAACGGATCCACAGGACATACCGTAACACACTCCTCCGCAGAAATGCCCTGTACCTCATTAAGGTACACCGCTGCCAGAACAATTGCAGGAAAAGTATCTCTTCTGTGAGGTTCCACACAAATAGAAACATCGTCTCCTAACTGATTACGAATCGCACTCACCTGGGACTTACTAGTCGCAATCGTTACCTTAGCTTCTGTATCCACCGTCTTTATCTGTCTGTACACACGCTGTACCATGGACTCCATTTGTTCCCCTTTAAACAGCTTTATAAATTGTTTTGAGCGTACCTCATTAGACAATGGCCATAATCTCTTACCACTTCCGCCTGATAATAAAATAATATTCATATCAATTCTCCTAAATCAACCTACAGTCCCACACATCAATTGTGCTGTCCTGAAATACACTTTTAAGCCTGTCATGCACATCCTTTGCCGTAATCCCCTTTTTTAATATTACCTGAAGGAATCCACCGCCGCCTGCACCGCAAATCATTCTACCGTCAATCAAATCGTCTACCGCATTGAAAATCTGGTCAATCAGTGTATTGGTACTACCGCTGTCCAGCTTCTTGGAAAGCTCCCAATGCTCTGACAAAAGCTTTGCAAAATCATCAACATGTCCTCTCTCCAATTCAAAACGCATCAGAGCTGCTACACGCTGAATCTCATTTAGTGCATAAAGCGCATCAGGCTCATTACCAATATATCTCCCAACCACATCACGCAGAAGATTACGTGCAAGACGCCTTTGACCTGTGTAAATCAGTGCAAAACGCTCCTGTAATTCCTGCCATGCTTCCTGCGGAATCTCTATCTGCTGTACCTTAATCTCCTGTGTCAGCCCAGGCATGGTTGTAATATACTTTACTCCATTACTTAAGCCGCCTACCTGGTCCTGCCAGCCGCCTCCTGTGGACATAATCTGCTCCATACACAGTACATGGCTATACAAATCATCCTGTGTATGCTCGATACCCATAAACTCAAAGAGTGCCTTTACGCACGCAGCAGCCAGAATACTACTGGTACCAAGTCCGCTTCCCTTTGGAACATCTGTTACCTCTGTATCCATTGAAAAACCGCCGCCAAGTGCTGTCAGTATCTTCTCCAGGTCACCTCCTTGTGACGGAATAATTCCACAAGCAAGAAGTGCCGCCTTCTGTAGCACAAACGGGTCATAAGGGTCACCAACTGACTGTAATGCATTAATTCCATGAAACTCACCGTGAATATCCATATCACGGCTCTCAAATACAATCTTCTTCTCATCCAGCCGCTTTAACGTTACCTCAACAGGAAGCTTTCCATCCAGCATAATCGCCGCATTTAATACTGTACCGCCGTGTTCATTACAATATGGCGGCGTATCACTCCAGCCACCGCCCCAATTCACTCGAAGCGGAAGCTGTACCGTATGCTCGTCACATACAATATGGCAATTCTTATTGACTTCTAATTTTTCCAAATTATTCTGCAAAATGGATTGTCCGATTACCTTAAAACACTCTGTAATCTGCTCCTCGCCCTCTGCATCTCCAAGCGCACTTCCAATATAATAATGCAATCTTGCAGCCTTACCATAATCTACAACGGAAAGCTGCTGTGCCAGCCATTCTCTCTGAATCTTTGTTAAAGTCTTACCCTTAAGCAAATCTAACGCTTCACTCACTGGTCTTCCCGCATCAATAAGCTTTGCAATCTTGTCCATCTGTACAAACTCACTCATTCGCTTATCCCATGCTATCAAGGCCTTGGAATCAGCCTGATTAAAGCCTGCACAAAGACTCACTCTTCTGCTCTTTAACCATTCCTCCAAATTGCCTCTTCCCTGCACTAACTCATACAGATTCAATGCAGCCGCAACGGCTTCACGAATCGTATCACAAGCAGGATAAAGCTTTGCCTGCCACAAGGAATGCTCCGATGTATCCCATATCTCATCTAAATCTATCTTATTATCTAATATAAAATCCTTTAAGGTACTTCCAAGAAAGCTGCAGCCGTCCTCTAAATATTCCTTCGGATTATCCAAAATACCATAGATTCGTGCCACAAAACAGCCATCCTTCTGCTTCAAGCCATGCAATACAACATCCGAAGGAATCGTCTCATTCTCAATATCTACATAGGACAATAAAACATTATCACCTAACACTGCGTTTGGATGAACCACACTCACTTCAAGATAGCAATTCTTACCACACTCCGCTCCGCTTGATAACACGCTGTTGTAGCCCGCTGCTCTTTCCTGCTCAATACTGCTGCCTGCACACTTGTTCCAACCAAGATAACTATACTGCTCAATGTCCTCCGACATCAGATGCATAATCTCTCTTGTCGTTCCAAAATGGATAAATCTTGTAGGTGCCAGTCTTAAAAGCTTCATTCTAAATGGGCGCAATACTTCCCATACCTTCGTTCTTGCCTCCGTCAGTGCAGGGGAATAGTCGCCCTCAGGCTTCTCCAGATAAAATGCTTCTAAAGTCGAATCTGATGCCAACGGGAAGAAAAAGTCACCATATAAGGATAAACGAACTATATCATTTACATATCTGTCATATGCTTCCTTACTAAACTGTCCATTCTCCGAAATCAGACTATATAATGCCTGCAGCATCTTAGTCGAGAAAATAACCGCTCCTGTATCAATATCCACACATTCCTGCTGATTTACTGCACCCTTTGCCTTCAAAGTTTCTACAGTCTGCTTATGTAAAAACTGTGCTACATTGCCATCCTCTCCTGACAAAAATACACCATGATTCTTACCAGTCTCTACATGCTCCTTGAAGGAAATCGCAGCCGCTCCCTCCCCTGAATAATCAATTAACAAAGGATTAAACAGCAGCAGCACATCTCCAGACAGCAAAAGCATACCTTCACGGATACGGGAAGGTACACTCGCCATTGCAATCATAAATTCGTCAAACAAAGTAGAAGCTCGTCCATTCGGAAGCTCATGAGGTACTGGCGAAAACAGCTTTCCTAACGCCGAATACTGCGGTACTCTCTTGCTGTCACCACCGCTGTGAATTACCAGAATGCGAAGCCCCTCAAAGGCATTCTCAGCAGACTTTCCCGTCTGTTCCGCAATGTAGCGAATAACATTTAAAGTCGCTCCACCGCTTCCCACACGCTTTCCATCAGGGTCAGGGAGTACTGCAAAATGTGTTCCCTTCGGTAAGAACCCAGCGTTAAGACGCTCCTCAATCTGCATTCTGAACCCTTCAGCCTGCTGCTCATTTGATGCTGTCAATATCACATAATCCCACTTAGAAAAGTTAGGAACTGTCATGGCGCGCATATAATCCGCCCATGCATCCTGATACGACTGTGATAAAAATAAAGGTATAATTGAATTTGCCATACTGCTTTCTCCTACCTCTCGGCTCTCATTGGATTGTTCAGAAAATCTTCATAAGCCAGACGAATACCATCCTCCAGCTCAGTCTTATAGGTCCAGCCAAGTGCTGCGCTCTTAGAAACATCTAAAAGCTTTCTAGGTGTACCGTTTGGCTTAGAGGTATCCCATAAAATCTCTCCCTCATAGCCTATCACCTTGGCAACCAGCTGTGTTAACTCCTTTATCGTTACTTCCTTACCTGTACCTGCATTCACAGTTTCATTACCACTGTAATGATTCATCAGGAATACGCACAGATTTGCCAAATCATCTACATATAAAAACTCTCTTAACGGACTTCCGTCTCCCCAGCAGGTAACTGTTGAAAGTCCCTGCTCCTTCGCCTCGTGGAAACGGCGAATCAACGCAGGCAGTACATGGCTGTGTGTTGGATGATAGTTGTCATTTGGTCCGTAAAGATTCGTCGGCATTACAGAAATATAATCAGTTCCATACTGTGTATTCAGAAACTCACAATACTTCAAACCCGAAATCTTAGCCAAAGCATAAGCCTCATTGGTCTTCTCAAGCTCTGATGTCAGAAGACAGCTCTCCTTCATAGGCTGTGGAGCCATACGGGGATAAATGCAGGAAGAACCTAAAAACTCAAGCTTCTTACAACCATTCTTCCAAGCAGAATGAATCACATTCATCTCCAAAATCATATTCTCATACATAAAATCTGCCAGCGCACTCTGATTGGCAACTATACCGCCAACCTTGGCTGCTGCTAGAAATACATACTCAGGCTTCTCTTCGGCAAAGAATGCCTCTACAGCATCCTGACGTGTCAAATCAAGCTCAGCATGTGTCCTTGTAATAATATTCGTATAGCCCTGACGCTCTAACTCACGAATGATTGCAGAACCAACCATTCCACGGTGTCCTGCTACATATATCTTTGCATTTTTTTCCATCATGATATTAATATCCCTTCTATTCTACAAGTCTATAAGCACTTTTATCTTGCAAGCTTCGCTTCACGCTTTGCTAATTCTCTATCATGCTTAGCCATAATCTCAACCAACTGCTCATAGCTTGTCTTCTGTGGATTCCAGCCAAGTACAGTCTTTGCCTTTGTAGGGTCTCCCCAGAGATTATCCACATCAGTCGGACGATACCACTTCTCGTTTACACATACCAACATCTTACCTGTCTTGGCATCATAGCCCTTCTCGTCAATGCCAGTACCTTCCCAGCGAAGTTCAATGCCATTTGCTGCAAAAGCCTTCTCTGTAAAATCTCTAACTGTATGCTGTTCGCCTGTAGCGATAACGAAATCATCAGGAGTGTCCTGCTGTAAGATTAACCACATACACTCTACATAGTCCTTTGCATAGCCCCAGTCACGAAGAGAATCCATGTTACCAAGCTCTAAGTGGTCCTGTAAGCCCTCTGCAATACGACCTGCCGCCAATGTAATCTTTCTGGTAACGAAATTCTCACCTCTTCTCTCAGATTCATGATTGAAAAGAATACCATTCACTGCAAACATACCATATGCCTCACGGTACTCCTTTGTCATCCAAAAGCCATACTGCTTTGCAATCGCATATGGGCTGTATGGGTGGAAAGGTGTTGTCTCTCTCTGCGGCACCTCTTCTACCTTACCGTATAACTCAGAAGTCGAAGCCTGATAGAACCTTGTCTTCTTAGTCAATCCTAATATCCTTATAGCCTCTAAGATACGCAATACACCGATAGCATCCACATCTCCCGAATACTCAGGTACATCAAAGGAAACCTGTACATGTGACTGTGCTGCAAGATTATATATCTCATCAGGCTGCACTAAATTGATAATTCGAATTAATGAAGAAGAATCTGATAAATCACCATCATGTAATGTAATTGCATTCTTGGCAATCAAATGGTCAATTCTTGCTGTATTCGAAATAGAAGCACGGCGTGTAATTCCATGTACCTCATATCCCTTTTCCAATAAAAACTCTGCTAAATAAGAGCCGTCCTGCCCTGTTATTCCTGTAATTAATGCTTTCTTCATAGTTGTATTCCTGACCTTTCTATCAATTATTCTATAATTTATTTTGCTTTACTTGCACTTTCTGCACATTCCGCATCACGCCTCTGCGTTTTGCCATCTTACTTAGTATATCCAAGTTTTCATTCATTTGTTAGGGTTAATCTTGTTATATTTGTGGATTATATTGACTTTTTATTTTGATTCATCTAAGCTTAATTTATAATTTGTTTTCAACTTGATGAAGAAAGACGGGGAAAATTATCATGGCAGTATCCTTATTCAGTGGCAGCACCGTTGCTTCCAATCGAATCATCTATACACCTTCCAATTTTGCTAAAACAAACTTAATATATTTGCAGGAAACAGGGTCATTGACCGCCCAAAAGCCACATATCAGTAAACGTGAAGGCTTGAACTCCTATCTCTTTTTTATCGTCGAGCAAGGCTCAGGAACACTGACCTATGGAAAAGACAGCTATGAAATGAAGTCAGGAGACTGTGCCTTTATTGACTGTCATCTGCCATATAGTCACCAGTCTTCACCAGACCTATGGTCTCTTCGCTGGGTGCATTTCTACGGTAATTCTGTAAAGGGAATCTATGAGAAATACTTAGAGCGTGGCGGAGAATGCTGTTTTTCTGCCATGCGCGCTGGCAAAATGACTGAGCTTCTTGCGGAGCTTTTCGAAATCGCCTCTTCCGACTCATACATCAGAGATATGCAGATTTGCGAAAAATTGACCTCACTTTTGACAGTACTTATGGAAGAAAGCTGGCACCCTGACAGCCATACCGCAAACTCACGCAAAAAGAAAGACCTCCAGGAGCTTCGTACCTTTCTTGATGAACATTACCAGGAACGAATCTCTTTGGACGATCTTTCTGAACGTTTTTATATTAATAAATTCTATCTTACACGCATCTTCAAGGAACAGTTTGGAGTTTCCATCAATAACTATCTCCTACAGGTGCGTATCACTCATGCCAAGCAGCTTCTGCGCTTCTCTGATATGCCAATTGAGAAGGTCGCTTCCGAAATCGGCGTAGAGGATGCACGCTACTTCACCAGAATGTTTAAAAAGGTGGAGGGCATGACCCCTGGGGATTATCGACGCAAATGGTAGTACCCTGCATACCACTGCGCGAACTTACGCAAACCATCTCGAAGACTCGTAGATGGCTTAAAGCCATAATCTCTCTCTAATGCCGATGTATCCGCATAAGTAATCGGCACATCTCCTGGCTGCATCGGCACTAACTCCTTATGCGCCTCGAAATCATAATCTGCAGGCAGTACCCCTGCTGCCATCAGCTCCTGCTGCAGAATATCTACAAAATCCAACAGATTCTCTGGCTGATTATTACCGATATTATATACAGCGTATGGTGGAATCGGCAAGCCATCCTCTCCCTTTGCACAGGCTGGTGCCTTCTGCATTACACGAACAATACCTTCTACAATATCATCTATATAAGTAAAATCTCTCTTACAATTTCCATAGTTAAAAATCTGAATCGTCTTACCTGCACGAAGCTTGTCCGTAAATCCAAAATACGCCATATCAGGTCTTCCCGCAGGTCCGTACACTGTAAAGAATCTAAGTCCTGTCGACGGAATATCATACAGCTTTGAATACGCATGTGCCATCAGCTCATTAGACTTCTTCGTCGCCGCATATAAGGATACAGGGTTATCCACCTTATCATCTGTAGAATAAGGAATCTTGGCATTGGAGCCATATACACTGGAGCTTGACGCATATACCAGATGCTCCACAGGAAAATATCTGCACACCTCTAAAATATTATAAAATCCTATCATATTAGACTCTATATAGGCATCGGGATTCGTAATCGAATAGCGCACACCTGCCTGAGCAGCAAGATTCACTACCACCTGTGGCTTATTCTCTTCAAAAAGCTGAAAAAGCAACGCTTTATCTGCAATACTTCCTTTCACAAATGAAAATGCAGTCTTTGCGTTTAACTCCTCTAATCTATGCTCTTTTAAAGAAACATCGTAATAGTCATTCATATTATCAATTCCAATAATCTTTGCCGTCGGATACTCTGCCAATAATCTCTTAGCAAGGTTCGAACCGATAAATCCTGCTACACCTGTTATTAATATTGTCTTTCCAGATAAATCTATAGATTGTTTTGTCATATTGCTCTCCTCTTATGTTATTTTTCACACACTATACTATATATAACAAATGAAATGAAAAGTCAAACAACCCGTCAACTGACGGGTTGTTCTCTCTTATTCATATAAAACTGCAAATACCTTAATCCATGTACAAAGGCACAAATCAAAATGGTACTCAAATATCCTACCGCATCCATAATCAAATCCTTCAGTTCACAATCTCTTCCAGGAACGAAGGTCTGATGGAATTCATCCAAAAGACTGAATATCAAGCAAATCAAAATGGATAGCAATATTCTTGTGTGCTGCTTCTTTGTCAGCCCTCCACAAAACAAGAATACCACAACACCAAATCCTGCATATAATACAGCATGTCCATATGAACGCAGACTCAACCCAAGAAACAGCGGTCTTGTCGACAAGTTCTTGTATCCCGCCATTTTCTCAATATCTAATATAGACGCAATTCTCTCTGTCAGAGCAATAGAACCTGCACCCGACTGATGTGACAACATAAATATAACGACCATACTCAAAAACATCATTCCGAAACAAATAATACCTCGCTTCATGCTTCTCTCTCCAGTTCTTTATTATATGTATCATTATATTTTATTTTCAGAATTTTATCAATATTGTCAGAATATTATGTCATATCTATGATATCACTATTATAACCATCTTCTAATCATCTTATTCTATCATTTCCAACTTGCTACAATCTCATCGTAATCCTTGCGAGTACCGATATCATAACGTTTGCCAGGCATCTCAAAAGCATACACAGGATAATTCTGGCATAGCCACATAATCAATCCGCCTGGTGCATCCGCGCTGCAGCCACTCTCTAACGCTTTATCAATTAAGCCCAAATCATCCTTTGCATAGATGTAAAACGGGGGTATCGCCCAGTGACTCTTAGGCTCCTGTGGCTTCTCTGTCATAGCTACCACTCTATCCGTCTCATCAATCTCTGCAACACCAGTCTTACGAAGCTTCTCAATTGAAGGCTCATAATGGCGCATGACACAGGTTGCTTTCTTAGTATTGAAATATTCCGCAAATGAACCAAGAGAGAAATCAAGCAAATTGTCACCTGCTAATACCATAAGGTCTTCGTCAATTCCAACCTCATGAATTGCTAGCGACAAATCCCTCACAGCGCCAAGCCGATTCTCATTACAAACAGAACCATCATCTACTATAATAACCTCTTTGTTTAACCTGCACTTCTCTTTCCATTCTTCAAAATGCGTAATAAACTTATGATTACTCACAATCACATACTTAGAAATATCTACTGTTGCATCCACATCCTCTAATATTCTATCCAAAATACTCTTTCCACCAACCTCTAATAAAGGCTTGGGAAAATTCTCTGTCAGCGGATATAATCTTGTGGCATAGCCTGCTGCTAATACTAAACATATCATAAAAACTTCACTCCATCTGTTGACTTACAATAACATATCGCAAAGGTATCCTTTAGCTCCGGGAAACGTTCCAAATACTTTTTCGTAATAAACTCTGTAATCTGCTCCTTCTTAGCGGGATTCACAATCGCCATAGAGCACCCGTTAAAACCTGCCCCTGAAAATCTGCCTCCATAGATACCATCGCATTCTCGCATAATCTCATACAAAGCACTAAGCTCCCTCGAACCAGTCTCATATACATGAATGGAGCTATAGCCAGACTCAAATACCAGCTTGCCAAAGGTCTCCAAATCCCCCTGACGCCATGCTTCAACGCCCTTAATCACACGAGCATTCTCCTCATAAAAATGCTTCGCACGCTTACTCCAGCTAATTGGCATCTTGTCCTGATACTCATAATAGATACCAACAGGCACGTCTCGCAAATGAGCTTCCTCAAACTTACCGTAATCCATACCCGCATACGCCATCATAGCATATGCCGCACTCTTACACTCGTCCACACGAGTATTATATGCAGAACCTGCCAGCTTACGCTCTACGCCTGAAAAAATGATTGCAAACTCATACGGAGGCATATTCTCTCCTGCCTGCACAAGCTCCGTAGAATCATCCAGTGTATCTAAGAATAACAGCTTATCCTTACGTGAGTAAATCTCACAGCTCTGGTCAAGCTTGCCGACATTGACCCCAATGTAATCTCTTTCTTCTGCCTGCGCAGTCTTAACCATATCCAGTTGAGACATTGTAATATTATTCGCACTACAAAGAGCCTGCATATATGTGATAATTACCGCCGCTGAGGATGATAAGCCACCAACTGGCAATTCACCACGAATCACACCTTTGATACCACGGGTAATACTGTACTTCTGTCTTAAAGTCACTATCGCACCCTTGATAAAATCACCCCATACAAACTCACGGGTCATCTCATCATCAAGCGAAAACTGCGCTACTCCTGGATAATTACAGCTATACACCTCAACCGTTCCATCATCCGTCGGGGTAAATACCATCTCTACTCCCTTATCAATGGCAAACCCTGTTACTCTGCCAAGCTGATGGTCCACATGCGCCCCCAATGGGCAAATACGATATGGGCAGAATACCCTCTGTGTATCTGTTATTGTTGGAAATTTTTGTTTGAATAATTCATCTATTGTCATGCTTTACCTCATAGTCACTAATCTCTGCTAAAAATATCCCTCGTATATACCTTATCCTTCACATCATCCAAAATGCTGTCATATCGGTTCGCAATAATCGCCTGACTCTGCTTCTTAAACTCTGCCAAGTCATTCACAACCTTACTGCCGTAGAAAGTTGTTCCATCCTCAAGAGTCGGCTCATAAATAATCACTCTTGCACCTCTCGACTTAATACGCTTCATAACGCCCTGAATAGAACTCTGCCTGAAATTATCGGAGTTTGCCTTCATGGTCAAACGATATACGCCAATAACAACTTCCTTCTCCTTATCAGCATCCCATGAACTATTCTCTGCATAATATCCAGCCATATCCAAGACACGGTCTGCAATAAAATCCTTTCTAGTCCTATTCGCATCCACAATGGCTCCCATAATATTCTGCGGAACATCGTTATAATTCGCCAACAACTGCTTAGTATCCTTAGGCAGGCAATAGCCACCATAGCCAAAGGATGGATTATTATAATGCTCACCAATACGAGGGTCCAGACATACACCCTCGATAATATTCTTAGTATCAAGCCCACGCATCTCCGCATAGGTATCCAACTCATTAAAATAGCTCACGCGAAGAGCCAGATAAGTATTTGCAAAAAGCTTAACAGCCTCTGCCTCTGTCCGCTCCATCTCCACTACAGGAATGTCCTGCTTTAACGCTCCCTGCTTTAATAAATCAATAAATATCTTTCCTGCTGCCACAAGCTCCTCATCCGCTGATGGTCTGCCTACAATAATTCTGCTTGGATAAAGATTATCATATAAAGCCCGTCCTTCTCTTAAGAACTCAGGCGAAAAAAGAATTCTCTGATTATGAAATTTCTCACAAACCTGCTGGGTATATCCTACAGGAACTGTAGACTTAATGATAATTACGGCCTGCGGATTCACTTTGGTAGCCATTTCAATTACGGTTTCCACCGAAGAGGTATCAAAAAAATTCCTCTGTGGATCATAATTAGTCGGTGTCGCAATAATAATATAATCTGCCTCTTTATATGCTGTAGCAGCATCTGTCGTCGCAGTCAAATCCAATACATGATTTGCCAAATAATCCTCTATCTCTGCATCTGCAAGCGGTGAAATACGCCTGTTAATCATCTCCACACGTTCCTCGGAAATATCTGTCGCAATTACATGATTATTCTGTGCCAATAAAATACTGTTTGATAAACCAACGTAGCCAATACCAGCTACGGCTATTGTATATTTTTTCATATGTTGTCCCACTTTCCTATTACATTATACTTCTGCTTTATCATTTGCATAATATCCCGCTTTATCTTCACAAACTAAAGCACTATTCTTCATATTAAAAAAATCTATTTGCTCATATACATTTTCTTTTCTAGTTATAATATCATATATTTTTTCATCTGATAAGCTATATGGTTTTGCACCCTTTTCAATTAATTTTAGATTTCCATTATAATCGGGGTGTTCCCATACTAAGACCTTTGTCCACTCATTGCGAAGAGCTTCTGTCGCTCCAGCCCATGTCCCGCCTTCATTATAATCAGATGCCACCACAAAAGACACAACTGCACTCCCTAACTCAATCGCTGTTTTCTCTGAAATTGTGTCAACCCCTCTTGCTCCTCCTGAATAAACAATCAATTTCTCTTTCGATGCCTTTCCACTAATTTTTTCGTAAACGCCATTCCATCTTCATCAACATTTCTTGAGCCCACAATAACAATTCCTATCTTTTTTGCAAGATCTATATTTCCCACATAAAATAGCACTGGCGGTGTCTTTCTTTTTAATCTTCGTTTTAATAATATCGGATAATCCGAATCAAACTGCGTCACTACATTAATTCCCTTTTTGGCCAGATTATCTAACTCAAAAGCTACCGCTCTGGATATTAGCTTTTGAATACGCTTAATCTGTTCCTCTGTATAATTCATTTCCTGCAGAACGCCTGTATTTTCCTGCAATATTACGCTTGGCTCGCACTTTGCTTCAAGTACCTTGTCTATAAAACCACTCCACTCTCCCAAAGAAAATGGCTTAACACTATCTTCGCTGCTTATACCTATATGAGAGCATAACAAAATTGCGCTCATTGCATTATTTGAAAATTTCATTTATACCTCCAACATAGCACTTTTCCATTTTGCTTATTATCAGCATAAGATAGCCATTAGTAAATTGCAACTCGAAATGTAAAAACAGCGGAGCCATAAGCTCCGCCATACTATTTTCACATCTTAAGCATTCTTCATCGCAAGCTGCGCTTCTAACTGTGCTATCTGCAGCTTAAACTCTTTCTCTCGTTGACTGAACTCTTCCTCTCGCTGCGTATACAGTATCTCTCGCTCCTCCAACTCCTGCTGGAGTTTCTCCGCCATCTCAGCCTTACGATAAATGTCGCTTGGTAACTCCAATACTGACTTCGTCACTTCGAATAC
>JAFUKJ010000023.1 GCA_017467805.1 Lachnospiraceae bacterium
AGCCAAGCTTAAGGTATTGAATTAGAATGAATTAATTCTATACACAGGTGCTTTAACTCATGATTTCGTTCTTATATTTGTATATTGATAATGCCTGCGAGGTACTGTAACGAAAATCCTGTCGTGGTACCTCGAATCTAGGTATTTTATATCCATTAAATAAGATTTTTAGGTACAGAAACACTTTTATCGAGCATAGGATATCGGTTTTACTAGTTTTCGATATCTTGTGCTTAAATTATTTTGCCGGTACCTCATATGTCACATTTGGGAATGTCTGACTACTCAGGCGCATGCGCTAACAAGGTTTGTGCGGTACGTATAGATAGTTGAATCTGTTTATAAGTACTTTGACCTTTGTTATACTACTATTTAATCGGCTAAAATGGTGTACAGCAGAACAAAAACATGCTGTAGTACACCAGATATGCTTGTATTACAGCAAAAAGGGTGTACAGGAGAGCGTAAAACTGCTGTGGTACACCAGATATGCTTGTATTACAGCAAAAAGGGTGTACAGGAGAGCGTAAAACTGCTGTGGTACACCAAAATACGTAATTCTCTAGATAATAGTGATAGGTGACACCATGCTACATTCGGAATTCGCCCTACGGGCTACTTCCTCATGTACGGCTTCGCCGTATACATCTGAACACGAATATGCCTGCCTGTGAGCAAGCTCCCAGCAGTCAATTCGGTCCATCTGTGCATGGCTCAACCGAATTTAAATTCAACCGAACATAAACAGATATACTATTTAACTTCAATCCAATAAAAAGGAACACGTCACCGCATTCCTTTCAAACTCTAAATCACATTCTCTGTATACTTAAAATAAGCAAATCTCGCCTGCCCTGCCTTGCCATCACCTTCATGATAGCAGAACATACCATGCTTTACGCCAACCCATCTGCCTGCCTTGGAAGGATAAGAAATCATCTCCTTATAATTCACGCCATCCAAGCTGTATGCAAGACTAATCTCCTCTGCTGGAATCGGGAAGGTATATGGACCTTCACTATTATACTCTGTGGAAGGAACCTTACGAACAATGTTTGCGAGATAAATCTCGTTGCCCGCTATTTCTTCCATCAAATCATAGGTATCAATCGAAGTTGCACGCTCATTGCTAAACTTCTGCTCGCCATGAATCACGCATAAGCGGTTCTTACCTTCTGCCCTTTCTACGCCAAGAGCAGCATAAGTCATTCCCATACTCATCATACCTGCCACATCACCGTCGCAAAGCTCAGACAAATCCAGCTTTGTCACTGCGCAGCACTCAGGCATACTCCACTTCTGTAACAAAAGATTAGGAACATTGGTAATAGAATCCGCCTCTCTCTTTACTGCATGCAATACCAACTCCTGCTTCGCTGTATCAAGTGTATACCAGCCCTCCTTCGGATTGGCATTCCACTGCCACTGTAAGCCTAAAGTCTCTGTAGCAAAGTCATCCTCTGCCGCAGGGCTTACTGCCTCGAAGTTGCCGCCTACATTTGGCTTTGTCCATGTAGCTACAGGCTTACCTGCCTGCTCGCCCTCTTCGTACTCGCCAATCACAGGCCAGTCATCTACCCAGCGCATTGGCTGTAAATGTATGATTCTGCCTGCTGCATACACATCCTGAAAATGAATGAACCAGTCCTCGCCGTCTGGTGTATCTATCCACGCGCCCTGATGCGGTCCATTTACCTCAGTATCCTTCTGCAGCATTACATCTCTATATTCATACGGCCCCCAAATATTTTTACTTCTAAGAACTGTCTGCCAACCTTGCTTCACACCACCTGCAGGAGCAAAGATATAATAATAGTCATTTCTCTTATACAGCTTAGGACCTTCGATTGTTTCCTGATTCTCCTTAGTTCCATCAAAGATATACTTACCTTCATCCTTCATCTGCAAACAATCAGGTGTAATCTCACAAAGATTCAATATACTCTTAAAACCGATTCGACTCTTGGCAAACGCAGATACCATATAAGCCTTTCCGTCATCATCCCAGAAAGGACACGGGTCTATCCAGCCCTTACCTTCATACAGGCAGGTCGGCTCATCCCATTTACCCCAAGGGTCCTTTGTCTTTACCACATAGATACCTTCGTCAGGCATTGGGAAGAAAATGATAAACTCTCCCTCATGGTAACGGATTGCAGGCGCCCATACTCCACAGCCATGTCTTGGCTTGTCAAACTGCTCTCCAGGTACCTTATCTATTGCATAGCTGATTACTTTCCAATTCACCAAATCCTTGGAATGCAATACAGGTAATCCTGGTGCATTACAGAAGCTTGAAGCCACCATAAAGTAATCCTCTCCAACTCTACACACATCAGGGTCTGAATAATCTGTATAAAGAATCGGATTGGTATAGGTTCCATCCCCATTATCTGCATTCCATGTCTTATAATTTCGTATCATTTCTCTTCGGCCTTTCTTTTCTATCACACTTTAATTTGCTATGTAATTTATTGCTATGTAATTTATTGCATTGTAACCGCTTACATACTACTTTACCACATGATTTTACCAAAGTCATCACCGATTTTGTCGCCATATTCTCATTATTTTATGCCATTTATTGTGAAATAGCTTTTATAAAAGTGACAAAATCGTGTAAAATATGGTATAAAATTGTTATAGATGCTATGCATCTGATTGCATTACACGAGAGGTATGATTTTATGAACTTTTTTTACCAGTCACGAGTAGAATCTTTTAGCAGCTTTTTATCAAATGACAATACCTATCCTGCGCATCTGCATCGTCAGGTAGAGATTATGTTTGTTGTTTCAGGCGCATTAGATATTATGTTTGAGGAGGATGTATATCATTTGAAGGAAGGCGATATTTCCATTACCTTCCCTGATAAGATTCACTCTTTGCATACACCAAAGACCAGCCGTGTATTGCTTATGGTGTTTGATGTTGATTTTCTGCAGGATTTTAGAAAAGCCTTCACCGAATACATACCGCAGAATCCTATTTTGAATATTGCCAATATTTCCGAGCATGGACGCAATGCATTATCCTGGCTGATTTCTCTTTCCAAGAATATGCCTGCTACCGCTGATATGCCTGATATAGATATGCTTCCATCACATCCGATTATTTCCGATACGATGAAGATTGTAAATGAGCAGAAGGATTTATCGCCTAATCTTCTCTACACAAAGAGCTATTTGACGATTCTTCTTACGGATATGTTTTCCTATATTCCATTGATTAGTCGTGGAAACTGTTCTGACAGAAATATCTGCGAACAGATTTTGATTTATCTTGATAAGCACTTTTTGGAGGATTTATCATTGGAAACAACTGCCAAGAAGCTTGGTATCAGCAAGTTCTATCTGTCGCAGATATTCTCGAATAAGCTGCATACCTCTTTCCCTGCCTATGTTACAGCAAGGCGCCTCGACTATGCAGAGAAGCTTCTGACGACTACGAATAAGTCCGTTACGGATATTGCCTTTGATGCAGGCTTTACCAGCCCGCGAACCTTCTTTCGAAGCTTCCAGGCTGCCTACAACATTACCCCGCATCAGTACCGCAAAACACACAGTAAGTTCTTGTCGTAAACTTTGACAAACCCGAATTTAGCGCAACAAAGCCCCGAGCAAAACTCGGGGCTTTTATTATTCGTCTTAGTGATGGAATAAACGAATTCCTGTGAAGCACATTGCCATATTGTACTTGTTACATGTCTCGATAACATTGTCATCTCTGATAGAACCGCCTGGCTGTGCGATATACTTAACACCGCTTCTGTGTGCGCGTTCTACATTATCACCGAATGGGAAGAATGCATCTGAACCAAGTGCAACATCTGTCATCTGGTCAAGCCATGCTCTCTTCTCTTCTCTTGTGAATACCTCAGGCTTCTCTGTAAAGAAGTTCTCCCATGTACCATCTGCAAGAACATCCATATAATCATCGCTCATGTAAACGTCGATTGTATTATCTCTGTCTGCACGACCAATCTTCTCCTTGAATGGAAGATTCAATACCTTTGGATTCTGGCGTAAGAACCAGTTATCAGCCTTGCTGCCTGCAAGTCTTGTACAGTGGATACGAGACTGCTGACCAGCACCGATACCGATTGCCTGTCCGCCCTTAGCGTAGCATACTGAGTTAGACTGTGTATACTTTAAGGTAATCATAGCGATTGCAAGGTCAATCTTAGCTGACTCAGGAATCTCCTTATTCTCTGTTACCATATTGCTGAATAACTCTTCGTTGATTACAAGCTCATTTCTTCCCTGCTCGAAAGTTACACCATATACATCCTTGTACTCTACAGGATTTGGAACATACTCAGGGTCAATCTTAATAACTGCGTAGTTACCCTTCTTCTTAGCCTTAAGAATCTCTAATGCCTCTGGCTCATATCCAGGAGCGATAACACCATCAGATACCTCTCTCTTGATGATGTTAGCTGTTGCAACATCACATACATCTGACAATGCCATGAAATCACCGAATGAAGACATTCTGTCTGCACCTCTTGCTCTTGCGTAAGCATTTGCAAGTGGTGAAAGCTCGCCCATATCATCAACCCAGTAAATCTTTCTCTCTACCTCTGTTAAAGGAAGACCTACTGCTGCACCTTCTGGTGATACATGCTTGAAAGAAGTTGCTGCTGGAAGACCAGTTGCCTTCTTAAGCTCCTTAACAAGCTGCCAGCCATTAAATGCATCTAAAAAGTTAATATATCCTGGCTTACCATTTAATACCTCGATTGGAAGCTCGCCTTCCTTCAT
This sequence comes from Lachnospiraceae bacterium, assembly GCA_017467805.1. Taxonomy (GTDB): domain Bacteria; phylum Bacillota; class Clostridia; order Lachnospirales; family Lachnospiraceae; genus COE1. The sequence goes on from JAFUKJ010000023.1 coordinate 4,764, forward strand.
AAAAATCTTAGAAGGCTTCTGATTTGGGTTACAACCATACTTTAATTCTAATTCTTTCATCTTAAAACTCCTTTTGATTAAGCGTTCTTGTTGAAAATCTTTGTCTCATACTCGCCTGTTGCGATATCAATGTATCTAATGAAAAGAGAAACCTTATTCTCTTCATTCAAGCTATTCCATACTGTGTTTGCAAATTCATCCATATCGTTAGGAATTGCAACTAACTTAGGCTCTCCCTCGAAGCTTGGAAGTGGATTGCCATCGCACTTATATGTATGAATGAAATGTCCCTCGCCTGCTACAGGGTTAGAGTAAGCAAATGTATATCTGTTGCATGCATCTGGATTACCATTGTTGCTCTTTAAGATAGACATTGCATAGTTATAAGCACCCTTTTCAATATGAAGAATACCTGAAATTCTAGGTGTATAGTTAGGAGCATCTGGCTCGAACTCTCTTGTACGAAGAGCCTGCTCGAAAGTCATCTGCTCATCCATTAAATCATAAATTGTATCTGTCTGGTCGCCGTTTGTAACGATTGTCTTGTTACCAAGTACGCGAACAGGTGCATAGATAATTAAGCTTGGGTCGCTTAACTTAGAAGGGTCAAATGCCTGTGTACGGATTCCCTGTCCTTCCTCTACGAATACACGGTTTCTGCTGTTCTCGCTTCTACCCATGATAAAGTAAGCGATAGCTGCCTTCTTTCCATCTGGTGTCTTACCGATTACAATACCTCTGCCAGGGTATGCGTTTGCCTGTAACTCGTTTGCTAATGAAATCATTTCCATTTTCTTTACCTCCATTTGTTAACTGCTCCAAGTGGTTGCGGAAATCGACATAAAAAAACCACCCAGGCACATTTTACTAATGTTGCCCAGGCGGTCGGCTGTTCTATACTATGGTCACTCCCTGTAGGTTACTCCTACACAGATTACTCTGTTTCCGCCAGTCGTGTACCTGTCTGTTATCATATCCGAAAATGACAAATAATGCAAGCCCTTATTTCAACTTCCTCTCAACCTGACGTCTGGAAATCGGTCTTCCATGAGAAGGTATGTACCATTGACAAGGCTCCTGCAAGAGCTTCTTCCATGTTACCTCCACCAGGCCTGGCTGATTCGCCCATAGCTGATTCACACCGAAAAATGCCCGCTTACTCATGGCATCACCTACCAGTGCCAGTTCATCGTCCACGATAACGCTCACACTTCCCTCCGAATGTCCTGGAGTCTCTATCAGTCTGATATGTTCATCCCATATGATTGGCTCGTCAAATGTAATCGCCTTTGCATCCCTGCAAGCAGGATATTTGTTCAAGAAAGGTGCTTCCCTCAACAATTTCTCTGCAAAAGTCAGATACCCCTTTGCTGCCTTCGGTACCAGACAGTCTCCCGTCTGCACAAAATGCAGCTCACTGTCATGCACATACACAGGACACTGATAACGCTCTGCTATCCACGCTACATTCTCCACATGATTAATGTGTGCATGTGTCAGTATCACGCCATCAATTGTTGATACATAGCAATCCTGCAACTGCTTCAATAGCTTCTTCCTGCTACGGATTGTTCCTGCATCTATTAACCAATTTTCCTTCTCTGTCTTAATGATATAACAGTTACAACGCCCCAATTCCAAGCGAATAACAGTTATGCCATGCTTCGTAACCCATTTTTTCATAAATAATACCCTGTAAAATGAAATAGCTTACCAGTTTTCATCCTGATAAGCTATATTACCATAATTTTCAATGAACTTAAATATGTTCACAAATATTTCATTAAATTAATTACGCCTTCAACGCCGAGCAAATCGCCTGAACACCATACATCATGGTCTTCTTGCCCTCCTGATACTTGTAATTTGCTCTATTTGTAAGAATCGACGCAATACCTACTAGAATAAACCAGATATCCTCAGATGCCGCCTTACTGTCCACATCTGCCTTTACCGCACCCTTGGTCTTGCCTTCCTCTATCAGTTCGCAAATATCATGCAAAATCTCATTCTCTATGCGCTCATCTATTACCTGAAAACATGCTGTGTAATGCTGAAAATATGCATTTCTCTCATAGATATAATCAAAAATAGCCTGAATAAAGGTCATGAAGTTATCAAAATAAGATGCATCCTCTGACATTGCCGCTCTTGCCACCTTAAGCAACTCGCTGTTACATCTGTTTGCAACGAACATCGCAATCTCGTCCACATCACGGAAACGATTATAAATCACCCTTCTGTCACAGTTAAGCTCTTTACAAATTCTTGTAACCGTTAAGGCATCAGGACCCTCCTTACAGCCTATATTGACTGCTAAGTCTATAATTCTTGCACTTGTTTCATCTTCAATTCTCTTTCCTTTTGAAAAAGCCATTCTATTCACCCCACTATTTGCACTGGTTTTGGCAAAGCACTAGGGTGTGATTAGTCTTTCAGATTAGGAATTATCCTATGACTTGCCATAGTTCTATTTCTATTTTAACAGTAAAATAGCGTGTTAGCAAGTAATTGTCTGCATTTTTTAATTCAATTTTGCGTTTAGCATAATTATGTATGGCAAATTATAATGTTTTTGCTCTCATTTCTATATTTCTCTGGAAGTTTAAAACATCATGAGAATACTCTTCATTCATGTACTTAGATGTAATCAGGAAATCTGCTGTCGCCTTATTATTCGCAATCGGAATATCATATACCTGCGCAATTCTAAGTAACGCCTTCACATCAGGGTCGTGTGGCTGTGCTGCAAGCGGGTCTGAGAAGAAAATTACGAAATCTACTCTTCCCTCTACAATCTTTGCACCAATCTGCTGGTCACCACCAAGGGGACCACTGTTATAGCCTCTGACAGGAAGTCCTGTTACCTCTGTAATCATGCGGGCTGTTGTACCTGTTCCACATAAGAAATGCTGCTTTAAAATATCCTTATTGTCCTCACACCACTGAATCAATTCTCTTTTCTTACTATCATGTGCAATCAATGCAATATTTTTCTGTTTTGCGATAGTGAGTGTTATTTTATCCTTATCCATATATATTACCTGCCCTTTCCAGTTGTTGTACAAGTTCATTATAAAAAAAACGTAAGCAGGATTCAATACGAATCTGCCTACGTTTTGTAAAATCTTCTTAATATCAGCCCTCAGGCTGTGCGATTGCATTTCCTGTATAAAGCTGGTAGTACTTACCCTGCTTCTCAATTAATTCATCATGAGTTCCGCGCTCGATAATTCTTCCTTGCTCAAGAACCATAATACAGTTACTATTCTTAACTGTTGATAATCTATGCGCAATAACAAAGGTAGTTCTTCCGCTCATCAGCTTATCCATACCATCCTGAATAATCTTCTCTGTTCTTGTATCAATTGAGCTGGTCGCCTCATCCAATATCAGTGCTGGCGGGTCTGCTATCGCTGCTCTGGCAATTGCAAGCAGCTGACGCTGTCCCTGACTTAAGTTTGCACCATCACCAGTCAGCAATGTATCATAACCCTGTGGTAAGTGCTCTATAAACTCATGGGCGTTCGCAAGCTTTGCTGCTGCATATACCTCTTCATCTGTCGCGTCCAGTTTACCATAACAGATGTTTTCTTTTACTGTTGCAGTAAATAAATGAGTATCCTGCAATACGATTCCAAGAGAACGTCTTAAGTCGCTCTTCTTAATCTTATTGATGTTAATGCCGTCATAACGAATCTTACCATCCTGAATATCGTAAAAGCGGTTAATCAGATTCGTAATCGTTGTCTTACCTGCACCTGTCGAACCAACAAAGGCAATCTTCTGTCCAGGCTCTGCAAACATCTCAATATTATGCAAAACCATCTTCTCATCCGTATAGCCAAAGTCCACATCATCGAACTCAACTCTACCCTCAAGTAATGTATAAGTTGTAGTATCTGAATCCTTATGATAATGCTTCCAAGCCCAGATATGAGTTCTCTTCTTTGTTTCCTTGATTTCACCATTCACAATTTCAGCGTTTACAAGCGTAACATAGCCCTCATCCTTCTCAGGTTCTTCATCAATAAGCTTGAAGATTCTGTCCGCACCTGCAAGTGCCATGATAATACTGTTGAACTGCTGGCTAATCTGGTTAATTGGCATATTGAAGCTCTTATTCAAAGACAGGAAGCTTGCAAGACCACCAAGTGTCAGACCGCCTACACCATTTAATGCCAGCAAACCGCCTACACAGGCGCAGATTACATAGCTGACATTTCCAAGCTGTGCATTAATTGGTCCTAACATATTACCAAACTGGTTGGCATTATATGCACTGTCAAAAAGTTCATCATTTAACTTATTAAAGCGTTCCTTACTCTCTTCCTCATGACAGAATACCTTAACTACCTTCTGTCCTTCCATCATTTCCTCAATGTATCCGTTCACTTCACCAAGCGCCTTCTGTTGTTTTACGAAATATCCTCCTGATAAACCAATTGCATTCTTCGTTACAAACAGCATTACGAATACCATCACCAATGTTACCAGTGTCAGTGGAACACTCAGATATATCATACTTGCAAGAACACCTATGATGGTAATTGCACTATTCAAAAGCTGCGGCATACTCTGGCTAATCATCTGACGAAGAGTATCAATATCATTTGTATAAGTGGACATAATATCACCATGCGCATGCGTATCAAAATACTTAATTGGTAACGACTGCATCTTTTGGAACATTTCATTTCGAATGTCCTTCAAGGTTCCCTGGCTGACAAATATCATAAGTCTGTTATACAGATAGGTAGACAATGCACCCATTGCATAAATAATTCCTACTCTTATAATCGCTGATGCCAGCTTGGAGAAATCAGGATTCTGTGCGCCAATCAATGGCATGATATACTCATCGATTAAGGTCTGCGTAAACATAGTTCCCTGTAAGCTTGCAAATACACCAAAGAAAATACAAAATACTACGATGATTAACTGTAGCTTATATTCTTTAAAGATATACCCCATCAAACGCTTGAACAGCTTACCTGGATTCTCAACCTTCGGTCTTGGCCCTCTTGGTCCTCTTCCACCTGGCCCTCCTGGTGGTGGTCCGCCTGGCTTTGGTCCGTTCATTGGTCTTTCATTTGCCATTAATTGTCACCTCCGTTCTCATCAAAGTCTCCGCTGCCTTGTGTCTGGGATTCGAATACCTCTTTATAAATATCACTCGTTATTAATAACTCATCATGCGTTCCTACGGCACTGATTCTTCCGTGGTCCATAACAATAATCTTATCCGCATGCTGCACGCTACTGACTCTCTGTGCGATAATCAGCTTTGTGGTGTTTGGAATCTCCTCTGCAAATGCTTTTCTAATCTTGGCATCTGTAGCTGTATCTACTGCACTTGTACTGTCATCCAAAATCAAAATCTTAGGCTTCTTTAACAAAGCTCTGGCAATACAAAGTCTCTGCTTCTGTCCGCCTGAAACATTGGTACCGCCCTGCTCAATATAGGTATTGTATTTCTCAGGCATTCTCTGAATGAACTCATCTGCACAGGCAAGCTCACAGGCTCTTCTGCATTCTTCCTCAGTTGCCTCTTTATTACCCCATCTGAGGTTCTCTAATATCGTACCGCTGAACAATACATTCTTCTGCAACACAACGGCTACCTCATTACGAAGCACCTCCATGTCGTACTCCTTAACATTATGACCGCCTACAAGAAGCTCTCCTGATGTAACATCATAAAGACGGCTAATCAGATTCACCAGACTGGACTTCGAACTACCTGTACCACCTATAATTCCAACTGTATCTCCTGTATTAATCTTCAAATTAACATCTCTTAGCACTGCCTTATCAGCCTCGCCATATGAGAACAGTACATCCTTGAACTCAATGCTTCCATCTGATACTTCCATAATCGGATTCTCAGGATTCTGCAAGTCTGACTTTTCATTAAGTACCTCAGCAATACGCTTTGCAGCAGCATAACTCATTGTAAGCATAACAAATATCATAGATACCATCATGATATTCATTAAAATATTCATACAGTAGGTTAATAAGCTCATCAACTCACCTGTCGTTAAGCCTTCTGCTACAATCATCTGTGCGCCGAGCCATGATATCAAAAGAATACAAGCATAGGAAGTAAACTGCATCAATGGACTATTTAAAATAATAAGCTTCTCTGCACGGACAGACATATCATAAATATCTTCAGATGCCTTTCCAAACTTCTTCTTTTCATACTCTTCTCTTACATACGCCTTAACAACACGAATTGCAGAGACATTTTCCTGCACACTGTTGTTCAATGCATCATACTTTTCAAACATTTGTTTAAAGTATTTATTTGCTCTTGGCATAATGATTCCAATTGCCACTGCTAAAATAGCAACCGCTATTAAATAAACACTAGCCAGCTTTGCATTGATACTGAATGCCATCACCATTGCGACAATCATAGAAATAGGTGCTCTAAATGCCATTCTAAGCATCATCTGATAAGCGTTCTGAATATTGGTAACATCTGTTGTTAAACGCGTAATCAAACTGGATGATGAATACTTATCAATATTTGCAAACGAAAACGTCTGAATGTTCTCAAACATCGCCTTTCTTAAATTTCTAGCAAATCCTGTAGACGCCCTGGCACCATATTTTGCTCCCATAATACCTGCAAATAAGCCTACCAGTGCAACCACAATCATAATTCCGCCAGTCTTCAAAATATGATTCATATCTCCTGCATTTACACCGTAATCAATTAACGATGCCATCAGAAGCGGTATAATCATTTCCATGATTACTTCCAGAATCATAAAAACTGGCGTAATGAAGGAATCCTTCTTAAATTCCTTAATCTGTGCGCCTAATGTCTTTAGCATACTGTTTTTCTTCCTTTCTTTTTCATTCTCCTCATGCTTCCATTCCATGTTCCAGATTCCTATGTATCCTGTCTGCTACTGAGAAAAAGATATCTATCTCCTCTGATGGTATCCCCTGTAGCATACTTGTATCAATCTGGTCTAAGGTACTTTTGCACAGTGTGGACATCTGTTTTCCTTCCTCAGTCAGCACAATTTTCTTCAATCTCGCATCTCCAGGTACTGCTTCACGCCTGATGTAACCCTTCTGTTCCATCAGCTTAACAATACTGGTTACCGTGGATTTGCCCATGGAAAAATCTGCCTCTATCGTCTTTTGATAAATGTCCCTATGCGTATTGTGTTCCAAATATCCCATAATCCAGCCATGCATAATCGTCACTTCATCAATTCCTGCCTCTGTACCCTCTTTCATAAAGCGTCTCTTAAAAGCAGTATTTAATTGCCGTATAGAATGGCCTAGCTTTTGGGGCTTATCTCTCACCCTTGTCACACCTCCTGTTTGTCTCGCCACATATCGCAAAATAGTTCGCACTCGAACTGTTCGTACTCTAACATTTTATCTCACATTGTCTCTCTACACAACTACAATATTATGAAAAGAATATTAAAAATATCTAAATTTATCCATTAACAATTTATTTCCTTCCACTTGCAGTTGTCGAGGCACTAAGGTACACTGTAAGCACCAAACACCGCCACGCTTCGCGAGACGGCTTATTGGACTAAGAACTACGAAGCATAATACAAAGGAGTCACCATGAATCGAACGTTAACCTATCATATTGATGATTCAATTATAAATAGCACCTGTAATCATTTGACAATTGGCGCCTTTTTAAAGCAACAGGGCTTCTCGCATCCTCTTATGGTTCATTTAAAGAAAACTCCAGAATCCATTCTCTTAAATGGTATCTGGAGCTATGTAAATACAAAACTGTCCATTGGTGACGTATTAGAGGTGCATATCATAGAGGAACAAAGTTCGGAGAATATTCCGCCTACAGCGATTTCTTCAGAAGCCTTTCGACAAATGATTGTCTATGAGGATGAGGACATTCTTCTAGTAAATAAGCCTGCCAGTCTCCCTGTTCATCCCTCCATGGGACATCACGAGGATACCCTTGCAAACTATTGCGCATATTATTATAAGTATCTTTGTAGCAGTTCAATAACAGGTGGTTTTGTTTTCAGATGTGTGAATCGACTCGACCGTGACACCTCAGGTCTTGTACTGATTGCAAAAAATATGCTTAGCAGTGCCGTTCTGTCAGGTCAGCAGCTGAACCGACAAATTCATCGTACCTACCAGGCTGTTGTTACAGGTATTACTCCCGAAGAAGGGACGATTGATTTACCCATTGCCCGTAAAGAAGGTTCCGTTATAGAACGCTGTATTGATTATGAAAAAGGCGAGAAAGCAATCACACATTATAAACGTATTGCGTATACCAATGACTACTCCTTACTGGAGATTCATCTGAAAACAGGAAGAACTCATCAAATCCGAGTGCATATGAAGGCTATTGGTCATCCTTTACCTGGTGATTTTCTTTATCACCCTGACTTTACTCATATACAAAGGCAGGCTTTGCACTCCTACCGACTGGAATTCTTTCATCCAGTCACAGGTGATGCAATGTCCTTTACGCAGGAGATTCCTGAGGACTTTAAGGCATTTCAATTCAATAAAATCGGGTAGGTAATTCTGCCATCAACGCTGACAAAAGCACGGTGGACATTTATTTGTCACCCCGTGCTTTTTATATCGTCTGTTATTTATTTTTCTGCGCCTCAATCTGCTCTGCCAAATCCTGCAAATACATCCATCTATCCATCTTTTCCTCTAACAAAGCTTCTGCTTCCTCCTTCTGCTTTGTCAGTTCAGCAAGCTTTACAAAATCTCTGGCATTGGCTGTGATATCCTTATCCAGTTGTTCCAGCTTCTCTTCCAAAGAGGCAATATCATCCTCAATCGTCTCGTATTCCTTCTGCTCCTTATAGGAGAATTTCAACTTATCCTGACGATTCTTAACAGTCTTAAGACTCTTGACTTCCGTGTTTTCAGCCTCAATGCCATTAGTACTCTTACCACTATTCTTAGTACTGTTCTCTCCTGAAAAGCCTTCTTCCTCCTGCTTTCTTGCCTGATAATCCGTGTAGCCACCTTCATACTGGCGAATCACACCATTTCCTTCAAAAGCGAAGATTCGTCTTACTGTCCTATCAAGGAAATAACGGTCATGGGAAACCGTAATCACAATGCCATCAAAGCTGTCAAGGTAATCCTCTAAGATGGTTAGTGTTCTAATATCCAAATCATTGGTAGGCTCATCCATAAAATGTAGCCCTACCTCTGCACCACTTGATTTTAGTGGGTTTAACGGAATACACAACTGTGTTTCCTGTTCACCCTCTATATTTTATATGAAAGAAAACGCATAGTCAATGTTAACCATGCGCTTACTTATGTCC
>JAFUKJ010000024.1 GCA_017467805.1 Lachnospiraceae bacterium
AGAGCTTCACAGACCATACATTGATGAAGTGACATATCCATGTCCTAAGTGTGGTAAGACTATGCGTCGTGTACCAGAGGTTCTTGATTGCTGGTTCGACTCAGGAGCTATGCCATTTGCACAGCATCATTATCCATTTGAGAATAAGGAGTTATTTGAGTCACAGTTCCCTGCACAGTTCATTTCAGAGGCTGTTGACCAGACTCGTGGATGGTTTCATTCTCTGATGGCAGAGTCTACATTGTTATTTAACAAGGCTCCTTATGAGAATGTTATCGTATTAGGTCATGTACAGGATGAGAACGGACAGAAGATGTCTAAGTCTAAGGGAAATGCAGTTGACCCATTTGAAGCATTAGAGACATATGGTGCAGATGCAATTCGTTGGTACTTCTATATTAACTCAGCTCCATGGCTTCCTAACCGTTTCCATGGTAAGGCAGTTCAGGAAGGACAGCGTAAGTTCATGGGTACATTATGGAATACTTATGCATTCTTCGTACTGTATGCAAACATTGATAACTTCGATGCAACAAAGTATACATTAGATTATGATCAGCTTCCTGTAATGGATAAGTGGTTATTATCTAAGCTCAACTCAGTTGTTAAGGCTGTAGATGACAACTTAGATAACTACAGAATCCCTGAGGCAGCAAGAGCATTAGATTCCTTCGTGGATGAGATGAGCAACTGGTATGTAAGACGCGGACGTGAGCGTTTCTGGGCAAAGGGTATGGAGCAGGATAAGATTAATGCTTACATGACACTTTACACAGCACTTGTTACAATCGCTAAGGCAGCAGCACCTATGATTCCTTTCATGACAGAGGATATCTATAGAAACTTAGTATGCAGCATTGATAAGAGCGCACCTGAGAGTATTCACTTATGTGATTTCCCTGAGGTAAGTGAAGCATGGATTGACACAAAGCTTGAAGAGGACATGGAGAATGTTCTTAAGGCAGTTGTTATGGGTCGTGCTTGTAGAAATACAGCAAACATCAAGAATCGTCAGCCTATTGGTAATATGTTTATTAAGGCTCCATTCACATTAGATGAGTTCTATCAGGAAATTATCCGTGAAGAGTTGAATGTTAAGAATGTCGTATTTACAGATGATGTAAGAGAGTTTACATCTTATACCTTCAAGCCACAGCTTAGAACAGTAGGACCTAAGTATGGTAAGCAGCTTGGCGGTATCCAGAAGACTCTTGCTTCTATCGATGGCAATTCTGCTATGGATGAGCTTAAGGCAAACGGCTTTATTGCATTTGATGTAGATGGCGTAGAGGTTAAGCTTGCTGAGGAAGACTTATTAATCGATATCGCTAAGAAGGAAGGCTATGTAACAGAGGCTGATAATGTAGCGACTGTTGTATTAGACACTAACCTTACAGAAGAGTTAATCGAGGAAGGCTTCGTATATGAGGTAATCAGCAAGATTCAGACTATGCGTAAGGATTCAGACTTCGAGGTTATGGACCATATTAAGGTATACTTAAGTGGTAATGCAAAGATTGCTGACGTAGTAGCTAAGAATGAAAATGCAATCGGTGAGAAGGTTCTTGCAGATGCATTCGTAGAGGGCACATGTGCAAACTCTAAGGAATGGAACGTAAACGGCGAGAACGCTACAATTGGTGTAGAGAAAATCTAATTGAACTATGAGAGGACGTTGTGTTTTATATACAACGTCCTTTTTGCGTAGACATAATATTGGGAAATTGTTAGAATATAAGGTAGGAATGATAAAAAATTTCACAGAAAGGAAACGTCATGCGAATTACAGCCTTGCGCATTGCGCACTTTAAATCAATTCAGGAAATCAAAATTAAGAATATCGAAAATGCATTGATTCTTGTAGGACAGAATAATACGGGCAAGACTACAGTGTTGGATGCGATTCGCGCTGTGGGTGGTGACTATCAGATTAAGCCAGAGGACTTTGATGAAGCGGGTTCTAATATAGAGGTTGAAGTAACTGTTTCCTATCAGGAAGAAGATTTGGTCAAGCTACAGCAAAGCGGATGTATTAGCAAGTATCGAAAGCTGGATGCATGGAAAGCAGAATTTGAGAAAAAGCTACCGTCCTTTCAGAATGGTGCGCTACATTTTACCTTTGTTGCTAATCGTGATGGAAAGATACGTTATGAGGATGGCTTTAAGAAGAATAATCCTTATATTAAAGAGGTGTTTCCAAAGATTTACTATATTGATGCTGAGCGTGATTTAGCGCAGTTTCAGGATGAGCTTTTAACTCTTCAGGAGGATGAACAGCTTAAGAATATGCGTAATAACAGCTGTATTTTCAGTAAAGCGAAGACCTGTACAAAGTGCTTTTCCTGCATTGGTTTGTTGAATCAGAAGACACCGCAGGAGCTTACGGCAATGGAAACAGCAAGGCTATTGGATTATAAGCTGTATCAGCTCAATCTTGACAGCTTTTCAAAGCGTGTGAATGAGAAATTTCGTAAAAATGGTGGTCAGGAGCAAATTTTATTTTCCATGAATCGTAATGTGGAAAGTATGTTGAATGTAACGACAGAGTTATATCAGCCTGCACAGAAGGTTACAAGACCGATTGAACGTATGAGTAAAGGTATGAGAAGTATCTATATGCTTTCGTTATTAGAGGCTTATACGGAAGAGGCTGGTCAGATGCCGAGTCTGATTATGATAGAGGATCCTGAAATTTTCCTGCATCCGACCTCACAGAAGACGACAGGAGAGATTCTTTATAGGTTGTCTAAAAAGCATCAGGTTATTTTTTCGACGCATTCGCCGAATTTACTGCCTAACTTTAACAGTAAACAGATTCGTCAGATGGTATTGGATAGAAACGGTAATCCAATGCTTAGAGAAAAGACTGACATAAGTGTCATATTAGATGACTTGGGATATACGGCAAATGATTTGATGAACGTAAACTTCGTGTTCATCGTAGAAGGAAAGCAGGATAAGAGCCGTTTGCCGCTGCTATTGAAGAAGTATTATTCAGAGGTATATGATGAGCAGGGACAGTTATCGAGAGTGGCAATTATTACGACGAATAGCTGCACAAATATCAAGACATATGCCAATCTTAAATACATGAATCAGGTGTATTTAAGAGACCAGTTTATTATGATTCGTGACGGAGATGGTAAGGATGCAGAGGAGTTGAAACGTCAGCTTTGTAAATATTATGAGGAGCGTAGCCATGAGGATATTGATAAGCTTCCTAAGGTATTGTCGAAGAATGTTTTGATATTGAGGTATTATTCGTTTGAAAATTATTTCCTGAATCCTAAGATTATGGCACAGCTTGGTGTGGTCAAGTCAGAAGAAGCCTTTTATCGAATATTCTTGGAAAAGTGGAAGGAATATCTGCATCGAATCAAGAGCGGAAAAAAGCTGCGGGAAGTCCTTGGGCACGATTTGGAAACGATAGAGGATGTGAAGGCTCATATGGAGGAGATCAGAATCTATATGAGGGGGCATAACTTATTTGATATTTTCTATGGTAGATTCCGTTCGCAGGAGAACGAGCTTTTACAAAGATATGTGGAGCTTGCACCAAGGGATGATTTTAAAGATATTTTAGATTCTATCAATCAGTTTATTTTCTTTGAGAGTAGAAAAAAGTAGGTTAACATAAATATTACTGATTATTACTTTACCAATATGGAAAAAAGCTGTAAAATGTTACTATTCAGAACCATGCAAATTTATGAAATACAGGCCGAGTAAGCTTGCTTACAGAGGACTGTTTTCATAAATTTATATGGTGGTGTAACCACATGAGCAAAAGGAAAGTGCGAAGCACGATTTTGCGAATGGGTTCTGAATAGTAATATGAAAGAACCATGCGAATGGGTTCTGAATAGTTATTGTGAAAGTGAAAGGGTAGCGAATGAAGACAGAAAAGAAGATTACAAAAAGAATTGCCTCTATGGTATTAGCGGCAGCGATGGCATTGACAGCATTAATGACACCTATGCAGGTGCAGGCAGCACCAGTAGAGGTGGCAACACCGGCCATTGGTATTGATGTTTCCAGATATCAGGGAGAGATTGACTGGGATCAGGTGAAAGCAGCAGGCGTACAGTTTGCAATTATTCGTGTTGGATACAGAACACAGACAACAGGAATACTAACAGAAGATCCATATGCAAGATATAATTTGCAGGAGGCTAACAGAGTAGGGATTAAAACGGGTGTTTATTTCTTTTCAACTGCAATAAACGCGGTAGAGGCAGTGGAAGAAGCAACCTGGGTTGCCAATTTAATTGATAAGTATAGTATTACATATCCTGTAGCATATGATTGTGAGGGATATGAGAAGAAATCCAGCAGACATTATAGTTTGACAAAGGACCAGAGAACAGCTCTGGCAATTACCTTTATGGATACAATTGCGGCTAGAGGTTATACACCTATGTTCTATTCTTCTAAAAATTCATTAACTGATAATAGGGATTGGAATGCTACGGCATTGCAGACAAAGTATAAGATTTGGCTGGCATATTATCCGAAGTTTCCGTTTCCGCAGACTGTGTCACCAGAGTACGATGGGATTTATTCTATTTGGCAGTATAGTTGTAAAGCGAGAATTGCAGGAATTGATGAAGAGGTTGATATGAACCTTTCATACTTTGATTATACAGAGATTGCACAGCCTAAGGATCCAAGTGGAGCACCGCATGTTAAAGCAACAGATTGCGTACAATATACAGAAGTATTAGATGTTGTAACACCTAACACTATAGTTAATGTAAGAACTGTGCCAAGTACAGAAGATCCGTCTACCATCGTGTTGAAGCTGAATCCTGGTGATATGATTTATAGAACGGGTGTTGGCAATAATGGCTGGTCAAAGGTTATATTGGGCGATAAGGCATTTTACATATATTCTAATTATTTGGATAAGGTATTATAGGATTTGTCATTGAAAGGACAAGGTTGACGATATGAGACAGTCAAGTAACAGAAATCTTTCCATGGTGATGGATTTGTATGAGTTAACCATGGCAAATGGATATTTTAATGATGGAGATAAGCAGGTAAAGGTAGCTTTTGATGTATTTTATAGAAGGAATCCTGATAGAGGCGGCTTTGCAATTTTTGCAGGATTGGAGCAGATTATAGAGTATATTGAGGATTTGCATTTTTCGAAAGAAGATATAGAGTATCTGCGTTCATTGAATACTTTTACAGCGGATTTTTTAATTTATTTGGAGAATTTCAAGTTCTCGGGAGATATTTATGCATTTCCTGAAGGAACTGTAATGTATCCCAATGAACCGATTATTACGGTAGTTGCACCGCTGATTGATGCGCAGTTAGTGGAAACGGCGATTCTTGCGTTAGTAAATCATCAGTCACTTGTTGCTACGAAGACGAGACGAATTGTGAAAGCAGCAGCTGGAAAGGCGGTATCGGATTTTGGAGCCAGACGTGCTCATAATATGGATGCGGCGGTGTATGGAGCGAGAGCTTCTTATATTGGTGGTGCATCAGGTACGGCAACTGTACTGGCAGGTCAGATGTTTGGCATTCCTGTAAGTGGAACTATGGCACACAGCTGGGTAATGTATTATCAGGATGAATATGAAGCGTTCAAGCATTATGCTGAAAACTACCCTGACAATACTGTATTGCTTGTTGATACTTATGATACCCTGAAGTCGGGTATTCCAAATGCGATTAAGGTAGCCAAGGAAGTCTTAGAGCCAATGGGCAAACGCTTAAAGGGTGTTCGTATTGATAGCGGAGACCTTGCATATCTATCTATTAGGACAAGGAAGATGCTAGATGAAGCGGGCTTAGAGGATTGTAAGATTATCGTATCGAACAGTTTGGATGAGTACACAATTACTTCCTTGAACAATCAGAAGGCAAGGATTGACAGCTATGGAGTTGGTGAGAGATTGATTACAGGAGCATCCAGTGAGTATTCTGATGACAATATTTCACTTCTTGGAGCGGTTTATAAGATTGCAGCAGTAGAGAAGGATGGAGTATTTGAACCTCGTATTAAGATTTCTGGTAACGTAGAGAAGATTACGAACCCTGGCTTGAAGAAGGTTTATCGAATTTATGATGCAAATGGTAAGGCAAAGGCAGATTTACTTGCAACTGCTGAGGAAGAGGTAGATTTAGCAAAGGAGTTCCGCTTTGTTGACCCTGAGATGCCTTGGAGAAATTTGTACTTTACAGATTGTACTGCTAAGCCTTTGCAGATGAAGATATTTGAAAATGGTAAGCGCGTATACGAGCTTCCGACTCTTGAAGAGATTCGTGCATATGTAACACGTCAGCTTGAGGAAGAGATTTGGGAAGAGGAGCAGCGATTTGTCAATCCACACAGACACTACATGGATATGACACCTGCTTACTATGAGATGAAAATGGGTTTACTGCATAATTCGAGAAAACAATAAGATATAGAAGTGAGAAAGCGCACCGTGGTGGTGCGCTTTTTAACTTTAATTCTTTGTTCTGTTCTTATAGCCTTTAGATATAGGAAATGTCTATAACGGTTTAGAGGATATAGGAATTATACAATGGAGAAAAATTATGATAATTTTTAAATAAATCAAGAAAAATTGTGAAAGAAGATGAAATAAATGAAAAGGATATTATGTTTTGGAGACTCCAATACATATGGATATATTCCCACAGGTATTGGCAGATATGGAGAAGATATTAGATGGACAGGGATATTACAGAGAAAGTTAGCAGCTGAAGCAACAATTGTGGAAGAAGGATTGTGTGGAAGAACGACTGTCTTTCAGGATGAATTAAGAAATGGAAGACGAGGAGTCGAACTTCTTCCTATTCTTTTGGAAAGTCATGCGCCATTAGATTTCGTAATTGTTATGCTAGGTACAAATGATTGTAAAAAGGTTTACGGAGCATCGGCAGAGGTGATAGGTAAAGGTGTTGAGCAGCTTATCGGACAGGTAAAATCAATATCACCGCAATCGAAGATATTATTAGTTTCACCTATATTGTTAGGAGAAAATGTTTGGAAATCGGAATATGATCCTGAGTTTAGTAAGGAATCTGTGCAGGTTTCTAAGGATTTAAAGGCTGTTTATGAAAGAATTGCAAAAAAGAATGAGTGTATGTTCCTGGCGGCATCAGACGTTGCGAATCCCTCAGAAGCAGACCAAGAGCATTTGGATGTGAAGGGACATAAAGCACTTGCCAATGAGATTTATGAGCGAATCATACATGACATTGCCGCAGCTTAAGCATATTGCAAGGTTTGCAGGTATCAGAAATAAAATAGAAACTATACGAGCTATAGGAAAAGCCTATAGCAAATAGAAGGATATCTGTATTATACAACCGATGAATATAGTGATATATTCTATTCATACAAAAACGATAGGAAAAATAAGCAAGCAGTTATAAAGGTGGTGAGCTATGTGTATAGATTAGAGAACTTGAATAAAGAATTTGTTGAGAAAGGGAGTAAAGTTGTTGCAGTTCGAGATGTTAATCTTGAAATTGAAAAAGGAAAAATATTTGGAATTATCGGCTTTTCGGGAGCAGGCAAATCTACATTGGTTCGATGTTTAAATTTGTTGGAAACCCCGACTTCTGGAAAGGTTATTTTCAACGGGAAAAATCTTTTGGAAATGAGCAATGCTGAGCTTCGTAAGAGCAGACAAAAAATAGGTATGATTTTTCAATCCTTTAATCTCTTGGCACAAAGAAATGTAGTTGATAATGTATGTTATCCCTTGGAAATAGCGGGAGTTAAGAAGAAGGAAGCAAGAAAAAGAGCTTTGGAGCTTTTAGATATGGTTGGTATTCAGGATAAAGCTGGAAATTATCCATCGCAATTATCTGGAGGACAAAAGCAACGAGTAGCGATAGCAAGAGCATTAGCAACGAATCCAGATGTATTGTTATGTGATGAAGCCACAAGCGCTTTAGATCCAATTACGACAACAGCCATATTAGAGCTACTGAAAGAAATTAACCAAAGGCTTGGTGTTACAATTATCATCATTACACATGAGATGAAGGTGGTTGAACAGATATGTGACAATGTAGCTGTAATGAGTGAAGGAGTTATCGTTGAACAAGGTTTGGTAAAAGAAATATTTGTAAGGCCAACATCGGATATCACAAAAAAACTTGTATTTAACAAAGCAATTGATGTAGCTGATGTTAAGAATAAGTATCTTAGGATTGTTTTTGAAGGTCAGTCAGCTTTTGAACCAATTATATCTTCTTTGACATTGGAGTGTAATGAGATGGTTAATATACTCGGTGCCAATACAGAGAATATATGTGGAAAAGCATATGGACAGATGGTGATTGAACTACCGCAAAATCCGGTTTCAATCAATCGAATCAAAAGCTATCTCGATAGTAAATCAATAGCTTACGAGGAAGGAGGTACATAAGTATGAGCGATCAAATGGTAGAAATTCTCATTACGGGAATATGGGAGACCTTATATATGACGGTTTTTTCAACATTTTTTTCATATTTGTTTGGTATTCCTATAGGCGTGATTCTTTACATTACGGATAAGAAAGGGATATGTAATAATCGGATTATCAATTTTATAGTTGGAGTAGTCGTTAATATTATACGATCTGTACCGTTTTTGATTTTGCTGGTTGCCATATTGCCTTTTACAAGACTTATTATTGGTACTACGATTGGCTCCACAGCGACCATTGTTCCACTGGTAATTGCTGCCACACCATTTGTTGCAAGAATGGTCGAGTCATCCTTGAAAGAAGTTGATTTAGGTGTGATAGAAGCTGCAAAGGCAATGGGTTCATCTTCGGCGCAGATTATATTTAAAGTATTATTACCTGAAGCGAAGCCCTCTCTTTTGGTAGGATGTACGATTTCGCTTGCTACAATATTAAGCTATTCGGCTATGGCAGGATTTGTAGGAGGCGGAGGATTAGGAGCGATAGCGATTAATTATGGATATTATCGTTATCAGGGTGATATCATGTGGATTACAGTTGTCTTACTGGTAGTAATTGTACAGCTGTTCCAAGAAACTGGTCTCAAGCTTGTTAGTAAAGTGGACAAGAGATAATAGAACATATTTTTAGAAAGAAAGAGGAGATTATTATGAAGAAGAGAGTATTAAGTACATTATTGGTTTTAAGTGTTGCAACAACATTATTTACAGGATGTGGCAAAGCGGAAAATGACAATGTCATTAAGGTTGGTGCTACACCAACACCTCATGCAGAGATTTTACGAGTTATTGAAGATGATTTATTAGAAAAGGGTTATACTTTAGAGGTTGTGGAGTATAACGATTATATTATTCCAAATACTGCAACAGAGAGTGGCGAATTGGATGCGAATTATTTCCAGCATCAGCCTTATTTAGACGATTTTAATGCAGAAAATGATACACATTTAGTATCGGTTGCAGGGGTTCATTTTGAGCCATTTGGTATCTATGCAGGAAAAACTACAAATCTCGCTGATTTACAGGAGGGAGCAGTAGTAGCTGTCCCAAATGATACTACAAATGAAGCAAGAGCACTTTTGTTATTAGAGGCACAGGGTCTTATTACGCTCAAAGAGGATGCAGGAATGACTGCTACAGTGGCAGATATCGTGGAGAATCCATTAAATCTTGAGATTAAGGAACTGGAAGCAGCACAGGTTGCCAGAACAGTAAGCGATGTAGATATTGCATGCATTAACGGAAATTATGCTGCTGAAGCAGGCTTTACTGTAAATGACGCGCTTGCAACAGAAAGTGTAGATTCATTAGCAGCGCAGACCTACGTAAATATTGTAGTTGTGAAAGAGGGAAATGAGAATTCAGAAAAGACAAAAGCTTTAGTAGAAGCAATCTTGTCTGACGAGGTAAAAGAGTATATTAATGCTCAGTATGATGGTGGTGTTGTTCCAACATTTTAGTGATTTGAAAGAAGTATAAAGTAAAGCCTACTGTTTGAACAGTAGGCTTTGTCTATGATAACCATTTGGCTATTGCGGTGGGATGCATTAAAACTCTGTATCAATTCCATTAATTGTAATCTGCTCATCATCCGTTACAGGAATGATAATGCACTTCTTACCGTCAATATACTGAGAGGTAATCTCCTCAGCCTTTTCAGGAGCTACACGAAGTACAACATCTGAGCCTGAGTTTAAAGCCTTCTCCAAAGTCTCTACCTTTTGAACAAGCTCTAACTGACGCTTTTCCTTTGCACTTTTCTCAAGAGCCTTTTCATCAATGACATTGATAGCGGCAGGAGGTGCGTCCTGAAACTCTTCTGTGAAACGCTCCTTAATATTCGCAACAGTAGCGTCAGGAATCTCACTCTGTGTAAGAATCTCTTCTACGATTTCAGGTGTGAGAATAATTTCTTCAGGTTCTACGCAGGCAAATTCTTCCTTTGTCTCAATAATTGTATTCAGGTTCTCCTGAATCTCAATCATAACCTTGTCGCTTTCTTCGATGATTGGTGCGATAGCAGCCTTTACCATAGAGTGGAAGGTCTGCTTCTCTTCGGTAGCAGTACGCTTTGCGCTACAGCCAAGTGCATTCTCGATAAATTCAGCATGAGAATCAGAGGCATCCTTTACATAGTAGGTAAGTGAGTGAATATCGCTGCTTCTCTCCTCAAAGGATGGGAATAAGAAACCAACATCAGGAGTACCAACTACCCAGTCCTGAATGCGGACACCGATGCGGTTCTCTTCCTCGCGATAGCCAAGTCCAGGCTTAGAAAGGCAGACAGGGCAGATAGCACAGAGAAGATATTCATATACTTCCTCGGATTCATCAATCTTCAAATCATCATTTGTCTTAGTGATAACATCGTAAGCATCATGGAAAATAAGAATCAAGTAATTTCCAACATAATCATAATGCTCAATAATCATATCATAGAGATGGTCTAATAAAGCATCATTCTTCAAGCGGCTTTCGCGAAGTCCCATAAGGAACTGCTGCTTACCGCCTAATTCCTCTTCTTCCTTAGGGAAGTAGAGCTGTAACATATTATTTCCAATATTGCCTGATAATGCTTTCTTGGCAATTTCGAGATATTTATAGAACTCTTCATCGTCAAGGTTCAAGAAGGTTTCGCCGATATTTACGACCTTTTCCCTCTTGGCATTTACATAGCAGCCACACATTCTTGTGAATGTGCAGCCTTCCTTTTTCAATCTTTTCTTTAATTCAAGTATATCCTTTTTCTGTATCATGTTAATACGTCCGTTTCTATAGATTTGTAGTAACTATTCAGAATCCATTCGCAAAATCGCCTTTATAAGGCTTTTCTTTTGCTCATGTCTGGCTTCTCGCCATATAGATTTATTAAAATAGTCTTTATCAAGCAAGCTTGAATAGCCTATTTTTATAAATCTGCATGGCTCTGAATAGTTACATATTAATCAAGTTTGGGTAAATTCTTCAAAGCTTCTTTAATCTCTTCGTCGGTTGGAATGTAGTCGCTCATCTCACCGTTGTGGAAACGTTCATAAGCAAACATATCGAAATAACCTGTACCTGTAAGACCGAATACAATCGTCTTTTCTTCGCCTGTTTCCTTGCACTTGAGAGCCTCATCAATAGCAACACGGATGGCATGGCTGCTCTCAGGAGCTGGTAATGTACCCTCAACTCTTGCAAACATCTCTGCAGCCTCAAATACCTTAGTCTGCTCAACAGAAACTGCCTCCATGAGACCATCATCGTATAACTGAGAAAGAGTTGAACTCATACCATGGTAGCGAAGTCCGCCGGCATGGCTTGCAGATGGCATAAAGTTGCTTCCTAAGGTGTACATCTTGGATAATGGACAAATCATACCTGTATCGCAGTAGTCATAAGCATAAGTTCCGCGTGTTAAGCTTGGGCATGATGCAGGCTCAACTGCGATGAAACGATAATCCTTTTCGCCTCTAATCTTCTCGCCCATAAATGGAGCAATCAGACCACCAAGGTTAGAACCGCCGCCAGCACAACCGATGATAATATCAGGTGTGATGCCGTATTTATCTAATGCAGCCTTAGTCTCAAGACCGATAATTGACTGATGTAACATAACCTGGTTCAATACGCTTCCTAATACATAGCGGTAGCCTTCCTGCTTCATAGCAGCCTCAACCGCCTCTGAAATCGCACAACCAAGGCTTCCGTTTGTACCTGGATGAGCAGCAAGGATACGTTTACCAACCTCTGTTGTAGTAGAAGGTGATGGTGTAACGTTAGCACCGTAGGTTCTCATAACTTCACGTCTGAAAGGCTTCTGTTCGTAAGAAACCTTAACCATGTATACCTGACAATCCATATCAAAGTAAGAACAAGCCATAGAAAGAGCTGTACCCCACTGACCTGCGCCAGTCTCAGTAGTAACACCCTTTAAGCCTTGCTTTTTAGCATAGTAAGCCTGTGCAATTGCAGAGTTAAGCTTGTGGCTTCCACTTGTGTTATTTCCTTCAAATTTGTAGTAAATCTTAGCTGGTGTCTGAAGCTTTTCCTCTAAGAAATAAGCTCTGGTAAGAGGTGCTGGACGGTACATCTTGTAGAACTTCAAGATTTCTTCTGGAATATCAAAGTAAGCAGTTGTTTCGTCTAACTCCTGCTTAGCAAGCTCTGTACAGAATACCTCTGACAATTCTTCAAGTGTAATCGGCTTCATAGTCTTGCCGCTTAATAATGGTGCTGGTTTATTCTTCATATCAGCGCGTAAATTGTACCACTGCTTTGGTAACTCGTCTTCTGATAAATAAATCTTATAAGGGATATTTTGTTCCTTCATAATATGTAACTCCTTTCCACAAAAAACATCATATGTCTAATATACTCCAAGTTTCAGTTGTCAGTCAACAATAAGGAAGGAGTAATGGAGACATTTAATTTATAAGTACGAAATGTGCAAAAGAATACAAAACAATTGTAAATTATGAAATAATATACTAACATAGTTTTGTAGTGTTGGTTTACATAAATATGGAAAAAAGGAAAGTATTATATGAAAAAAAGTATATAACTATAATTTCAATTATGATTATTATTCTTGTTTTGCTGTTTGCATTGTGGAAACAATATTGGTACGCACCAACAGTATCACAAGATATAGAATGTTTGCAGAAAATAATTGTTCATAAATATATTAGAGAAACTCAAAAGTACGAAGAAATCATTATTGATGATTCCAAGCAAAGGGAACATATATATAATTTAATGAAAAATGCAAAACATAGTTACTTTATTCATTATATTGATGATGATTGTGGAGCTGATGAACAATATTATATTTATTTCATTTATACAGATGGGGCAGACAGATTCAGAATTATTGCAAGAAATGATAATAGATGGCATAGAGCAATATATGATGAAAAAGGAATGATAAAAGCATATCTTGAGATTATTTGTGATGAATTGACGCAATATCTTAATGAATTGGACATGTAAAGTAAGTAAAGGACTCAAAAATCAACAAAATAAAGACTTTTGAGTCCTTTTTTGGTACAATCAAAATAATCAAAAGGAGGGACAGCATGATTTGCAGAAAGAATTACAGAGCATGTATTTTAAAGGAAAAGGATTTAGAGAATGCTTTAAAGCAAGATAAGAAGATTGTAGAGGAAGCAATTAAATCAAAGAAATGCCTCACGGTGGCAATTTATCGTCATGAAAATATGCTATTCCTCTATATGGAAGCATTGGATGAAGAGTTAACACCAGTAGAATTGTTTCCTGAACTGTCAAAGCTATTAGCGTCATGGCCCCAGCGAGAAGGTATGGTAGCATGGGCATATATGTATCCGATTTTTTATCATGCAATACCTGAGAGCATAGATGAGTGGAAGCGCAGCGAGAAGAAGGTAAGGCGAGGAAGAATTGCTTACCTCAAGGAAGATAAGTTATTTTCCTATGTATATCACCACAAGGCCATCGTTGATGAGGGCTTGCTGGAGGGGGATAGATACCAGTTTATTGCATTGCATGAGGATGTTTTATTCTCATACTTTGAGGAGCCGAAGCAGTTTACGCATATTAATAGCGAAAGCAAGGATTCTTCTAAGGTAATTGAGGAGTGGATAAAGGCAGACCCTGAGAGTCACTTTGATCATGAGCTGTCAGGAGAGGAGAATTTCCTGTTTCTGCCAGAGATATTCTCTATGGGGGCAGAAGATATATAAAGTAGAAGGAAGGTTATTAAACTATGGCAAATACATATAACATATTAGATTATGGCGCGGTTGCAGATGGTAAGACCAATAATGCAGCAGCGATTCAGCAGGCGATTGATGAGGCTACAAAGCAGGGCGGACAGGTTGTCATTCCAGCAGGTGAGTTTTATAGTGGAACGATTGTGTTAAAGAGTAATATTGATTTTCATTTGGAAAAGGGAGCAATTCTTATCAGTAGCCTGCAGGAAGAGGACATCTTAGACTTTGCAAAGCTCTTTGATGATGACAACGAGTGTACAGGCTGGGATGGAGGTTGCTTTATCTTTGCTTGTCATGCAGAGAATATTACCCTTTCAGGAGAGGGTGTTATCTACGGTCAGGGAGATAAAGTATTTATAGATGATAATGCGGACAACGGCGCACATGAGTGTCCTTTGCAGGTAGCGGCATTTCGTCCAAGAACTACCTTCTTAGAGGATGTTACGAATCTGACTATCAAAGACATTACCATCAAGGATGCGGCATTTTGGACCTTGCATATGGCGGGCTGTAAGCATGTACGCATTCAGGATATTAAGATATTAAATGACATCAGAGGTGCTAATAACGACGGTATTGACCCAGATACCTGTCAGGATGTGATGATCAGCGGATGTCTGATTAAGACAGGAGATGATGCCATTGTATTAAAGACCACAAAGCCAATGGCGGCAAAGTATGGAACCTGCGAGAATATCGTGATTAATAATTGTGTGCTTTATTCGAGAGATTCTGCTCTCAAGATAGGAACCGAAACGCATGGAGATATCAGAAATGTAATCTTAAGTGACTGTGTGATTAAGGATTGCTCAAGAGGTATCGGTATCTGGGTAAGAGATGGCGCTACGATAGAGGATATTCATATTCATCATATTACAGGAAGCGTTTTGAAGTACGCAGACGGTATGAGGGAGCATGGACCAACTAGATGGTGGGGTAATGGTGAGCCATTATTTATTAATGCTACGTATCGAAATGCAGAGCATAGATTCCCAGGAACGATTCGTAATATCACCTTTGACCATGTGTATATGAAGGCAGAGTCATCTATCTTCTTTGGTGGCGAGGAGGATGCAAGAATCAGTAATATTATTGTAGAGGATGCGAATATCATCATGTGTTCGCAGGGAACGCAGCAGTTTGGTTGCTTTGATGAGCAGCCATCTGAAAGAGATGTGTACCCTCATCACATTCCAGCGGTGTATGCCCGTTGTGTGGACGGCTTGGAGGTAAGCGGAAGAATTCGCTTTGAGCATCCGTACTCTATGGAAGAGAATGGATTATATCAGTTAGAAAATTGTACGGGTGAGGAAGTACATTTAAAGCAAATTGTATAGTGCGTTGGAAAAATATAACAAATTATATATGGAACTTGTAATATAAAAACTGATATTACGGGTTCCTTTTTTGTGCAACTTAAAATATTTAAAATATAAAGAATATATTGTATAATATATAAAATAATAACGAATTTATTGTGTTAATTCGATTGAAAGATACATAATTTTTGTGAAAAAGCAACAAAATCAAACAAAACGAATATGTCTAGGGCGGATAAGATGAAGTCAGACATTGGAAAGGTATGGTTATTATGATAAGAAAACCTGAAATTGACAAAGAAATGTTCAAAAGAAGCGTTCTGTATAATATTAAGACCTTATACAGAAAGAGTCTTGAAGAGGCAAATGAACAGCAGATTTTCCAGGCGGTTTCCTATGCGGTAAAGGATGCAATTGTTGATAATTGGATAAAGACACAGGAGGCATACGATAGAGAAGACCCTAAGATTGTATATTATATGTCGATGGAGTTTTTGATGGGACGTGCTCTTGGTAATAATATGATTAATCTCATGGCTTACAAGGAGTTTGCAGAGGCGTTAGAGGAGCTGGGACTTGATATTAATATGATAGAGGACCAGGAGCCTGATGCTGCCCTTGGAAATGGTGGTCTTGGCAGACTGGCAGCCTGCTTCCTTGATTCTCTTGCAACATTGGGATATGCGGCGTATGGATGCGGTATTCGTTATCGTTACGGTATGTTTAAGCAGGAAATCCGTGACGGTTATCAGATAGAGGCACCTGATGACTGGTTAAGAGAGGGTAATCCTTTTGAACTTAGAAGACCTGAGTATACCAAGATTATTAAGTTTGGTGGTAAGGTTTGCACCAGATGGGAAGACGGCAGAGATATTTATTATCAGGAGGATTATCAGTCTGTTAAGGCGGTACCGTATGACCTTCCAATCGTGGGCTATGGCAATGGCATTGTAAATACGCTTCGTATCTGGGATGCACAGCCAATGGATTGTTTTAGTTTGGATTCCTTTGATAAGGGCGATTATCATAAGGCGGTTGAGCAAAATAACCTTGCGAAAAATATTGTTGAGGTATTATATCCAAATGACAATCATTACGCAGGTAAGGAGCTTCGTTTGAAGCAACAGTATTTCTTTATTTCGGCTTCAGTGCAGACTGCAATAGAGAAGTATATGGCAAAGCATGATGATATTCATAAGTTTTATGAGAAGGTAACCTTCCAGCTCAACGATACACATCCAACGGTTGCGATTGCAGAGCTTATGAGAATTCTCTTAGATGAGTATAGATTAGAGTGGGACGAGGCATGGGAGATTACTACAAAGACCTGTGCATACACTAATCATACGATTATGTCAGAAGCTCTTGAAAAGTGGCCTGTTGACCTGTTCTCAAGATTATTACCTCGTATTTATCAGATTATCGAGGAAATTAACCGTAGATTTATTATTGATATTGTAAATAAATATCCTGATGCGGCAGACAAGATTAAGAAGATGGCGATTATCGGTGATGGTCAAGTAAAGATGGCGCATCTTGCCATTGTTGCAGGCTATTCTGTAAATGGTGTTGCCAGATTACATACAGAGATTTTAAAGAAGCAGGAGCTTAAGGATTTCTACGAGCTGTTCCCTGAGAAGTTTAACAATAAGACAAATGGAATCACTCAGAGAAGATTTTTACTGCATGGAAATCCACTCTTAGCTGATTGGGTAACTGACAAGGTGGGCGATGACTGGATTATTGACTTACCTGTAATCAAAGGTATCGAAAAGTATGCCGATGATATTACTGCGCAGAAGGAGTTCATGGCAATTAAGCGTCAGAACAAGGAGCGTCTGGCGAAGTATATCTTAGAGCATAATGGTGTAGAGGTTAACCCTGATTCTATCTTTGATGTGCAGGTAAAGAGACTGCATGAGTACAAGAGACAGCTTTTAAATATCCTGCATGTTATGTATTTGTATAATCAGTTAAAGGCAAATCCTTCGATGGATTTCTATCCAAGAACCTTTATCTTTGGTGCGAAGGCGGCAGCAGGTTATAAGAATGCGAAGCTGACGATTAAGCTGATTAATGCAGTTGCAGATGTAGTAAATAACGATAAGAGTATCAATGGAAAGCTTAAGGTTGTCTTTATAGAGAACTACCGTGTATCTAATGCAGAGATGATATTTGCGGCAGCAGATATTTCTGAGCAGATTTCTACAGCCAGCAAGGAGGCAAGTGGTACAGGTAACATGAAGTTCATGTTAAATGGTGCGTTAACACTTGGTACAATGGACGGCGCAAATGTGGAAATCGTAGAAGAGGTTGGTAGAGAGCATGCCTTTATCTTTGGTCTTAGCTCAGACGAGGTTATCCGTTATGAGAACTATGGCGGTTACAATCCGATGGATATTTACCATCAGGATGCAGAGATTAAGAGAGTGGTAGACCAGTTGATTGACGGAACCTATTCTAAGGATAGAGAGCTGTTCAGAAGCTTATACAATTCACTCTTGAATACACAGAGTACGGATAAGGCAGACCGTTACTTTATCTTAAAGGATTTCCGCTCTTATGCAGAGGCGCATAAGGAAGTGGAGAAGGCTTACCGCAATACAAACGGTTGGGCTAAGAGTGCTATTTTAAATGTGGCAAATGTAGGCAAGTTTACCTCTGACAGAACCATCAAAGAGTATGTCGATGAAATCTGGCACTTACACCATGTAGAGATAGAATAATTAACTATATATATGGAAAAAATAGGAACAGGAGATGTGTAAGAGCATTTTCTGTTCTTATTTTATTTGTGGGTGGTTAGGTCATGTTTAGAAAGCGCATAACCAACGTTGTGATAATTATACTAATGATGAGCGCTTTTATATATTGGAACTGGATAAATGAAGCAATCGAAAGTACGCACATTATGCCAGAGGTAGAGAGAGTTAACATACACCCTATACTTATGGGACGCACATTGAATGATGAGAAAATACAGCTATTATCAGAGCAGACTGGTGTAAATGAGAAGGTCGTTGAAAAGTTATTAGGAAATGGCGAGTATCAAAAGATATTAGAGCTGCAGGAGGCTTATTTTGAGCCAGTGTTAACAGAGAGCGTGAAAACAACGCCTCTTACCATATGCGAGTATGTAATCAATGAGGATGGGAAAAGTGCAAAAGGAATGCAGTTAGTGGATATTCAAGATGGAGATATTCTTGTTACGAAGAACTCACGCTTCTTAGGCTGGCGCAATGGTCATGCAGGTTTGGTGGTGAATGCAGAGGAAGGCTTCATATTGGAAGCGGTGATGTTGGGAACAAATACGAAGCTGTGTGATGTGAAAGGATGGGAGGTGTATCCGTCCTTCTTAGTGTTGCGATTAAAGGAAGAATATCGGAAGTATTATTCGGTGCAGAAAGCAGTTGATTATGCGATGGAATATATGGTGGATATTCCCTATTATTTGTTTGCGGGCATATTAGAAGATAAAGGCACTCACTGCGCACATTTGGTATGGTATGCCTATCAGGAAATAGGGATTGATTTGGACAGTGACGGAGGATTTTTAGTGACGCCTTTTGATATTCAAAACAGTTCCTATCTGGAGGTGGTGCAAAGCTATGGCTACTAAAAAACCACCGCATTATAGGTTGATAACCCATAACACGGTGGTTTTTGAAGGTTTTTATGATAATTGTGATTTTGGCTTATTTCTCAATCATAACCATAATCTGTGATAATTCGTTTGTTGTTAATGCAATATTACCGATTTCACTTACAGCGACAACATCCTTTCTCACGAACTGACCTGTTAAGGAGTCAAGAGAGAAGATATATGCAGTCTTGCCGATGTGCTCTTCGCCAACATGTACATGAACGGTTAAGCTACGAGCAAACTTCTGTGGCTGTGTAGGAATCACACGATAGGTTGCAAAGCCTTGCGCAAACTGTCTGATTTCAGAAAGTGATGCACCAAGCTGTACATCTGCTGTCATACTTGCAACGAAGTCAGTATCAATTGTATATCCGATACCATTTCCTAAGTGAGCAAGGACTGAGAGGTTCATTCCATGATACTTCTCGAATAACTTGATTCTTAATACCATCTGCTCCTGAGACAAGTTTACATTCAGGTACTCGCCTACGATCACTGCTGATTCTGCAAGAGGAACTTCCTCATCTTTAATCTGAGTATTCTGTGTAGTTGTGCTTGCTGATGGCTTGCTTGAGCTATTATTCTTACTTGGCTGACTCTCGGCAGGCTTAGATGAAGATTCAACCTCTGAAGATTCTTCCTCACTAGAGCTTTCTTCTTCAGTAGAAGACTCGACTTCACTTGAAGACTCCTCAACGCTAGAGCTTTCTTCCTTAGTAGAAGACTCAACTTCACTTGAAGACTCCTCAATGCTAGAGCTTTCTTCATCTGTAGAAGACTCAACTTCACTTGAAGTCTCCTCAGCGCTAGAGCTTTCTTCCTCAGTAGAAGACTCAACTTCACTTGAAGACTCCTCAACGCTAGAGCTTTCTTCCTCGATAGAAGACTCAACTTCACTTGAAGACTCCTCAACGCTAGAGCTTTCTTCCTCAGTAGAAGACTCAACTTCACTTGAAGATTCCTCAACACTAGAGCTTTCTTCAACAGAAGAAGATTCGTCCTCGTCAGGAGTTTCCTCCATGCCGTAGTAGTATGGTGCCCAGCTGCTAAATACTGTCTGTAAGTCAGGAATTGGATTCTCAGTTACTACAGTACCTGCTGTTCTTGATGACATATCAACAGGTGTTCCGTCCATATATGTAGTATTAAACTCTGTATAATTTGCATTTTCAGGAGTAGAACCACTCATGGATGACCAGCCCTTAACATCAATCAAGCTGTTATCTGCAAGCTTTGTATTGATAAAGTATACAGTAGCTTGTTGTCTCCAAGGTCTTCCTAAGTAACCTGTGCCGAACTTTGTATTTGCATTTTCTGTAACGGTACAGTTGTTGAAAATATATCCTGTACGGTATGGCTCGGCAGCAGCAGTAATATAACCACCGGCTTCAGAGTCTGAGAAACCGTAGAAGCTTAATTCGCACTCGTCAAATACAATATTTCCGCCACCAAAGATATAGTCTGTATTACCTTCGATTAAGCAATCCTTTAAGTAACATACGATATTTCCGCCAGTGTACATAGTGTCCTGACCACCCAAAATCTTACAGTTATAGAACTCGGCATGATTTGCCTCTAATGCAAGTGCAGCAGCACGTTCCTTAGCAGCTGATGCAGTTACATCTGCGCCTCTTTCGCGAACAAATGCTGTAGATTCGCCGCTTACTTCAATACCATCTGCCAACTCTTCCTCTGTCAAATATCTATTGAAAGATGTCTCAAATGTAATATTTTCTGCTCTAAAGCCGATTGCTGCGCTCTTAATATAGGTAGCAGAACCCCATTTTGTTACAGTATTCTTCTCGTACTTATCATAAGCACGCTCTTCGTCATAGTACTGCTTAGAGCCTGCACTGTAATACTTGTAGCCGACACCGTAGTACCATGTCAGTTTTACTTCCTTAGAAGGTTCATCATTTACAAAAGAAACATAAGGAGCTTCTACAATAACCTGCTCACGATATACACCAGGTGCAATGTGAACGGTAATTCTCTGTGCTTCACTTGTAGGATTCATAGCCTTACAAGCTGCAACAGCATCACGAACAGTGTCGTAGTTGTTTTCCTTTTCAGGATAGCCTACGTAGATATCGCTTACCCATGCAATAGCAGGAGCCGCACTTGTTGAAACAAATAGTAAATCTCTTGTCTGTTCAGCACCATTCACAATTACATGAGTGCTTGTGCTATAGCCGTTTACAACAGCAGTTGTAGAGTATGCACCATCTCTTAAAGCTACGCTGTAACCATTTCCTGAAATAGTACCAGTATAAGTATATCCGTCCTCTACATTGGTAAAGGTAAGTGAAGTAACTGCTACGTCACTAGGAACATTAAGGAAAGTACCTGCCACGTTGTAGCATGGCTTTGCAGTTACATCGATATTCTGCTGTGTATCAGCAGCGATATTTACAGTTGGATTAGCAACCATATAGTCATTTGCATTAACCAAAGTAACTGTGTAAGTAATATTTGGCTCGATATATTCAGCAAAGGTCATATCCTCGGCAACCTTTACAGTAATATCTTCCTTTAAAGAAGCAGGGTCAGCGACTAAAATCACCTTAACATTTGACATATCATAGCCATCTAAGCCTGTTAATGAACCGCTAAATAAAGCGACATCCTTTTTTTCTGCCTTGAAAGACACGCCGCTCATGCCACTTTCAACAGCGGCATCTGTGACAGAAAATGTCTTGCAGTCATAAGTAAAGGAAACGCCTACAACGCCAGTCATTACAGCTGTATATTCGTAGCCAGGTGTTAATGTAGCGCTAAAGCTTGTGCCATTTACAGATGCTACAGTTTCCTCTTCTGTTGTATTGTTGATGAACTTAATGCCGTAGTTCTCAACACCTGTATCGCTAAGATCTACACTACCTGTTACATTTACAGCAGGTACTCTTACGATTCTGTGATATACAGGTTTGAGGTTTGTAGTTGCATCAACATAGATTTTGTACTGTCCGTCATACTTTGCAACGAAATCATAACGAACACCACCATTGTTAATCATATCTTTATTGCGATTTAATACGTCTGTTCCATCATTCTGAGCACCGTTAGAACCCATATACAGGAAGTGAAGCTGATCTTCTTCTACAGTGTGAGAACCCATGTATACACTAACACGGTCGCCAGCTTTTACATTATTTAAAATAACGCATCTTCTACCTGTTCCACCCTTACCGTTTGTATGCCATACACCAGTTGAAGTATAGCCATCAGGATAAGAGATTACAGTGTACTTGGATGCAGAGGCATCCTGTCCTACAGAGCCGCAAATCTTATCACCATTCTGGATAACAAGCTGTGCGTCGCCGAAGGTTACAGTAGTAGTTCCAAGGCTTGTAGATAAGTCTAAGCCTGTTGTTGCCCATGCTTCCTGGGTAATATGGTTGTTATAGATATCGCCAGCTTCAGCCTTTGCACCAATATCCCATACATCAATCTTGCCAGTTGTTATAGTTGGTTCAGAAGGTGTTACATCTGTATTACCATCATCGCCACCTTCAGACTCGCCACCTTCAGACTCGCCACCTTCAGACTCGCCACCGCTTGTCTGTTCTGCGTCAGTTGTTACTGTCATGCCGTGCAAGTAACCAGAGCCTGTTACAGAGAAGGTCAAAGTGGTTGCAGGACCTTCATAACGAATAGATGCTTCATTTTTACATGCTGTACCGTTGAAAGCAACGCTGTCAGCAGATACAGTTGCTCCTTCTGGAACACCTGATACTACTAAATTACCGCCGCTTCCGTATAAGCACTGCTGGAAGGAAATATCTGCATTTCCCGGTAATTTAATGTCAAAGCTGATACCTTCCTTGATGGCAATTTCGCCGCCGTTGTGATAGAGTGAGCCATTACCATTTACGGTTAATAAACCATCTCTTGATGTGATTGTCTGTAAGAAATCACCGTACTTGAATACCTTTGGAATGACAGATTCATCACTGAAGTTGTAAGATGTAGTTTCACCAAATGCTGGTGTTGCATTTAATCCGCTGTCATATACATTTAATGTAAAGGATTCAGGCTTCATATCGCTGTCGTTGAATGTGATTTCCACATTATAGCCTGATACCTTAGCTGTAATATTGTCACTTAGATTTGATAACAAAGCATCTGTTAATGTCTTTCCGCCTAAATCAACGCTAACAATACCCTCTGTAGTTCCCTGATATAATACGTTGCCACCAGAGATAGAAGCTTTATCGGTATCGGATGCAGCACCTGTCACAGATACGGTTGTACCGTTAATATCTAATGAGAAGTTCTTCTGTGCCCATTTTGCAAGCTGATAGTCATCAGCTAAAGGTGTTACCATGATATGTGGTACATAGCCTGTGCTCTGAATGCTAACACTACCTGCATCACCAACATAATAGAAGTCAACAGTATCTCCTTCACCGTTGTTATTTACATTCCAGCATTTTTCTGTCCGTGCAGTCTTCTGTGTTGCATCAAATGCACCAGTCTCAGAGCTAGCCTTGAATACATCGCTTGAACCTGTGTAGCAGCAGCTTCCCATACTGATTTTGCAGTTACCTGCTACCTGAATGGTAAAGGTTACGCTACCTACAACACCGTGGTCTGAGCCGTGGTGTCTGTAGTTACTGCCACCTTCGACGGTAAGTAAACCATAAGTTCCTGATGTGGCAAGGTTTGTATTTTGCTGAAAATCAAACTCATAGGTTGTACCCTTCTCAGGAGTTGAAATAGTAGTTCCGTCAACAATACCTGCAGCATTAGCAGTAATGGTGTCAAATGACAGACCGCTAAGAACCAACAGGAAGGATAACAGAAAACTGCATACTCTTTGGAATATTTTTCTCTTTTTCATATAATACCCTCCATAATTAATTACTGTCTCCCCCAAGACAGTACGATTATTCATTGCGCTGTTGAATAATAGTTACATAAATTGTTGCATGGAAACTATATCAAATTTGTGCATATTCTGGCAATATTTTAAAAAATGTTCCCTTTTTTTGGCATTAATAACTAATATTTTGGCATGTTTGGAATGGGTAGTATGTTAAACTGCTGAGTCTTAGATATATCAGACGATGCTTATTGTTGCTTTGTGGTTGCTTTAGCTTATTTAGGACCCTTACTTTAATGCATATGAGTAAAAAGGTTGTTCATTATATGCACGACTGAACTGTGAATTATGACTTGCATAATCAGTGTATGTTATAGTATATTAATAAAGATTTAAAGTATTTTTGTACAGTATAAGTTTGCATAAATATACAAATATACGTGTGATATAAATAGAAAGGATAGGTGTTAACATGATTCAGTTAATGGACGGCGGTGTTTACTTAGTTGGCGGTACAGAGCTTGTTGCAGATAATGCAGAGGCAGTAGCTGCGATTAAGGCAAAGACTGGTAAAGATGTAAATAAGCAGGAGGCAGCAAAGGAAACGATTGCTTACGGAATCCTTGAGAAGCATAATACATCTGGTAACATGGATAAGCTGAAGATTAAGTTCGATAAATTGACATCTCATGATATTACTTTCGTTGGAATTATTCAGACAGCCCGTGCATCAGGACTTACTAAGTTCCCAGTTCCTTATGTATTAACAAACTGCCACAACTCACTTTGTGCAGTAGGTGGAACAATCAACGAGGATGACCATATGTATGGTCTTACATGTGCGAAGAAGTACGGCGGAGTTTATGTACCACCTCATCAGGCTGTTATTCATCAGTTTGCAAGAGAGATGCTTGCAGGTGGCGGTAGAATGATTCTTGGTTCTGACTCACATACTCGTTATGGTGCTCTTGGTACTATGGCGATGGGCGAGGGTGGACCTGAGCTTGTTAAGCAGTTATTGAATCAGACATATGATATCAATATGCCTGGCGTTGTAGCTGTATACTTAGAGGGAGAGCCTGTATTAGGCGTTGGTCCTCAGGACGTTGCTTTGGCAATTATCGGAGCTGTATTTAAGAACGGCTACGTTAAGAATAAGGTTATGGAGTTCGTTGGACCTGGTGTGGCTTCACTTTCAGCTGATTTCCGTATCGGTATTGATGTAATGACAACAGAGACAACATGTCTTTCATCTATCTGGCAGACAGATGATAAGATTAAGGAGTTCTATGATATTCATGGAAGAAGCGAGGATTACGCAGAGCTTAATCCTGGCACAGTTGCGTACTATGATGGATGTATCAAGGTAGACTTAAGCAAGGTTAGACCTATGATTGCTATGCCATTCCATCCAAGCAACACATATACAATCGAAGAGTTAAACGCTAACCTTATGGATATCCTTGATGATTGTGAGAAGAAGGCTCTTGTAAGTCTTGATGGAGCAGTTGACTTCACACTCAAGGATAAGGTAAGAAATGGCAAGTTATATGTAGAGCAGGGTATCATTGCAGGTTGTGCAGGTGGTGGATTCGAGAATATCTGTGCAGCAGCTGATATCTTAGACAATGCAAGTATTGGACCAGATGAGTTCACACTTAGTGTATATCCAGCATCTATGCCTGTATACATGGAGTTAGTAAAGAACGGTTGCGCAGCTAAGTTGATGCAGACAGGTGCTGTATTAAAGACTGCATTCTGTGGACCATGCTTTGGTGCAGGAGATACACCTGCTAACAATGCATTCTCTATCCGTCACTCTACAAGAAACTTCCCTAACAGAGAAGGTTCTAAGCTTCAGAGTGGACAGATTGCATCTGTTGCACTTATGGATGCTCGTTCTATCGCAGCTACAGCAGCTAATAAGGGATACCTTACACCTGCTACAGAGTTCGATGGCAAGTTCAATCAGTATAAGTACTTCTTTGATAAGAAGATTTACGAGAATAGAGTATTTGATTCTAAGGGCGTTGCTGATGACAGCGTTGAGATTAAGTTTGGTCCAAACATTAAGGACTGGCCAGCAATGGTAGCTTTAACAGACAATCTCTTATTAAAGGTTGTTTCAGAGATTCATGATCCTGTAACAACAACAGATGAGTTAATTCCTTCAGGTGAGACATCATCTTACCGTTCTAATCCTTTAGGACTTGCAGAGTTCACACTTTCAAGAAAGGATCCTAACTATGTAGGTCTTGCTAAGGAAGTACAGAAGGCTGAGAAGGCAAGAGAAGAGCAGGCTTGTCCTGTTGAGGCATTCCCAGAGCTTGAAGCTGCTTGGAAGGCTATGAAGGAGATTACTCCAGATGCAGATAGCACTAACACAGGTATTGGTAGTACAATCTTTGCTGTAAAGCCAGGTGATGGTTCAGCAAGAGAGCAGGCAGCAAGCTGCCAGAAGGTACTTGGTGGATGGGCTAACATCGCAAACGAGTACGCTACTAAGAGATATCGTTCTAACCTCATCAACTGGGGTATGCTTCCATTCATCATTGAGGAAGGCGAGCTTCCATTCAAGAACTTAGATTATATCTATGTTCCTGGCATCAAGAAGGCAGTTGAAGAGAAGGCTTCTGTAATCAAGGCTTATGTAGTAGGCGAAGGACAGACAAAGGAATTCAACCTTACACTTGGTGAGTTAACAGACGAAGAAAGACAGATTATCTTAAAGGGTTGCTTAATCAACTACAATAGAGTATAAAACGAAAAATTATATTTCGTTAATAACGAGCCGGAGCTTCATTAGAGGCTTCGGCTTAAGTTTTATCGACTTTTATCGGCATTTGCTCTGATTCTTGGTTAATGCCGTAAAACCAGAAATAAGATATTTGCTTTCGTGCTAATTCTGATTACAATATTAGTGTGTAAGTAAGAGGTTTTATAAATCTTAAATATTATTGAGGTATACTATTATGGATATTTTATTTAGTTCAGCAGATATTGATATTCGTTTAATGGGTTATGATGATATTCCTTTAATTTGTAAAGCAGATAGCGATGAAAGTGAACAGAATATAGCATATTTGAGAAAACAATTAGAAAATCAAGAAAAGCAAGAATGTAGTGCGTTATTAGCTTTGTATAATGGCGAAATAGCAGGATATGTATTTTTGTACTATAAATGTAGATGGGGCGGTTTGGCTAATTGTGACTTGCCGTGCGTTATAGATTTAATTGTGTTTGCAAAATATAGGGAAAACGGGATAGCAACTGCATTGATGAATATTGCAGAAGAAATAGCAAAAATGCATAGTGATAAAGTGTATTTGGATGTTTGTTTGAATAGCGAATATGGACCGGCTCAACGATTGTATGTAAAAAGAGGGTATGTACCAGATGGAAAAGGTGTATATTATGAGGAAAAAGTTTGCGGAACAAATGCTATTTGCAAGAACGATGATGAATTAACATTGTGTCTGGTGAAAGAATTATGATTATGCGTTCGTGTTAAAATTTGTCATACTTTGAGCAAGTACAGAGATACTTGTGGTTTCTAACTAACCTAATTTGTGTATATAGGAAAAAATTGTTACTGCTTCCACAATTTCGGGATGTTATTTGAGGATTTCATATGGAAAATCGGCGTTTTTGTATATATAGAAAAAAATGTTTTCTGGCTACACAATATTTTACGATTTTCTGTGTATATGAGAAAGATTTTTTTGCATATCCACAAAATTACCTATTTTACGCTTTGGGATAAGCAAAGGGTGATTAAAATTGTGTAGCAAGAAGAAGTTTTTTTCTATATACACAATTTTCAATACTTTACCTCGTATCAGCCGAACAAAGCGGGAACAGCTCTATAATCCCCTTGTTTTATGAGTTAGGCACGGTATAAATCGTCATTTATGCGTTTTCTACACCCGTGAATCAGTTGGGACTGGATATCAAGTGAACTTGACTGAAGCGAGACAGAACAAAGAGAGAATTTGAAAAGGAGGAAGCAAGTATGTCAGACAGTATAGATATCATAGGTGGAGCGGATGGACCAACAGCGGTGTTTGTAGCTGGTGATGTAGGGATGAATTGGTTGAATATATTTGGGTTGATATTGGTTGTACTTTTGTTGATTCCAAACATTATCTATGCAATCAAAGTAAAAAACCAGAAAAACAATTGTACCAATACGTTAATGAATGCCATGGAGCAAATTGGTCGTTACGGATGCATGATTTTAATGGTATTTAGCATGGGAATAAGGGAATTCGGTTATCCATCTGTAGGAGACTTTTTAGCCTATTTATTCGGAAATGCGTTTTTGATATTATTGTATTGGATAATATGGATATTGTATTTTAAGAAGAACACATATGCGAAGCAGATATTATTAGCTGTGATACCTACCTGTATATTCTTGCTAAGCGGAATTACCCTGCGTCACTATCTTTTAATCGTATTTGGGGTAATCTTTGGGGTAGGACATATATATGTTACAAATTGCAATAGAGAGGAAAAGGAGACATTATGTTAGATTTTAAAGTAAAAATGCCGGTAATTCCGGAAGTAGAGTATAATATTAAAGATTTTGGCGCTGTAAATGGCGGCGTGGTTTCAAATACACAGGCGATTCAGAAGACTATTGATACTGCGGCGGTAAATGGCGGTGGAAAGGTTGTGATTCCAAGAGGAATCTGGCTGAGTGGTCCGATTCGTTTGCGGTCTAAGATTAACCTTCATGTAGAGACAGGTGCTGTATTATTATTTAGTAAAAATGAGGAAGAATATCCTTTATACTGGTCAGACTATGAAGGTATGCCAGCCATTCGTACATTGTCACCGATTATGGCTGAGAATGTAAGTGATATTGCCATTACAGGCGGTGGAACAATAGATGGTAACGGACAGCTTTGGAGACCTGTAAAGCAGTTTAAGATGACTGAAAGGCAGTGGAACGAGTTGTTAAAGACCTCGCAGTATCTGGTAGAAGAAAGGGATGGCTTTATTTGGATGCCGACCAAGTCCATTCATGATGCGTGGCTGCTTTCAAGAGAGCAGTCGCCTAAGTTAGAGAACTTGGAAACTGCTAAGGAGTACTATGATTTCTTTAGACCTGTTATGGTGCATTTATATCAGTGTAAGAATATTCTAATAGAAGATATTACCTTACAGAACTCTCCAGCATGGAATTTGCATCCTTGCTTCTGCGAGCACGTAACCATTCGCAATGCTAAGATTCGTAATCCATACTATGCGCAGAATGGAGATGGATTAGACTTGGAGTCTTGTAAGTATGCAGATATTATTGGTACTACCTTTGATGTGGGTGATGATGCCATCTGCATGAAGTCTGGAAAGGGTGCGAAGGCAAGAGAGATAGAAGTACCGACAGAGTATGTAAGAATCCAGGACTGTACCGTATATCATGGACATGGCGGCTTCGTAGTTGGTAGCGAAATGTCCAGAGGTATTCGCCATGTAGAGGTTAAGAACTGCTCCTTTATTGGAACGGATGTAGGTATCCGCTTTAAGTCTGCAATGGGCAGAGGTGGAGTTGTCGAAGACATTTTATTAGAGGATATTCAGATGATGAATATCGAGAAGGAAGCCATTATTTTTACTATGGGTTATGTACTCGACTATAGAGAGTCTGGCGAGCTTGCGCCTACAGTTCAAGCTGATGATATTCCATATTTTAAGAAGATTCGTATGAACCGTATTGTTTGCAATGGGGCAGGTATTGGTCTTAAGGTTGAGGGCATTGATTTGTCTAATACAAATGTAGTTGGCGACTATGACGGAGTACCTGTGATTGATGAGATTATTGTAGAGAATTCACATATTGTAGCTGATAAGGATATGAGCATTACCAATGCAGGGAAAATTGTTTATGATAATCTTGCCAAATAGCTTTTGGATGAATGCATAAAGCAGTTGATGAAGTATAAGTGTTAGAAAGGTATGGTTATTGGAAAATGCATACGAGAGAAACATTAGTGGAAGATCTTAGAAGACTTGGAGTGGCAAAGGACGATATTTTACTTGTTCATTCTTCCATGAAAGCGATAGGAGAAGTAA
This sequence comes from Lachnospiraceae bacterium, assembly GCA_017467805.1. GTDB lineage: Bacteria > Bacillota > Clostridia > Lachnospirales > Lachnospiraceae > COE1. Next base: position 30,047 of record JAFUKJ010000024.1, read on the forward strand.
ATGGTGGCGCAGATACTGTATTAGATGCTTTGATAGAGGCAGTAGGGGATGGAATGCTGATACTGCCTACCCATACATGGAAGCAGATGTCGAACGAGTATCCTATCTATGACTCGGAAAATGAGGAGGCGTGTGTTGGTATCTTGCCGAACATCTTTCGTAAAAGAGCAGGCGTCATGCGTTCTCTACATCCTACACATTCAGTAGCGGCATATAGCAATAATCGCAGATTATTGGAGGATTTTGTGTCTGGCGAGGAGAAGTTTTCAACACCGTGTCCAAGACAAGGCTGTTATGGAAAGCTCTATGATTTAGATGCTAAGGTATTAATGCTTGGCGTTGGATTGAACCGCTACACATATCTTCATGGTGTAGAGGAGTGGTTTGGTATTGAAGAACGTTTGGAAAAGGAAGCATTAGCTTTACAGATAAAGCTTCCAAGTGGCGAATTATTACCAGTTGCTATGCATAAGCATTTTAAGCCGAATAATATTAGCGTTTCTGAATATTATATAAAAATGGAAAAGCCTTTTATGGAAAAGGGAGCATTAGTAAAGGGTAGGATTGGTAACGCTGAAAGTATGCTTTTATCAGCAAGACAGACTGCTGACATTACAACAGAGTATTTAAAGAAGGATAGAAATCTTTTCCTTTCACATAATCCGATTGATGGCATAGTGTAGTAGTGAGAAATTGTTTTGGGGTACGAAGCTATGTTGAAGCGGATAAAAAGAAGAGCAATAGGCATACTGATATTGCTTTGTATTCCATTTTTAATTGGAATTGCCATCAGGGATGAGGAACAGCAGGAAATGCTGGAGCATAAGATAAGTGATGCGGGCTTTCAGGTTGTGGTAACGGATGCAACAGGCAGTTATACATATGACCCTGAGGAGCTGATTCCTTATATGGTGGCAGCGATTGTGCCATTTGGCTCTGAGGAGCAGCTATTGCAGGCTTTTGCGATTCTTTGCAGAACCAATCTGGTGTATTATTGGGAAGTAAGCGGCAGACAGGAGACACTGGCCTATGAGGAATGTGGACTACCTGTATGCAGCTTTGGAGAATATAAAGAGTTATTAGAATATAAAATAGATAGTGCAGAAGATAAAGAGGATGATATCAAACGTGCAGTGGAGGCTACGGAGGGTATCATCCTTTTATATGAAGGAGATACGATAGAGGCTCCTTTTTTCTATTTGAGTGCAGGGCAGACCAGAACGGGGAATGACGGGCAGGCATACTTACAAGGAAAGATTTGTGACGAAGATATTCATCATAGCAGTTATTTGAACAAATATTATTTTGAAAAGGAAGATTTCTGGAATAAGCTGGAAGCACTTATGCCTGGGAGTATTGATGGCGAAAGGATGACTGCACGAATCATGAAAGACTGGAGCCTTCCTGCCGATGAATCAGGCTATGTATATGGACTGTTATATGAAAAGGAACAGGTTTATATAGATGCAATAAGCTTTTGTAATCAATTTGAGCTTTGTTCCTCTTGCTTTGAAATAGAGGAAAGAGAAAAGCAGATGGTGATTACAACAAGGGGCGTTGGGCATGGTTTTGGCTTAAATATGACATATGCAGCCAAGCAGGCGCAGAATGGAATGTCCTATTATGAGATTTTGAATTACTACTTTGCGAATACAAAAAAGGATAAAGGGTATAATGTTAGTGTCGAGTAAAAAATAAATGCAATAATGCCAAGCAAACTTGCTTGGCATGAATAAAATTTGCAGGAAGGGCAATCCTATTGATGAGGTAATAGTTTGAAAATAAATTTTCAAACGCAAATTTGTGCCTTGCACAAAGTTTGCAAGGTTACGGAAAGGCATGGTTATAGAATGAACAAACGTAATAATCGAAATAATCGTTCGGGTTTGCACAAAGAAAAAATGACAATGATAGCAGCAGCTGTATTTGTGCTATCGGCACTAACTCTGACGGGAGTATATATGGCATCCAATGACGAGGCGGGGCAGGAAGAAAATCAGATTGATTTTGCAAAGCTTGAAGAACAGAGTCAGACAAAAGAAACAAAGCAGCAATCTACCAAAGAGCTTAATCTGGCACAGAATGAGGAAAAAACAGACACTGCACAGGCAAATACAAAGGTAGCAGGAAATGATAAGCAGAAGCTTTTAGATGAGGCAAGATACATTAATGAAAACACACAGAAAATTCTAGAACAGCAAAAAGCGCAGGCTCAGGCTTTGGTTACTGTACAGGATGAGGTGACAGAGGCAGAAGCAATTGTTGCAGAGGAAGAAAAGGAGCAGGAGGCAAGCGTTGTGACAGAGCATCCTGTATTTGAAGAAGGAGAAACCCTTCAATGGCCAATCGTTGGTGAAGTGCTTTTGAATTACAGCATGGACAAGGCTGTTTATCATGAGACCTTACAGCAATATCGATATAATCCATCTATCGTGATTGCAGCAGAAGAAGGCTCTGTGATTACTTCGGCAGCAGATGCGGTAATCAAGGAAGTTGGTTCAAATCCGCAGCTTGGTAATATGGTAGTCTTTGATTTAGGAAACGGATATGAGCTTACCTATGGTCAACTGCAGGATATTGCGGTAATAGAAGGTCAGGTTGTACAAGCTGGTGATATTGTAGGATATGTTGCAGCTCCAACCATTTATTATTCAGAGGAAGGCAGTAATGTTTACTTCAAATTGACCAAAGATGGTGTTGCCGTAGACCCATTAGGAATGATGGAATAGTAGAAAAATATGCGCTTGCTGAAGCAAAGGAACAGATACAAAAAATAATGCTTCAGCGGCGCAATAATCTATCCTTCAAAAGACTTTACTTGTACAAAAATAACGTGTAAAATGAAGTCAAGTTTGTGATATGAAGGTGAGAATACTAGATGAAGAAACGTATACTATGCTTAGGGCTGAGTGTTCTATTACTAATCATGGGAAGCAGTAGTCAGGCGATGGCAACAGAGGTCTCATATACATATAAGGTACCTGTTAGTACAGTAAAGGTTCTCGTGGACCATAACGGATATAGCGTGGACGCGGATAAGTACGTTTATTTTCTTGGCGTTGAGCACTCAGAGAGTTTTCGTGTAATAGAGAAGGATACCTGGAAGACAGTTTATACAGGGGAAATAGAAAAGGAAAGATATGATAAGGAAAGCGGTTACTATGTCAGTGTCGGTGAATTTTCTGAGGTAGTGGAGCCAGGAACTTATTTTATTGAAACAGATATCATAGGAAGGTCTTATTCCTTTGAAATAGCCGAGGAACCGATGCAGAAGACCTTTCAAAGTCTGTTAGGGGCAATGGGTTCTATTGATTACGAGGAAACACCTAAGGGTGTTATTGATGCATGCTTTAATATGCAGGCACTTTTTATGGCATTGCATCAGCATGGTGCAACCTTTGAGAAGGATAATGATTTGATTACCCAATTACTGAAGGTGGCAGAATGGATGACGGCGATTCAGGATGCTGATACGGGTAGTATCTACGAGGATTATGAGGCGACGGCAGCATTTTGTGGAATTATGGCTGTTTGTGCGGACAGATTTGGTAAGTATGAGGATGGCCTTGCTGCAGAGTATACAACTGCATACAAGAAGGCGTGGAAATGTCTTGCATCTTGGAATAAGGCGGCAGGGCAGGAGACATATCCTGAGGCGTATTTTTATGTAAATACGCAGTTGTACAGATATCATCAGAATAAGACTTATCAGACGGCAATACATACATATTTGAAGAATAGAAAAGATAGTATTACAGATGATAGATTTTCCTTCTATGGAGCAGTTGCATATCTGGAGACCGAGAAGGGAACGGATAGAGATTTATGCAGTGGTCTGATGCAGGAGCTGGTAGAGGAGGCTGAGAAGATTTCGGAAGCTTCTAAGGCAGATACTTTTCTGGTTTATGCAGAGGATATTGCGCTGGATTTGGAGAAGGCGCTAATCATTGGATTGGTAGATTATATTACACCAAGTAAGGAATATGAAGTCATTTTAGAGAATATGATTCACTATATACTGGGAAGTAATGAGTCTGGAAAGTGTTATCTGACGTCGGATGGTCAGTGGGAATTAACAGATAAGGCAGAGAGTTGGACTGCAGAGTGGAATGGTATTTTGCTGTTCTGCCTGAGTAATTTATTAGATAAAGAAAGTAATAACTAATTTTGGAGGTTAATATGAAAATTGTAGTTCTTGCAGGAGGAACAAGTACTGAGAGAGATGTGTCCTTGGTAACAGGTTCCATGATATATAAAGCATTGGTGAGAAAGGGTCATCAGGCAGTTTTACTGGATGTATATTTAGGCTACGAGGGAGAGGATTATACAGATATTTTTGCTTTGGAAAGAGACTGGAGTGAAAAGGTTGGTGCGATTTCAGCACAGAATCCTGATATTGCACAGATTAGAGCTATGCGCAAGGATAATCCGAATTGTGCAATAGGACCTCATGTCATTGATATTTGTTCACAGGCTGATATTGTATTCCTTGCATTACACGGTGAGAACGGTGAGGACGGTAAGATTCAGGCAATGTTTAATCTGCTTGATATTAAGTATACAGGAACTGATTATTTGTCCAGCGCACTTGCTATGGATAAGGCAATTGCAAAGGAATTATTTGCGAAATATAATATTCCGACACCAATGGGAATCACAGTAACAGAGGGAGAGGAGTTTGAGTGGAATACCTTCCCTTGCATTGTTAAGGTAAATTGTGGCGGCTCCAGCGTTGGTGTATACAAGGCGGAGAACCAGGAAGAGCTTGCAGATGCCTTGAAGCAGGCATTTGGCTTTGAGAAGAGAGTATTAATAGAGCAGTTTATTGATGGAAGAGAGTTCTCTATTGGTGTAATCGAAGGCAGAGCATTGCCAATTATTGAGATTGCGCCGAAGGTTGGCTTCTATGATTATAAGAATAAATATCAGGCAGGCTCAGCAGTAGAGACTTGTCCTGCCGAGCTTCCAGCAGAGGTGACGAAGGCAATGCAGCAGGCGGCAGAAGCAGTATTTGCGGCACTTAGACTTTGCACCTATGCACGAATTGATTTTAGAATGGATAATAATTATGCATTCTATTGTCTGGAAGCAAACACTCTTCCTGGTATGACACCGACTTCATTACTGCCACAGGAGGCAGCAGCAGAAGGCATGGAATTTGATGAGCTGTGTGAGCATATTATAAAGATTTCTATGAAGAAATATGAATAGTTGGAGTAATTATGAAGAATTTAACCTTAGAAAATATTGCAAAGGCAGTAAAGGGTACATTATATAATGCACCATTGGATTCAACAGCAGAGGTTTGCGGAGTGGTATTAGATTCCAGAAAGGTAGAGCAGAATTACCTTTTTATTGCAACCAGGGGTGAGCGTGTCGATGGGCATTCCTTTATTAATGATGTATTTGCAAAGGGTGCGATGGCAGTAATTTGCGAAAAAGAGCCACAGCTTAATGAAGAGAATAGCCAAAAGCCTTATATTATTGTGCATGACAGCTTTCAGGCACTAAAGGATGTGGCAACCTTTTATAGAAAGCAGTTATCTGTTAAAGTAGTAGGAATTACAGGAAGCGTTGGCAAAACCAGCACAAAGGAAGTAATTGCCAGTGTATTGTCAGCAAAGTATAAGGTATTAAAGACAGAGGGAAATTTTAATAATGAGGTTGGGTTACCTCTTACGGTTCTGCGTATTCGCGATGATATTGAAATCGCTGTATTGGAGATGGGTATCAGTGATTTTTGCGAGATGCATCGACTGAGTTGTATTGCCAAGCCAGATGTGTGCGTGATTACGAATATAGGTCAGTGCCATTTGGAAAATCTGGGTACCCGAGATGGTATTTTGAAGGCAAAGACAGAGATTTTTGATTATATGCAGCCTGATGCAAGCATCTGCCTGAATGGTGATGACGATAAGCTGATTACAGTAGGAGCGGTAAAGGGCAGAAAACCTATTTTCTTTGGATGTTCAGAGAGCTTTGCGATTCATACAACACAGTATGAGAATAAGGGCCTTGCGGGTATTTCCTTACAGATAAGCAGACCTGGCGAGGTGTTTGAAGCGGAAGTTCCACTTCCTGGAGAGCATATGGTAAATAATGCACTTGCAGCAGTAGCAGTAGGAACGGTATTTGGATTGACCAAAGAGGAAATAATCGAAGGTTTAGCCAAAGTAGAGGCAGTAGGTGGTAGAAGCCATATTATTCAGACAGATAAGCTGACGATAGTGGATGACTGCTATAATGCCAATCCTGTATCTATGAAGGCGGCAATTGACCTTTTGAATATGGCAAATACAAGAAAAGTAGCTATACTTGGTGATATGTTTGAGCTTGGAATGAAGGAGAATGAGTTCCATGCGGAGATTGGACGATATGCAGCAGCTAAGAATATAGATTGTATTATCTGCGTCGGTAAGCTGAGCAGGAATATGTATGAAGGGGCCGAAGGCGTTGGAGAAAGTTTTAGTAAAGTAATTTACTGTGAAACAAAGCAGGATATGCTGGCATCGCTTTCTTCTATATTAGAAGAGAAGGATACTGTGTTGGTGAAAGCATCACACGGTATGCATTTTGAAGAAATTGTAAAGGCATTACAGGATATGTAAATAAAAGGATTACATCACATTACGATGTAATCCTTTGTTATTTGCATCCCATGGCACAAATTTATACTAATTCTTTGTTTCTAAAATAGGTTTCCTGAATAATCTTAGAACAGTAGCCTGCAATATCCTTCTGATCCTCAGGTGCTAATTCGTTAATATGAATTGGCTTACCAAACTCAATGACAACATGTACCTTTTTTACCTTCGGGAACTGGTCCTCAAAGATAGAATGAGTGTTGTTAAGAGTTACAGGGATAATTGGACATTTGGCTTTCTGTGCAATCTTAAAGCTGCCTGAGTGAAAAGGAAGAAAGGCATCAGGCTCCTTGCTTCTGGTTCCTTCAGGAAAAATAAAAATGGAAATACCATTCTTAATGGATTCGATAGATTCTAATATTGTTTTCAAGCCAGCCTTTACATCATCACGGTCAAGGAACTGACAGTGAAGAAGACACATCCATGTAGACATCAGAGGAACCTTACGCATCTCTTTCTTAGAAATATAGCCTGTAGGTCCTACCATCTTAGGGTAAGTTAATACGATATCAAAAATACTTCTGTGATTTGCAACAAATAATACTGCTTTATCCTTTGGGATATTCTCAAGACCAATGTACGTTACATCTGTTCCGCAAAACCATGCAGCAGTACGAATTGCCCATTGAACAATTCTAAGAGAAGAACGGTTTTTCAAGTCCATATTAAACTTGCCGATAATCCACTCTATAAAGAAAATAGGAATACTGCAAATCAGGAATAGCGAAATAAATGTGACAGCGGAAATAAAACGAATCATAGAAATTTCAATTCCTTTCATTATAAAAATGCTATTCCTAATTATATCTGTTAGTTATTGGAAAAGCAACTATCTATATGGCAAAGAAGCATAGGAATTAAGCGTACTTCATAGAATAGGAATAAAATCATGAATAGGAGAAATCATGAAGAAAATAGTAAAAAGCAGATATGATTTCATAAGAAGGGGAATCTGGTTTATTTTATGTCTGGTGATAGCGGTATTTCTGGGAGGTTGCGGACAAATGCAGGATACACAGGAAGAAAAGCTAAGAGATTTGGAATTCACCGTAGTAGCATCCGCAGAACAACCGCAAACACTGACTGAGGTAATCGAAGAGAAAAAAGCGGAAGGCTTTCAGATATGCTATACGAAGGGCGAATTTCTATATTTGGCAATTGGTTATGGAGTACAGCAGACGGGCGGCTATAGTATCAGTGTGAATGCTGTATACGAGACAGAGAATACAATTGTGGTGGATACAACCTTGATTGGTCCAGAATCTCAGGAAGCGGCGGGGACGGTAGAGTCCTATCCGTATGTGGTTATAAAAATAGAAAATATTGATAAAACCATTCAATTTCTGTAAGTCTACTATTAAAAGATAAGATTTTTTGATACAATGAAATCGCCGAATGGCGTTTGTAAAAGAAAGGAAGACGCAAATGATTATAAAAAATGGACTTGTAATAGACCCTGCAACGGGAAGAGAAGAAAAGGCTGATATTTTAGTAGAGGCTGGAAAGATTGCAAAGATTTGTGAGGCAGGACAGTTATCTGTGACTGATAATAACGTAATTGATGCAGAAGGCATGGTAGTTGCACCTGGTCTGGTGGATGTACACGTACACTTTAGAGACCCAGGCTTCACTTATAAAGAGGATATTGAGACTGGTGCAAAGGCAGCACTTGCAGGTGGTTTTACCAGTGTTGTGTTGATGGCAAACACAAAGCCTGCAGTTGATAATGAAGAAACGCTTTCCTATGTGATTGAGAAGGGAAGGACAACAGACCTTCGTGTATATACCTGTGCCGCAGTAACCAAGGGACTTGGCGGTAAGGAAATGGTCGATGTGAATCAGCTTTATGACAAGGGGGCAGTAGGCTTCACGGATGATGGTATTCCTATTATGGATGCTGATTTGATGCGAAATGCCATGGAAGCGACCGCAAAGCTTAATGTTCCAATCAGTTTATATGAAGAAGACCCTAGTCTTATAACAAATAATGGTATTAACAGAGGGGCAGCATCAGAGCATTATGGAATTGGTGGTTCTCCAAGAGAAGCGGAGATTACTCTGATAGAGAGAGATATGCAGTTGGCATTAGAGACAGGCGCAATCTTAAATATTCAACATATCAGTACCAAAGAAGGTGTAGAGCTGGTTCGTAAGGCGAAGAATGACCCTAGAGGAAAGAATATTCATGCAGAGGCAACTCCTCATCACTTTACATTGACACAGGAGGCTGCAATTAAGCATGGAACACTTGCAAAGATGAATCCGCCGCTTCGCGAGGAAGCTGACAGACAGGCAATTATCAAGGGCTTGCAGGACGGAACGATAGATATTATTGCAACAGACCATGCACCTCATAGTAAGGAAGAGAAGGAAAAGGCGATAACAGAGGCACCAAGTGGCATTATTGGTCTTGAAACAGCTTTGTCTCTTGGCATAACTTCCTTAGTGGATAAAGGTTTACTTTCCATGAAAGCTTTGATTGCAGCTATGAGTACAAATCCAGCAGCAATGTATGCCTTAGATGCAGGTTGCATTGCAGAAGGAAAGGCAGCAGATTTGGTAATCTTTGCTCCTAATGAGAGCTGGACAGTAGAAAGCTTTGTTTCGAAGTCAAGTAATTCACCTTTTACAGGCGAGACACTAAAGGGTGTTGTACATTACACCATTGTGGATGGAAAAATTGTATATCAGAAATAAGAAAAAAGGTTCGCATATTTGCGAACCTTTTGTAACAAAACGGTATTATTTATTGTCTCTCATACTGCTTGGAGTAACTCCATATGTTTTCTTAAATGCACGTCTAAAGCTTGTTGCATTATTATATCCGACAGAGATATATAACTCATTTAAGCTGATGTCAGTTTCCTTGATTAATCTGGTAGCTTCACGCATACGAATGTTTTCAAGATAGGTTGAGAAATTAACACCCAGCTTCTCTTTAAACATATGCGAGAAATAGCTCTCTGATATTTGGAATTCGTCTGAAATCTTATTTAATCCCATGGAAGGGTCTGTGTAATTGCTTTCAATATATTTTTCAATCGTAGCAATCAGATTGTTATCTTCTGTCTTTGTTGTAAATAAATCACAAAGCTTTAATGCAATATCCTCGCATAACTTGAAGGTGATGTGCTGATTCAGCTGTTCGTCTATCTGCTTGATGATATCCGCAGATGTTGTACTAGGTAGGGCGAAACGTGCCTTCAGCAAGGTGTTACGAATATCTGATAAGAGGAACTTCAGTATATGAATCGGCAAAGCACGTTCCTCAATATTCTCACGGTGAATCAAATTAAATAATTCCAAGGTCTGTGCAGTATTACCTGTCGTAATAAAGTGAATCAGCTTCGTAGAAAGCTCTGAAGGGTAATAAAATACATTGGAATCCTTCTTAATAAACTCATATGGGAAGAAGAAGTAATTTTTACTTGTATAGCTGACTGATTCAGTAGCCTGCTGATAAGATTCCCATACATTCATTAAGTCATTAGTATTCATACCGATACCTGCAAATAACCAGATACCATAGGAGTCGAGCAAATAATTGTGAAGCTTTACGATGACTTCATTTGTATGCACCACAAAATCCTTCTCATCATCCTTGTGACAGGCAAGTAAAACAGCATAGGTTCTGTCGGACGGACTAAAGCAATATAATGGAAGACCTAAGAATTCCTGAAGTGCATCCCTGACGATGCAGTTAAAGTCTTCAGCAGACTGGAAATTCTTTTGTAATGTGTCCTGAGAATCATTTGCATTATTATATACGCAGATATATAAACCGTTAAAATATAAATTCTCATCTGCAAGATTCAGATATTCTTTAATATAGGAAAGCTCCTCTTCAGTAGTAACTGCACCTGTAAGCAACTGTCTTACATAGGAATTACAAATAATCGGACGCTGATTCTCTACAACCTCCTGCAGCATGTTCTGCGCAGCAACTGCCTCATCAAGCTCCTGCTCAAGCTCAATAATCGGCTGAACGTTACGTTTGGCTAATACAACTACGATGAAAGCACCGACGATGAATGCAAATACTAATAAGGAGACGTAAATTGTATTCTTAGCAGCCATTAATGAGGTCTCCTCAAAAGGCATTATACTGTAATAGTAAGTATATCCTGTATTAGAGGAAGTATAGCGAAGTATCGTAGCTTCGTAATCCTCTGTTTGATAGGATGAACAGAAATCTTCATATTTTAAAGATATAATTCCTGCAATATTCTTGGTATTAAAGTCGCCAAGATTGAGAATTACTTCGTTTTTCTCATTCATAACGAATAAATTATTAGAGAAAACAGAATCGTTGGAGGATACAGTATTAAACAAGGAAGTAAGCTTATCCTGCTCCATCACAAAGCAGACAACGGCATTCGCATCCATAATATACAAATCATCCAGATTCATTACATACATATAATAATGTTCGCTAAAAAATGGTGTCATCTCATCCATGGAAAGAAACTTGTAATAACCAGATGATGTTGTAAGAGCTTTCAGCCAACTTTCATAAGCATCCATAGAATAACGCTTAAACCAGTCATAATAACGCTCACTGGATACAAAATAATTAGGCGAAAGGATGGAATCTGAGTTTGGAAGGTAACAGTACACCTCTTCTATCGGTAAAAGCGACTCAGGATACACATCGGTGGAAAGGACTGTCGCCATCTCAGTTCCCTTGATAATGAGGTCTGTATTCTCCGCTGTCATATCGTATAGCTTACGGAAGGTATTGTTCTGTAATAGCTGTCGGCAATACACCTCCATAATCTCAAAATCTTTTTCGAATAATTCAATATTACTAATAAGAGTGGATTGCTCCTGTTTATTATAGGAATCACGAAGATTTCCTAATGTAGAATAGTACAAAGAAAAACACAAAATAAGTATGATAATCAAAAAGATGCTGTAAGAGGTTACCATCTGGAGCATAAGATGCTGATTATCCGTTGTGCAATTTGTATCATTTTTAGTTTGTTTTCTATATAAAATCATGAATGGTTTCTCCTGATTCAAGACAAAGTGACATCGTAACTAGCGTTATTGTAACATTGTTGAACAAAAAAAACAATATGTAAGTACTTACACAAACCTTGAAAAATGGGGCTTTGTACGGGGTGACACTCAAATAATGTTCCCTCTGTCAAAATTTGTTTCTTGCGGAACAGTATATGAAAATGTTATGTTAAACCCACGCAGAACAGTTTCGTTTTGTGGAGACACTAAGATAATTTAATATTAGGGAGGAAAAGAAAGAAATGAAGAAGAAAGCATTATCTTTACTTTTAGCATCTACTATGGTTATGTCCTTAGCAGCATGCGGAAACAATGATGCAGCTACAACAGATTCTACATCTAACGATTCTGCTTCTACAACAGAGAAGACAGATTCTTCAGATGCTAAGACAGATGCAGCTACAGATTCAGCAGCAGCTGATTATCAGCATTCAACTCTTAAGATGGTAGTTAACGGTACTTTAACAGCTACAGTTGACAACGGTCAGGCTGATTTCGAAGCTCAGTGGGAAGCTGCAGTTAGCGAGAGAATGGGTTATGCTGTAGATTTACAGATTCAGCAGTTAGACCACTCTGGATATACAGATGCAGTAGGACGTTTGTTCGCATCTCAGGATTATCCAGACGTTATGATTATGTCAGCTGAGCAGTTCAAGCAGTATGCACCTACAGGTATCCTTTGGGATATGGCTGATGCATATGCAAATGCTGAGTTCCAGAATCGTATTACATTAACAGCTATTAATGAGAACTTAAAGGATAAGGAAGGCCGTCTTTACGGATTTGCTCCTACATATGGTAACGGATGTGTTACATATGTTAAGAAGGCTTGGTTAGACGCTTTAGGAATTAACGCTGATGACATCAAGACATATGATGATTATTTAAATATGTTAGTTAGATTCCATGACGAAGATCCAGATGGAAACGGTGTAGCTGGAGATACTTATGGTGTAGTTGCAGCTGGTTTCTTAGGAAACGAGGCTCCATATATCAACTACTTACCAGAGTTCTGGCAGGATGCTTACCCAGCTATCTTAGAGGATGCTAACGGAGTATGGTATGATGGATTCAATACTCAGGAGACAAAGGATGCTTTGTTAAGATTACAGGATGCATACAACAAGGGTGCTATCGACCCTGAGTCTTTAACAGCTTCTACGAAGATTGCTCGTGAGAAGTGGTTCTCAAATGACCAGACAGGTTCTTCAGGTGTATTCACATACTGGGCAGGTTCTTGGTATCAGACACTTACAGATAACTTAGTAAAGAACGAAGTTGACTCTGAGTTAGTTCAGTTAGCTCCTATCGAAGAAGTTGCAGCTATTGGTGGATACTTGAACAGAGAGGCTCCAGTTTGGGTTATCATTGATGACGGTGATGGAGACAACGCACGTGAGCAGGAAATCTTTGATATGTTCATCGATACAATGTTAGATGGTGATGTAGTTCAGACACTTTGGACATATGGTGCAGAGGATGTTCACTGGTCTACAAAGGCTGAAAGCTTCACAACAAACGCTGGTACAGACAGTGCTAAGGAGTACAACTACGAAGAGGGTAAGTTCCACTTAAAGCAGTCTCCTAACGATCCTAACTCTGTATGGAAGAAGAACCACTTAGATCCAGCTTTAGTTGTATCTCCATTAACAAATGGTTATGTTGATCAGTCTGAGTTAGCAGCAGCTGGTAACAAGTTCTTTACAGACAACTGTATTGATGCTCCATCTTCTCCAACATCTGAGACATATACAAACGAGTCTGGTACAATCTACGATGCTAAGATGGCAGTTGTAACAGAGGTTGTTACAAACAACGGTAACGTTGATGACGCTATGCAGACACTTTATGTTGATGTTGTAGGTGCTACAATCGAGACAATCTTAGCTGAGTTAAATGCACAGTAATTTGAATAGTATATAGTCTATAGTATATAGAATATACACATGATATAGGCTGTCCTGTTCCGTAAGGAACAGGACAGTTATTCATGAAAGCAAAAAGCTTTACATGAGAGAGATATGGCCGTTCTACCCGGCCTGAGAAATCGTGGTATGAGTAAGTAGGAAAGGAAGAAGAACGGTATGAGTAAGAAGAACGTAGCATTGACTTCAAGCGGTGCTGAGATTCGTAAGAAGCCACTTAGTCTTCGTATTTGGAATAACAGAGGATACTATGTAATGTTCCTCCCTGTTTTAATCTTTGTTTTGATTTTATATTACTGGCCTATGTTAGGTGTGCGTTATGCATTCTATGAATATAAGCCTGTTGGAACTCCTACATTTGTAGGTTTAGCTAACTTTGAAAAGATGTTTGGTACTAATGTCAAAGCGTTTATGACAGCGTTTACCAATACATTAGAGCTGAGTATTGTAAGATTATTACTTACAAACTTGTCAGCTATTATTGTTTCACTCTTCTTAAATGAAATGGGAAATCTCTTTGCGAAGAAAACTTTGCAGACTATTATATATTTGCCACACTTTATGTCATGGGCAGTAGTTGCATCTATTTTCTCATTGTTCCTCTCACCATCATCAACAGGTCTTGTTAATGGTATGTTGAGAGAGTGGGGAATCTTAGGAGATGCAGATAAGAACATCTACTTCCTTGCAAATTCTGATTGGTGGCGTCCAATCTTCCAGGGTATTAATATCTGGAAGGAAACAGGTTGGGGAACTATCGTATTCCTTGCAACCTTATCAGGTGTAAATCCTGAGCTGTACGAAGCAGCAGATATTGACGGTGCAACACGTATGCAGAAGATGTTCTATGTAACATTACCTGCACTTGGTAGCACAATCATCACAGTATTGATTCTTAACCTTGCTAAGGTTTTAAATATGTTCGAGCCTGTATTCGTACTTTACAACAATGCAGTATACGATGTAGCAGACGTTATTTCTACATACACATATCGTCAGACATTCGCAATTGCATTGCCAAACTACGGTTATACTACAGCGGTTGGTCTCTTCAGATCATTGGTTGGATGCGTTCTTGTTCTCTTGAGTAACTGGTTGAGCAAGAAGGTTCGTGGCCGCGGAATTATTTAGGAGGTGCGAACATGGGACGTAAAAAGAAAATTCATTTATTTGACGTAGTTAACTATATTGTATTTATTTTAATTGGTTTGATTATCATTATTCCTATGTGGAAGGTATTGGTTGACTCCTTCAATAAGGTAGGTGTATACCAGTTCCAGTTGTTCCCAAGCCATCCTACAATTGATGGTTATAAGACAATCATTGAGACGGAAGCATTATACAGACCATTCCTTAACTCAATTATTACAACTATTTTAGGAACATTACTTGGCCTTGTACTTTGTACATTAGGTGGTTATGTATTAGTTCAGTTTGATATGCCTGGACGTAATGCATTCGCATATTTCTTACTCTTTACTATGATTTTCTCAGGTGGTATGATTCCAGAGTACTTAGTAATGAGAAAGATTGGTCTTGTAAACAACATGTGGATTCTTGTAATCAAGCATGGTATGAACGTTTACAACCTTGTATTGATGAGAAACTTCTTCGAGGGTATCCCTGGTTCTCTTTATGAGGCAGCTAAGATTGACGGATGTTCTCCAATGGGAATTTTCTTCAGAATTGTTCTTCCATTGTCAAAGGCAGCTCTTGCATCAATCGGTTTGATGTTTGCTGTAACAGTATGGAACGACTATACAACAGTTAAGATTTACATCACAGACCCAGATCAGGTTAACTTCCAGTATAAGTTAAGAAACATGATTATGGACGGTGATACACCAACAACATCATATCAGGTATCACAGAATACACTGTTTAATGCAGGTATTATTGCTGCGATTCTTCCATTCATGATGTTATATCCATTCTTACAGAAGTACTTCGTTAAGGGTGTTAATATCGGAGCTGTTAAGGAATAATCAAATATTGAAAAGCCAAAGCTTTCTAAGTTTTGTGTTGAATGTTATTTACGAGGGAAACTTAGTCAGTTTCCCTCGTTTTTTAAAAGCGGGAATATAAATTATAAAGGAATACTATTTGGAAGTTTTAGAGGAGTTATCAAAGATGAAAAATATATTTTGGGCGGCAGATTCTACCGTACAAACAAATGATATCACTACTTATCCACAGACAGGCATCGGTCAGGTTTTTTCTTTGTTTTTAAAAGAAGATGTAGCTGTTAAGAATCATGCTAAAAATGGAAGAAGTACAAAGAGTTTTATTGATGAAGGACGTCTTAAGAAAATAGATGAAGAGATTCAGGCTGGAGATTTTTTGTTTATCCAGTTTGGACATAACGATGAAAAAACAGAGGATCCAACAAGATATACAGAACCGTTTTCTACATATATGGAGAATCTTAAGATATATATTGATGTAGCAAGAAAGCATTGTGCATATCCGGTATTAATTACACCTTTGGAGAGAAGATGCTTTGTAGATGAGAAGCATTTGGGAATTGGGGCGCATTCTGACTATGTGGCAGCCATGAAACAGACAGCAGAACAATACAATGTACCTTTGGTTGACTTGTATAGCATGAGTAGAAACGAGCTGAAACGTGCTGGTGAGTTAGCAAGTAGAAAATGGTATATGTATTTTAATAAGAACGAATACGATAATTATCCAGAAGGAAAAACAGATAATACCCACTTGCGCTATGAGGGTGCTGTGATGTATGCTAGTCTAATAGCAAGAGGTCTTACAGAATTAGGCGGCATATATAAGGACTTGCTGTTAGAGATATCATAGTAGGAGGATAAAGCATTGGAGCAGATGAGAAAAGAAACCGCAACAGTGTATAGTCAGCAGGAGCTAGCAACAGGAATCTACGATATGTGGATTGAGACAGGATTGGCATTGATGGCGAAGCCAGGACAGTTTATCAGTGTATATACAAAGGATAAATCTGCCTTATTGCCTAGACCAATCAGTATTTGCGAAGTGGATCAGGATCATCAGAGACTTAGAATTGTATATAGAGTAGCTGGTAAGGGAACAAAGGAGTTTTCAGGATATCAGAAGGGCGATAGCATTGATATTCTTGGTACTCTTGGTAATGGTTTCCCATTAGAGGCTGCTAAGGGCAAGAAGGTATTCTTGATTGGTGGTGGAATTGGTATTCCGCCAATGCTTGAGTTAGCTAAGCAGTTAGCTGCAGAGAAGAGTATTGTTGTAGGTTATAGAAACGATGAGCTTTTCTTAGCAGATGAGTTAGCAAAGTACGGAAAAGTATATATTGCTACAGAGGACGGTAGTGTAGGAACAAAAGGTAACGTATGTAATGCGATAGAAGAGCAGGGATTAAAGGCAGACGTTATTATGGCTTGTGGTCCTATGCCGATGCTTCGTGCTTTGAAGGCATACGCAGAGAAGGAAGGTATTCCTGCATATATTTCTCTTGAAGAGAGAATGGCATGTGGTGTAGGCGCATGTCTTGGATGTGTTGTTAAGACAAAGGAAAAGGATCATCATTCACATGTAAACAATGCCAGAATCTGTACAGATGGACCAGTTTATTTGGCAAGTGATTTGGATATTTAATGATAGGTGCAGTGTGAAAATAAATTTTCACACGCAAATTTGTGCTTGCAGCCAAAGTTTGCAGGCATTGGAAAGGCTAGGTTATCTATATGAATACAAAAGTAACAATTGCAGGTGTAGAATTTAAGAATCCTGTTATGACTGCGTCAGGAACTTTTGGCTCAGGTATGGAATATTCAAATTTAGTGGATTTGAATGGTCTTGGAGCTGTTGTAACAAAGGGTGTTGCAAATGTACCATGGGAAGGTAATCCAACACCACGAGTGCAGGAAACCTATGGCGGTATGCTGAATGCAATCGGCTTACAGAATCCTGGTATTGACGTATTTATCGAAAGAGATATTCCTTTCTTGAAGCAGTTTGATACAAAGATTATCGTAAATGTATGTGGAAGAAGTATCGCAGATTATGTTGAGGTTGTGGAAAAGTTAGGCGACCAGCCTGTAGATATGTTGGAGATTAACGTTTCCTGCCCTAATGTAAGTCATGGTGGTATTGCTTTCGGTCAGAAGGCAGATTGTCTCTATGAGATTACACAGGAGATTAAAAAGAAGGCAAAGCAGCCAATTATTATGAAGCTTTCACCAAATGTAACAGATATTACAGAGATGGCAAAGGCTGCAGAGGCGGCAGGAAGTGATGCTGTGTCTTTGATTAATACTATTACAGGTATGAAGATTGATATTCATAAGAGAACCTTTGCTTTGGCGAATAAGACAGGCGGTATGTCAGGTCCTGCGATTAAGCCTGTAGCAGTTCGTATGGTATATCAGGTTGCCAATGCTGTTAAGATTCCGATTATCGGTATGGGCGGTATTGCTAACGCTGAGGATGCGATTGAGTTCATGCTTGCAGGTGCAACAGGTGTTGCGGTTGGTGCGATGAACTTTGTGAATCCTTATACAACTAAGGAGGTTGCTGAAGGCATCGAGCAGTACATGAAGCAATATAACATCGAGAATATTATGGATATTGTTGGAACAGTAAGATAGAAATAACGATAAAATCATAATTAGACCTTTCAGGGAATACAATGAAATGTAACGATACATGGATTGGTTCCTTGGGAGGTCTTTTTGTATGGAGTTAATGAAGAAAAGCATACATACTGAGAGGATAAAAGCAAAAGCCTTATTGCAGATTCCGATAGAAGAGGATATGAACGTATCCGATACTAAGCCAGATGTAGGGAAACTGTTATTTCATCGTGGACGAATTAAGATAGATGAAATCAAAACAGGGGTTAATAAGGTATGGATAAGAGGAAGGCTTTTGTATAGCGTTCTCTATGTTTCTGATGAGAAGGATGCAGGGTTGGATATGCTGGAGGGAGAAATTCCACTGACAGAAGAAGTGTATATGGAACAGGCTATGGCACAGGACAGAGTAATATGTGCTACATTTCTGGAGGATATGCGTGTTAGCATGATTAATTCCAGAAAGCTGAGTGTCAGGGCTGTTATTACACTGAAACCGAGAATTATGGAGCATGCAGAGGATGAAGTATGTACAGATTTGAATGGGTATGAGGATAAGCGTAGAGGAGAGCCTCTTAGACTGGAGTATCAGAAGAAAAATCTAGAGTATTTGGAAAGTGTTGTATGTAAGAGGGATGTATTCCGAATTCACGAAGAGGCGACATTACAGGCAGGAATGGGAAGTGTTGGAAAGGTGTTATGGAAAAGTGCTGACCTTTCGCATATTACCTTTCGACCTTTAGATGAGAAAATCAGTGTATTTGGAGATATGAATCTGTTCCTTATCTATCGGGAGGAGAATAGTAATGAGATAAAGTGCTATGAAACATCATTATCATTTCATGGAAATGTAGAGTGCCAAGGCTGCTGGGAGAAGATGACAGCAGATATTGCATATGATATCGCAAATGAGGAGATTACAATACGAGAAGATTCGGACGGAGAGGACAGAGTAATCAGTGTAGATATGGCATTAGAGCTGGAGCTTCTTTTGCAAAATATTGGTAGCACACAGATGGTTGCAGACGTCTATGGTGTTACCTGTAACGCAGAGGCGATAACAGAGAAAAAGGAATTTCGCCAGCTTCAATATGAAGGGGAGATTGCCGAAAAGCTAAGTGGAACCTTCGCATTACAGGATGCAAAGCAAAGAATTCTCCAGATTTGTCACAATCAGGCAGAGATGGAAATAGAGGAATGCCTGTTAAGAGATGATGCAGTGACCCTAAGAGGAGATATGAAGATAGGGGTACTTTATACTACAGGTGAAGAGGATATCTATTTTGCATACGAGGATGTGCGAATTCCATTTGAAATTACGAGACAGATTTTAGGGATGGATTTAGGAATGGAGTGTTCTGTTTTGGGGCAGGTAGAACAGCTTCAGGTAGTGATAAAAGAGGATAATGTCGTGGAATGGCGTGCAACAGCAGATATTCATATGATTGTGTATCGTATCCAACAGGAAGACATTTTGGTGGATTTGAATATTGGAGAAATAGACGCCGCGAAGCTGGAAACATTGCCTGGATTTGCTATTTATTTTGTGCAAGATGGAGATTCTCTGTGGAAAATAGGTAAGAAATACTATGTAAGTGTGGATAATATTAAGGAAGTAAATGGATTAAGTGGAAATGAGGTTCGCCCAGGAGATAAGCTTTTGATCGTAAAATCAGGTGAGAGAGCAGAATAAACGAATAAGCGGTTCGCTACATGGCGAACCGCTTATTTGGTCCAATAAGCCGTCTCGCAAAGCGTGGCGGTGTTTGGTGCGCCTATAGGCGCAATTGTTATCTAACGATAACAATTGATATCGGATACGGATTTAAAGTAATTTATCAGTTGTTATATCGGCTGTGGCAGTGTCTTTTACGACAACATTGCCTTCATCTGTAGGTTCAGCAGCTTCCTCTTCCTTATTCATGAGCTTGTCAAATTTGGCAAGAACTGCATCATAGGTTTTCTGAGAGATTTCAGGGAGCTTACCGCCCCAGGTTTCCTCTGCCTGCTCATATCCCTTTAAGAAAGCATTCTTCATTTCTTCTAAAGCTTCCTCATCATCACCTGCAAGTGCCTTGGCGAAATCAATAATTCTCTGTGAGGTTTGTTCTACACCCCAGTAGCCGTCTTCAGATATATCTTCCTGTGCTTTTTTCTTGGTAGCTTCATCCACTGTGAAATCACCTTTAGCAAGGAATTTCCAAATATCTGTAGCGTTACCAAAGGTTTCTGCCTGCTTAGACATCATATTGGTAACTAATTGTGTGAGCTGTTCCTGACGTCTCTCCTGATCAGCCTTTAACTGTTCAATGATTGCTTCGCGGTCAGCTTCGGTAATTTCTTTTTTCTCATATACTGCAGCAGTATCAGCTGTAGTTTTTTCAGTAGTAGCAGCTTCTGTTGCAGAAGCAGTAGTATTTTCAATTTTTTCTTTCGCGGTAGTATTAGAAGTATACATATCGCTGATATTGGTATTATTAATTCCATTTACGCTCATACCAATCACCTATTTCCTTTCTTATCCATGAAATACGTCTAATATTGACGACTCATTGTGCATCCATGCTTCTTGTATAGTGTGTATCGGTCAAAGTAAGGCTAAGCTTTAGCTTTTTCATTGATTTTCTTTTAGAAATTGTATATAATTTAATACAATGTAATAAGAATTCAGAGCAAAAGGAAAGCCTCGAAGAGGCGATTTTGCGAATAATGGCAGAACAACGATAAGTATGGAGTGAATCATGGATAAGATGGAATGTAAAGCGAGAGCGAAGGTAAATCTCGGGCTTGATGTATGCAGACGCTTGGAAAATGGCTATCATGAGGTAAAGATGGTCATGCAGATGATAGATTTGTATGACGTATTAGAGTTTACCCGCAGAAAGGATCCTGATATTATTCTTTCGGTAGATAGCAGAGATGCGCTGGGAGATATTTCTAATAATCTTATTTTTAAGGCGGCAAAGCTGATGATTGGAAGATTTTCTATTAAGGAGGGAATCGAGATTCATCTTAGCAAAAACATTCCTGTAGCGGCTGGTATGGCAGGCGGCAGTACTGATGCAGCAGCTACAATTATGGCTATGAATGAGATATTTGAACTGGGACAGACGAAGGAACAGCTTATGGAGCTGGCATTGCAGTTAGGAGCGGATGTTCCGTTTTGCATTATGGGCGGAACGGCATTGGCTGAGGGTATTGGTGAGAAGCTGACAAAGCTTCCTGCACCGCCACAGACAGTAGTGTTAATTGCGAAGCCTTCTGTTATGGTATCAACTAAGGAAGTATATGAGAATTTGAGATTGGATGCACTAGAGAAGCATCCTGATATTGATGGAATGGTGGATGCCATCCATGCAGGTAATCTTGCAGGGATATCCGATAGGATGGAGAATGTTTTGGAGTCAGTTACGATAGCATTACATCCTGAGATTGAGAAGATAAAGACCTTTATGAAAGAGCATAAGGCAATCAATGCGATGATGAGTGGAAGTGGTCCGACTGTGTTTGGTTTGTATGCCTCAAAGGAGGAAGCACAGGCGGCTGCAGATGCTTTGAAGGAGACAGGACTTGCCAGAGATATATGTGTGACAGAATTTTACAACGAAGAAAGGTAGCGGATAAGTATGAGTGATAACTTACAAGTAAAGGCTGATGAATTTTTACCTCTGCGAGATGTTGTATTCAATACCCTCAGACAAGCCATATTAACAGGCGAGATGAAGCCTGGCGAAAGATTGATGGAGATTCATCTGGCGAATAAGCTGGGTGTCAGCAGGACTCCGATTCGAGAAGCAATCCGTAAGCTTGAGCTGGAAGGATTGGTAATCATGATTCCGAGAAGAGGCGCGGAGGTTGCTCAGATTACATGGAAGAATCTCAAGGATGTTCTGGAGGTCAGAAAGGTATTGGATGTGCTGGCAATAGAGCTTGCCTGTGAACGTATGACAAGAGAGGAGCTTGCGCAGCTTAAGACTGCCTGTGAGGAGTTTGAGGCAGCAACTATAACACAGGATGCTACGGTGATTGCCAAGGCAGATGTGGCACTCCATGATATTATTGTGGCTTCTACCAGAAATGACAGATTGATTCAGCTTGTAAATAATCTCGCGGAGCAAATGTACCGTTACAGATTCGAATATATTAAGGATATGAGCCAGCATCATATATTAGTAGAAGAACATAATGCGATGTACCAGAGTATTCTGCAGAAGGATAAGGAGTCTGCGGCGGCTGTTGTACGCAAGCATGTAGACAATCAGGAAGAAGCGATTATCAAGCAGCTACAGCTGGAGCGCGTCGAGACGAAATAGTAATTATAATAGAAAGACTTTGTATAATGGACAGAATTTCTGTCCATTATGTTATTAGATGAATATTTTTAATAACATTAGGGGGCAGAGTCATGAAGAAGTGGAAAAATGTAATTACGACATTTGGAATATTATTATGGATAGGGGCGATTAGTCCAGAGATTTTTGTGGACCCTGCAATGGGATGCTTTGTTGATGAAGAAGGAGAGGCTCTGACAGAGGAAGAAGCAAGACAACTGTTTGAGGAGTTGTTTCTACAGGAGGATGGACAGGTTCAGATAACCTTTCGTAGCAGAATCTGGGAATGGTTCATGAGCCGATAGGAGGATAGTAATGACAAAAGAGGTATTAATATCGATAAGAGGCTTGCAGATTGGCGAGGATGCGGCAAATGAAGAGGAATTTGAGCAGATAGAAACAATCTGTACAGGAGAATATTTTTATAGAAACGGTTCTCACTTTGTATTATATGATGAGCTTATGGAGGGTTTTGAGGAGCCATGCCGTAATATGCTTAAGTTTCGAGAAAAGGAATTTTCACAGACGAGAAAAGGTCCTGTAAATGTGCAGATGGTGTTTGAAGACGGTAAAAAGACCATGACAAGCTATGTGACACCGTTTGGAAATATCATGATGTCCTTTGATACAGACGTAATAGAGATAGAGGAGACAGAGGACTTGATTAAGGTACATATTTCCTATGTATTAGAGGCGAATTGTCAGTTTGTTGCCAATTGCAATATTTATGTAGAAATCAAAGCTAAGGAAAGTGCAGATAAGACGCCGTAAAGCTTGATGAAAATAAAAAGAACACTTCGTAATGTGCTTATAACACATTGGAAGTGTTCTTTATTGTTGTGGTTGCTTATTTGATTGGCTTAGCGCCAGCCTTCTCCTGCATCTTATCAACCCATGCCTTAAGCTTGCCCTTCTTCTTACCTGCAACTGGAGTAGCCATACTTCCGCGGATACCCTTAACCTCTGTGATATAGATACCGCTGATAGTTGCCTTTACTTCCTTCTTAACAGGAATGCTGTCAAAGATTGCATTATCTGCAATTAATGACATAATCTGTGGTCCAATCTTAGCTTTAACGATAGGGAACTTAGCACGTCTTGCCATCTTAGGTGTCTGTGCAATAACCGCAGCGGGAAGACCCGATTCGGAAAGTTTAACTCTCTTCTTGTCAATTACCAAAATATTAACAGTCTGTTTGGTAGCCTCAATCTGAGCTTCCTGTTCAGCCTGCTTCTTCTGCATCTTTTTACCAACAAAATATAATATAACTAAAAGAACAGCCAAAACAATTACAATACCTAATAAAATTTTCCAGAACACAATAAACCTCCTACTAACTTTAAACTCATATGGATTGTAACATTAAATACAGTAAAGCGCAAGGTTTCAAAGGATGAAAAAAACATAAAAAGTAGACTGGTGATTATGCCATGATTTTCTATCAAATATTACAAGGATAGTGATGTTTATTCGTTAAATATATCTCTTCCCAAGTGAAGGATTTTGTGGTATAAAAGATATATCGTGTGTTTTTTATAGGCACACTGTTTCATGTAGGGACATAGGTAGTTTACTAAAAGGAAAGACAACAATTTAAGGATTATTTAGATGGGAGTTATATCATGAAAAGAAAGTTATTAGCGATGGGTTTAGCCGTAGCAATGGTATTAAGTGTAAGTGCATGCGGTAAGGAGGAAGTATCGACAGATACAGTGACAGGAGAGCAGACAGTAGAGAGAGAGAGTACACAGGAGAGCGTTGTAGCAGAGACAGAGACATCAGCAGAGGAAGCAACAATTGTTGATATTACAGCTTTGGATATGTCAGAGTACGTTACATTGAATCAGTACGATGGAATGACAGTACAGGTAAGCAAGACAGAAGTAACAGATGAGAATACAGAGTATTATATTAATAACAATATTTTAAAAACATATCCTATTACAGACAGAGCAGTAGCGACAGGGGATGTTGCATTAATCGATTATGTTGGTAAGAAGGATGGCGTTACATTTGAAGGTGGTTCTTATGAAGGCTATGAGCTTGAGATTGGTTCAGGCAACTTCATTCCTGGTTTTGAGGATGGATTAGTAGGTGTTATGCCAGGTACTACAGTAGATTTGAATCTTACTTTCCCTGAGGATTATGGTAATGCAGAGCTTGCAGGTCAGGCTGTAGTATTTACAGTAACTGTACATTCTATTAATGGAACAACAGATTATGCAAATGTAACACCAGAGCAGATGGCATTGATGGGATTAACATATCAGACTAAGGACGAGCTTTGGGAGGCTGGTAAGCAGCTTCTTGCAGAGGAGTTGGCGGCAGCATACGAGAGCAATGTTAAGGGTGCAATCTTTGCAAAGCTTTACGAAGAGTGTCAGGTAACATCTGCTCCTGCAGAGCTTGTTGAGGAAGAGCTTAATGGAAGCATGACATATATGGAGATGATTTGTCAGGCATATTATGCATGTGACCTTGAGACATATGTAACTGCTATGTATGGCATGACACTTGATGAGTTCAAGGAGGAAATGAGAGCTACAGCTGAAGAGACTGTTAAGCAGTACCTTGTTATTGAAGCAACAGCAAAGGATATGGGCATTGAGTTAACAGAGGAAGAGTTCATGGCAGTTGTAGAAGAGGATGCAGCATATGCGGGTTATGCATCAGCAGAAGAGTATTTAGCAGATTCAGGTAAGACAGCTATCCGTGCTACATTACTTTACGATAAGGTAATGGAAGAGTTACTTAAGTGTGTAGTTGTTGAAGACATCGTTGAGGATGTTACAATCGAATAATCAGATTAAATGAAGAATATGGAAGTGTCTGTAGCGGAGAAATCTGTTACAGACACTTTTTTATGCAAATTAATAATGCTATAATAATGATATAGTATTAATAGTTGATATATGGGGAATGGTAAATGAGAAAAAGAATCGTAAGATTATTATGCCTATCATTGGCGATGTTACTGGTGGTACATACGAATATGTCCGTGTGGGCAGATAAGATAAGTGATTTGAAGGAACAGAACAAGCAGGACCAGGCTGCCCTTGATGAACTTGACGAAGAGATGGAGAATCTGGAGTTAGAGCAGGAGGGAATTGCCAGCGATATGCAGGAGGTTGAGCTTGCGATTGTCGATTTGATGGCAAGTATCGCTTTGATAGAAGAGGATATTGAGACAAAGCAGTCGGAAATTGCCCAGGCGGAGCTTGATTTGACAGCGGCACAAGTACAAGAGCAAGAGCAGTATGAGGCGATGAAGCTTCGTATTCAATATATGTATGAAAAGGGGGAAACCTCTTATCTTGAATTGCTGATGCAGGCTTCTTCTTTTCAAAGTGCATTGAATAATGCTGATTACATAGAGCAGATGTATGCATATGATAGAAAGATGCTGACACAGTATGAGGAAACAAGACAGCAGATAGAAGAGATGAAGGAAAGTCTTGAATTGGAGTATGCAGAGCTTGAGGTATCCAAGGCAGAGTGCGAGATGGAGCAGGCAGGCTTGGAGGATGCACTTGCAGAACTTGCGAAGCTTAGTGAGGATTATGAGTTACAGATCAGCAAGGCAAAGCAAGAGGCAGAGGTCTATAAGAGCAAGATTAAGAAACAGAATGCTGAGATTAAGAAGCTCGAGGAAGAAGCTGCTAGAAAAGCTAGGGAAGAGGCTGAAAGACTGGCAGCAATGAAGAATAAGCCTATCGGAACAGCTAAGGTAGACACGGCATCTATTATGGCAGCAAACGGTAGCGCAAAAGGTAAGGAAATCGCGATTTATGCCTGTGGATTTGTTGGCAATAAGTATGTTTGGGGTGGTACAAGCCTTACAAATGGTGCGGATTGTTCAGGCTTTACGCAGTCAGTGTATAAGGCATTTGGTTATAAGATTCCAAGAACCTCTTATCAGCAGAGAAGTGCAGGAAAAGCAGTTACTTATGCGGAGGCTCAGCCTGGAGATTTGATTTGCTATGCAGGACATGTTGCCATGTACATTGGTAATGGCAGGATTGTACATGCAAGTTCGGCGAAGACGGGTATTATTATAGGTTATGCTACTTATAAGCCAATATTAGCGGTAAGAAGAATTGTATAATTGAGATATGGGAGACTGTACATATAAGTATGTATGGTCTCTTTGTTTATTTCTTACAAAGGAGATTACTCTATTTTGTGAATATGTAGTAATTGTCACAATGAAAATTGTAGTGTTATAATAAAGGAAACTCGGAAACTAAAAAGAGTTTCCAAGTTTCTGATAAAAGGATTTCCTTTAAGGAGGACAACAAAATGAACGAGATAAAAGAGAAGATTATCAATGCAGCAATAGACGAATTTGGTAAAAAGGGATTGAAGTTTACCATGGACGATATTGCGAAGAATCTTGGAATGAGTAAGAAGACATTATATAACGTATATGCAAATAAAGAGGAAATGCTGCTGGAGCTTGCGGATTACTGCTTTGCAGATATTAAGCGAAGTGAACGCGAGATTGCAGAGAATCCTGATATGGATATTGTGACAAAGATAGAGAAGATTATGGTGGTACTACCTGAGAGATATCAGAATATCGGTTTGAATAATCTATATCAGTTACAAGAGAAGTTTCCTAATATTTACGGTAGAGTAGCCAATTACTTGGCAACAGATTGGGATACAACCATAGCATTGTTAGAGGAAGGTATGGCGCAGGGAGTGATTCGCCCGATTTCCATACCGATTGTCAAGACAATGGTAGAGGGAACGATTCAGAGGTTCTTTGCAGAGGGTGTGTTGGTAGAGAATGGAATTGGCTATGAAGAGGCTCTGCAGGAGATGATAAGTATCATTATGCGAGGAATAAAGGAGTAAGAAAATGAGAGAAGGACGTATCTATTGGAATCATGACTGGCAGTTCGTGAAGGAATATTCCCCGACAATGCTGGAGAAGGATTGGAAGACGGAAGGTGTAGAGCAGGTAACGCTTCCTCATACGGTGCAGGAGGTACCTTATCACTACTTTGATGAGAATATCTACCAGATGGTGTGCGGTTATCGAAGATGCTTCGTGCCAGAGGAGTCATGGCAGGGAAAACATGTACTGATGACGATTGAGGCAGCAGGACATTCGGCAACGGTGTATTTGAATGGAAAGCAGCTGACAGAGCATAGAAATGGTTATACAGCATTTACAGTGGATTTGTCCAAGGAATTATGTTTTGGGCAGGAAAATGTGCTAGTAGTTAAGGTCAACAGTAGAGAAGACCAGAATATACCGCCATTTGGACACGTAATCGATTATATGACATATGGTGGCTTATACAGAGAGGTATATCTGGAAATCAAGGAAGAAGCCTATATAGAGGATGTATTTGCAAGAACCAAAGGGATTGTAGAGAATAAGCCTGTACTGGATTGTGATGTCACAGTAAGAGTTGGGGAACAGACATACACAAATTGGGTTGATGGATATAGGATTTGTCAGAGCTTATTGGATGCCGATGGTAATATGATCGTAAGCTTTAAGGCAGGCGAGTTAAAGCATGCTGTATCGGGAATAGAACTGTGGGAGATGGAGAATCCAAAGCTTTATATTGTGAGAACACAACTATATAAAGATGATGTTTTGATGGATACAAGAGAAGACAGAATTGGATTTCGTGAGGTTGAGTTCAAGGTAGACGGATTCTATTTGAATGGTAAGAAACGCAAGCTACGTGGTTTAAATCGTCATCAGAGTTATCCGTATGTGGGCTATGCGATGCCTAAGTCCATGCAGCAGTTGGATGCAGATATTTTAAAGAATGAGCTTGGTGTAAATGCAGTGAGAACTTCACATTATCCACAGTCACATTATTTTATTGATAGATGTGATGAGCTGGGACTTTTGGTATTTACTGAGATACCAGGCTGGCAGCATATCGGTGATGAGGTATGGCAGCAGCAGGCGATTCAGAATACAGAAGAAATGGTAATGCAGTATCGCAATCATCCGTCAATTATTCTTTGGGGAGTGCGTATCAATGAGTCTCAGGACAATGATGCCTTTTATCTACAGACGAATGAGATGGCACATCGTTTAGATGACACCAGACAAACCAGTGGTGTTAGATACATACAGAAAAGCTCTTTATTGGAGGATATTTATTC